>CP073746.1:3160000-3460000 GCA_024397995.1 bacterium SCSIO 12827 | reverse complement strand
CGACTGTGTCGGTATCACGCCGGACGGTCCACGCGGCCCCCGCATGCGGGCCACCGACGGCGCCGTGGCCCTGGCCCGGCTGTCGGGTGCGCCGATCATCCCGGCGACCTTTGGTGCGGCGCGGGGCAAGGTGCTGCAAAGCTGGGACCGATTCCTGGTCGCCTGGCCATTCGGGCGGGGGGTGATCGTCTGGGGCGATCCCATCGAGGTTGCCCGCGACGCCGATGCCGAGCAAATGAACATGGCCCGAACGCGGGTCGAAGACGCGCTCAACGCCATCACTGCCGAAGCCGACCGTCTGACCGGGCGTGTGCCGGTCGAACCCGCCATGGCCGAGGAGACCCCGTGATGCTCGGCCTCTATCGTTTCCTGACGACCCTGGGCGCGCCCGTGATCCATATCTACCTGGGCCGGCGGATCAAGGCTGGAAAGGAAGATCCCCACCGCTTCAATGAACGGCTGGGGCGGGCTGCCCTGGCGCGCCCCGACGGTCCATTGATCTGGCTGCACGGCGCCAGCGTGGGCGAGGCGATGTCGCTGCTGACCCTGATCGCCCGTCTGAAGACGGCAGTGCCTGCCGCCAACATCCTGGTCACCACGGGGACGGTGACCTCGGCCCGTATGCTGGCCGACCGTCTGCCCAAGGGGGCGGTTCATCAGTATGTGCCGGTCGACCGCATGGCTTACGTTCGCCGGTTTCTCGATCATTGGCGGCCGAACCTGACCCTTTGGGCGGAATCGGAATTCTGGCCCAACCTGATTTCGGAAACGGCTGTACGGGGCAATCCGCTGGTTCTGGTCAACGGGCGCATTTCACCACGTTCCTTCAAGGGCTGGTCCCGCGCCCCCAAATTCATCGCCGGGCTGCTCGGCGGCTTCGCGCTTTGCCTAGGCCAGACGGAAGGCGATGCCGAGCGCTTGCGGGCCCTGGGTGCACCGGGTGCGCGCAGTGTGGGGAACCTGAAGTTCGCGGCCGACCCGCTGCCCGCAGATGCGGCGCGATTGGCGGATATGCGCGCCGCCACGGCGGGCCGTCCCCTGTGGCTCGCGGCCAGCACCTGGGCGGGCGAGGAAGACATCGCCTGGCGGGTCCATCAGGACCAAGCGGCCACCCATCCGGGGCTGTTGACCATCATCGTGCCGCGCCACCCGAACCGGGGGGCCGAGATCGCGGCCCAGCTCACCGCGCAGGGCGCCAGGGTTAAGCGCCGGGCTGCGGGGACACTGCCCGACACTGGCACGGACGTCTATATCGCCGATACCATGGGCGAACTGGGCCTGTTCTTTACTCTGGCTACCGTCGTGTTCATGGGCAAGTCGTTGTCCGCAGAGGGCGGACAGAATTTGTTGGAGCCGGCGCGCCTCGGCTGCGCCGTGCTGCACGGTCCGCGCATGACAAACTTCGCCGACATGGGGGCCCGAATGGCGGCGGCCGGTGCCTCCCTGCCCGTCGCCGACGGGGCGGGCTTGAGTGCTGCCGTGGGCCGTCTGCTGGACGATGCCGGTGAGGCCGAGGCCTTTGCCGCTCGCGCCCGCATATTCGCCCAGGCGGAAGCCGGGGTGATTGATCGGCTTATGGCGGAACTCACGCCCTATCTTCAGCGTCTGGACGGTGCAAAGGGGGGGCATGAAAGCTCCGGATTTTTGGTATGGCGAGGCGTCGGCCCTGGGGGCCTTGTTGTCGCCGTTCGGTCTGATCTACGGCGCCGCGACGGCATTGCGCCAGCGCAAGAAGGTGGTCGGTGCTGGTGCGCCCGTGGTCTGCGTCGGTAATCTGACGGCCGGCGGGGCGGGAAAGACGCCGGTGGTGATCGATATCGCGCGCCGCTTGGCGAATATCGGACAGCAGCCTCATGTGATCAGCCGCGGTTACGGCGGCACGGTCGGCACGGCCCCTCGACCCGTGGACCCGGATATGGATACGGCGGACAAGGTCGGGGACGAGCCCCTGATGATCGCCAGGGCCGCGCCGGTCTGGGTCGGCGGTGACCGGGCCCAGGCGGCCCGCGCCGCCGTGGACGCCGGAGCCGGGACCCTGGTACTGGATGACGGCTTCCAGGATCCGTCGCTTGCCAAGGATTTGTCCATCGTTGTCGTTGATGGCCGTTATGGTTTCGGCAATGGCTTTCTGATCCCGGCCGGGCCGCTTCGCGAAACCCTGCGGGCGGGGCTCGCGCGGGCGGATGCGTTGGTTGTGATCGGCGATGATATTTGGGGCGTGGCCGATGCGGTGCGCCGCTTCGGCCCGGAAAACCTACCCGTGTTGACAGCCCGGATCGTGCCCGGACCTGAGGTTAAGAAAATTTCAGAAACCCTGGGTGTTGCCTTCGCGGGGATCGGGCATCCGGAAAAATTCTTTCAGACCCTGCGCGATCACGGCTGCCGCCTTGCGGGAACGAAAGCCTTTCCAGACCATCACCCCTTCAACTCCGCCGATCTGGCTGCCTTGAAACGCCGTGCGGAGGCCCTGAAAGGGGTTTTGATAACCACGGAAAAGGACGTCCAACGCATCCCCGCCGGCGACCGCGCGGGCATTGAAGTCTTGACAATCACCCTGCAATGGGACGACGAAGCGGCCCTCGACCAATTGCTGCAAACCGTCAAACCGTAGTCAGGCTGCCGATTCCATGGCTCATGCGCCGGCCCCGCTGAACAAATACGTGATTCACCCCGTCCAGGCGGCGGCGGCGTTCACCGTCTATATGTTCTTCCGCATGTTGCCGCTTGACTGGGCGTCGGGGCTGGGGGGGCTCCTGGCGCGCACCATCGGGCCGCGTTTGCGCCTGTCGGATCGGGCGCGCAAAAACCTGCGCGCCGTGTTTCCCGAGATGCCGGATGCCGAAGTTGAGCGCATCGTCCACGGCATGTGGGACAACCTGGGCCGGCTCGCCGCCGAGTTTCCCCATTTGCAGGAAATAGACGTCTACGCCGGAAACGGCCGGGTGATCGTCGAAGGCGGCGAGTACGTGGACCAGTTGCGTGACGATAATGAGGCGGGCATTTTCTATTCCGCCCATATCGGCAATTGGGAAATTCTGGCATTGGGCGCGACACAGCGGGGTTTGCCGCTCGACCGCGTCTACCGCGAGGCCAACAACCGCCTGGTCGAATGGCTGTACCGCAATGGCCGCGCCGCCGTCGAAGGGGCCTTGATCCCCAAGGGGCCACAGGGCGTGCGCCAGCTTCTCAACGCCTTCCGCTCCGGCAGCCATCTGGCCATGCTGGTCGATCAGAAAATGAACGACGGCATCGCCGTGCCGTTCTTCGGCCGCCCGGCCATGACCGCCCCGGCATTGGCCGAATTGGCGCTGCGCCACAATTGCCCCGTAGTGGCGGCTAGGGTGACGCGGGTCAAGGGGGCGACCTTCAAGATGACGGCCCTGCCGCCAGTCCGGTTTGAGAAGACCGGCGACCACAAGGCCGATGTCCTTGCCGCGATGACGCAGATCAACAACCAGGTTGAACAATGGGTGCGTGACACGCCGGAACAATGGTTGTGGCTGCACAACCGCTGGCCCAACGGCGGGGAATAGGGCAGCCGGTTATTTTCCGGTTTGCTGCGGCCCGACCAGCAACGCCGGGTCCAGGTGGGTCTTGAACCAACTGACGCCCCAATGAAGATGCGGGCCGGTGGCCCGGCCGGTCGCACCCACGGTGCCGATCTGCGTGCCCTTGGTGACGAAGTCGCCTTCGTTCACGGTGGTCTTGTCCATATGGATGTAGACCGACGTCAGGCCCAGGCCGTGGTCGATCATCACCGTCTTGCCCGTAAAGAACATGTCCTGGTTCACCAGGGCGACGATGCCGTCGCCCATGGTCTTGACCGGGGTGCCGCGGGGGGCGGCGACGTCAACGCCGTTATGCGGGCTGCGCGGTTTGCCGTTAAGGATGCGCTGACTGCCGTAGACGCCGGAAATGCGGCCTTCGACCGGCCACATGAAGCCCGTGTCGAAAAAGGTCTTGAGCGTCGTCCGCTTGCGGACCTCGGCGATTTGGATCTGGTCGTTCTTGATGCGCGCGAGGTCTTCCGGTTTGGTCGGGCTGACCTTGCGTTGCGGCAGGCCGTCGATGCGCTGAACCTTGTATTTGCTCTTTTCGATGACAAGCTCCCGCTCTTCCAACTGGCCCTCCGGCGGTTCCGCCCGCAGCACCATCTTCGCCTTGGCCTTGCGTCCGAAGCCGATGATGAAGCTGCCGTTGGGCGCCACCGCCACGGGTTGTCCGTCGAGCGTCAGTTTGGTCCCCGGCTCAACCTTACCGGTGGCCAGGCCGCCTTGGACGAATGAGCCGGAAATTTCCAGCGCGCCGGCCGGATAAGCCCCCGCCGCGACGAGGGCCGCCGCGACCAGGAAAATGCGAAAAAGGAATGTCACAGAAGCCGCCCCTGCCGGTCGTCGCCGGGCTTGTTGGTTTCGGGTTTCGCGGGAGTATCCTTGCCCGGTGCGGACGTTGCCGTCTTGGCCGAGGCCGCGCCGCCGGAAACGACCACCGGGCGTGTCCCGTCGCGAAGCCTTAGGTCCAGCCGGTCGCCGGTCTTGAGCGTTTTGGCCGAGGTCACGGGGGCGCCCGCCGGATCGGTGACCAGGGCGAACCCGCGGTCGAGGACGCGCTGGTAGGAATAGCTTTCTAACAGGGCCGAGGCCTGGCTCAGGCGGCCCCGCGCCCGGTCCATGGCGGATTTTCCGGCGGTTTTCAGGGCGCGCACTTCCGAGGCAAGGCGGCCGACCTCCATCTGGATGATCTTGTCGGGCCGGGTCAGCCCGGCGGCGGCATTGGCAAGGCGCGCGCGGCGGCGCTCCAGCCCGCTGCCGAGCGAATGGCCCAGGCGGTCGGTCCAATCGTCGAGCCGCTGCGCCTGTTCCTGCAGCATGCGCGCCGGATTGGGCAGGGCCCGGGCCGTGGCGTCCAGATTGCGGCGATGATCGGCGAGCCGCCGGGATACGGCGCTGGCGATGCGCTGTCCATCCTCCAGAACCTGCGCCAGCAGGTCCAGGCGCACGGGCACGGCCATTTCCGCCGCCGCGGTGGGTGTCGGCGCCCGCCGGTCGGCGGCGAAATCGGCCAGGGTGGTGTCCGTTTCGTGACCGACGGCGGAAATCACGGGGATCGGGCAGTCGGCGATGGCGCGCACGACCTCTTCCTCGTTGAACGCCCACAAATCCTCCAGGCTGCCGCCGCCGCGGGCGACAATGACCACATCCGGGCGCGGTACGGGGCCGCCCGCCTCGATCGCGCCGAATCCGCGCACGGCAGCGGCGACCTGGGCGGCCGCGTCCTCGCCCTGGACCAGCACGGGCCAAACCAAGACATGGACGGGAAAACGGTCGGCCAGGCGGTGCAGGATGTCGCGGACCACGGCCCCCGTGGGCGAGGTGACGACGCCGATCACATCGGGCAGATAGGGGATGTCGCGCTTGCGCTCGGCCGCGAACAGGCCTTCGGCCTCAAGCTTGCGGCGGCGATCCTCCAGCAGCTTCAGAAGCGCCCCTTCGCCGGCCAGTTCCATGTGGTCGACGACGACCTGGTATTTTGAGCGCCCGGGGTAGGTGGTCAGCCGCCCGGTGGCGACGATCTCCATCCCGTCTTCGGGTTTAATGGATAGGCGCCCGGCGGTGCCGCGCCAGCACACGCCGTCGATAACCGCGTCCGCATCCTTCAATGTGAAATACAGATGGCCCGAAGCGGCGCGCTTGAAACCCGATATTTCGCCCCGGATTCGCACCCATTGAAAGGTCTCCTCGACCGTGTGTTTCACGGCCTGGGAAATCTCGGAAACGGTAAAGACCGGCAGGTTGTGGCTGGTCTCGGTTTCGCCGGGTTGACTCTGCGCGGTGCCGCTGGAATTGTCGCTCATGGGCGCAGTATGCAAGGCCCAGTGAACGGACACAATACGGCCGGAGGATGCCAAGCGCGTCTGCCGATCAAACCGCCGGAATCGGGAGGGATTGGGACAGGATGAAGGTACTTGTGGTCGGCTCGGGCGGGCGGGAACATTCCCTTTGCTGGGCCATCGCCAAATCCCCCAAATGCAGCGAACTGTTCTGTGCTCCGGGTAACGCGGGCACGGCCGCTCTTGCGCGTAACCTTGATATCGAGGCCGAGGACCTGGGCGGCATCATCGGATTCGTCAAGGACAACGCCATCGACTTCGTCGTGGTCGGGCCGGAAGCCCCCCTGGTGGCGGGCCTGGTCGATAAACTGGATGCGCTGGGGGTCAAATCCTTCGGACCGACGGCGGCGGGGGCGGAATTGGAAGGCTCCAAGGCTTTCACCAAGGACCTTTGCGCCAAATACGGCATCCCGACCGCCGATTACGACCGCTTTGACGAGCCGGACGCGGCCAAGGAATACATCCGCACCCATGGTGCCCCCATCGTGGTCAAGGCCGACGGCTTGGCCGCCGGCAAAGGGGTCATCATCTGCCGCAATGTGAACGAGGCCTATGCGGCGGTCGACCAGATCATGATCGAGGAAGCCTTCGGCAACGCGGGCACGGAAATCGTGGTCGAGGAATTCCTGGAAGGCGAGGAAGCCAGCTTCTTCGCCTTGGTTGACGGCGAAACGGCGCTGCCCATGGTCGGCGCCCAGGACCACAAGCGCGCCCACGACGGCGACGAAGGGCCCAACACGGGCGGCATGGGCGCCTATTCCCCGGCCCCCGTCATCGACCAGGCCATGGTCGACCGGGTCATGGCGGAAATCATCGAGCCGACAATCAAGGGCATGGCGGCCGAGGGTCGGCCCTTCAAGGGCGTGCTTTACGCCGGGCTGATGATCGACGACGCCGGGCCCAAGCTGATCGAATACAACACCCGATTCGGCGACCCGGAATGCCAGGTCATGATGATGCGTCTCAAATCCGACGTGCTGGAGGTTCTCCTGGCCTGTGCCGAGGGACGGCTGGCCAAGACCAAGCTGCAATGGCGGGACGATGTCGCCATGACCGTTGTCATGGCCGCCAAGGGGTATCCGGGAAAGTATAAAAAAGGCACCGAAATCAAGGGTCTGGATGCCGCCGGCACGGTCGAGGGCGTGGTCGTATTCCATGCCGGCACGGCGGCGGGCGCGGGCGGAACGGTCCTCGCCAACGGTGGCCGCGTGCTGGGGGTCACGGCCATCGGCAAGGATGTGACCGAAGCCCGGGCCCGGGCCTATGAGGCGGTCGACTTGATCGACTGGCCCGAAGGCTTCTGCCGCCGCGACATTGGTTGGCGGGCGATCAAGCGCTAGGTGCCGCCGCCCTTTTGCCGACGCAGGCCGGCCCCTATATAGAGCGCAGAGACAGACGACCCTCGCGCGCCCATCGGGCACGCGGCGGCAGACGGAGGAGATGACGACATGGACGACAAGACCCGCACGGAAGTGGAAGCCGCCGCCTTTCGCGGCCTGATCAAGCATCTGCAGAAACGCACGGACGTGCAGAACATCGACCTGATGAACTTGGCCGGGTTCTGCCGCAACTGCTTGGCAAAATGGTATGCCGCCGAGGCCCAGGCCAAGGGAGAGGACGTCGATTACGATGCGGCCCGCGAGGCGATTTACGGCATGCCCTTCGGCGAATGGAAGGACAAGTTCCAGAAACCCGCCGACGAAGCGCAGAAAAAGGCCTTTGAGGACACCAAGCCGCTGCACGCCGATATCAGCGGCCACAACTAGCCCATGAACGGCCCGGCGCCCGACTTTTGGCCCAATTCCGGCTATCACCTGCTGACACGGAACGGGGCCGGCCATCTGGCTGTGACGGACGCCTTCTTGCGCGCCTATCTGCAGCGCCCGGAAATCGCCCCTATCGCGGAATCCTGTGACGCTGAACGCGCCTTGCATGGCGCGTTGATGGCCAATCCCCGCGAAGCCGTGGGTGATGGGCGTATCGACGCCATGGCCGATGAAGACGCGCGCGACAATTACCGTGTGATGCTGGCCTTCCGTGACCGCCTTGTGGGGGCGGGCACGGTCGAGGCCTGTTATCTGGAAATTTTCCGCGCCGACAGCGTCACCATCCCACCCTTGTTCATCGACCAGATGGCCCAGGTCGTGGCGCGGCGCGTCATCGACGGCACGGACGATCCGTTTCGCGCCCGTGCGGCGGAACTTCTGTTCCGTGAGCAGACGGTGACGCTGAAAGACGGCGCGATTTTGCTGGGCGACGCGGAAACAGTCGAGATGCTGGCGACCACAGCCGGCATGGGCAGTCTGGGAAAATTGGTGGTCGGCAGCGGTGCCGCCGCCCGTCAGGTCGACATGGACGTATTGCAGCCGGACACGGCGGATATTTATTGGGACCGCAACGAGCGTTACGACACCGTGCTCGACATCTCCTTCGCCCGGCCGGGGCTTGACGCGCTGTGCCGCGTGCTCGAAGCCTGGGTCCGCCATTTCCTGGAGGCAGAGATCTCTATCCAGCCCGTGCAAGAAATCAACGACGAGAAATGGGTCTGGCATCTGGGGCTGGACGCCGAGGCATCGATGCTGCTGAACGACCTCTACGAAGGGGAGGATGTCGAGGATGCGCGCATGGCGCGGCTGCTGTCGCTGTTCCGCCTCGAGTTCAAGGACCCCAACCAGATGGCGGCCGAGGTGCGGGGCAAGCCGATCTATCTCGCCCTCTGCATGACCCCGGATCAGCGGGTCCGTCTGAAGCCACAGAATCTTTTGGTCAATTTGCCGCTCGCGGCGGAATCCTGAACCCGGAAATTTCAGCCGCTTAGCGGCGTTCCTTGAAAAAATCCTTGAGCAAGGCGGCGGCCGCTGTTTCGTCCAGGCCGCCGACCACCTCGGGTGCGTGGTGGCAGGTCGGCTGGGTGAAGAACCGGGGGCCGTGTTCGACCCCGCCGCCCTTGGGATCGTAGGCCCCGAAATAAAGCCTTCTGATGCGGGCGTGGCTGATGGCGGCGGCGCACATGGCACAGGGCTCCAGCGTCACGTAAAGATCACAGTCCGGAAGGCGGGGTTCCCCCCGGGCTTGTGCTGCGCGGCGCAGCGCCAGAATTTCCGCATGGGCCGTCGGGTCATGGCCGGCCTCGGTCTCGTTACCGGCGCGGGCCAGGATGCGCCCGGTCGCGGCCTCGACCACCACGGCGCCCACGGGGACCTCGCCGCGCTTGGCGGCGGCGTGGGCCTCATCCAGGGCCTGGGCCATGAAGCTGTCGGATGCGGGTTTGTCCATGGCGCCAACCATACTCGCCGGCCCTCCGTCGTCAATGCTTGCCGCCGCCGCCGTCCGCCCCTAATGTCCCCGCCATGGCCGATAAACCAAAGACCACGAAACCCGCAGACGCCCCCGAACGCATCGCCAAGGTGATCGCCCGCGCGGGCCTGTGCTCGCGCCGCGAGGCCGAACGCTGGATCGAAGAAGGCCGCGTCATCGTCGATGGCAAGAAGCTGACGACCCCCGCCCATACGGTGACAGAGGCCAGCATCATCCTGGTCGACGGCAAGCCCTTGCCGGGCAAGGCGCCGCCCAAGCTGTGGCGTTATCACAAGCCGGTCGGGCTGGTCACCACCCATAAGGATCCGGAAGGCCGCCCGACCGTGTTCGACCGCCTGCCCAAGGACCTGCCCCGGGTGGTATCCGTGGGCCGTCTCGATCTCAATTCCGAAGGCCTGCTGCTGCTGACCAACGACGGCGGCCTGGCGCGGCGCCTGGAATTGCCGTCCAACGGCTGGAACCGGCGCTACCGGGTGCGCGTGCACGGTGTGGTGAAACCTGAAGACCTGGCCAAACTGGCCCGCGGCGTCACCGTGTCCGGCGTGCGATATGGCCCGATCAAGGCCGAGATCGACCAGATGGATGCCGGCGACAAGATGCGCAAGGGTTTCGCCAATCATTGGCTGACCGTCAGCCTGTCCGAAGGCAAGAACCGCGAGGTCCGCAAGGTGATGGAACATCTGGGGCTTTCCGTGAACCGCCTGATCCGCACGGCCTACGGCCCGTTCCAGTTGGGCAATCTGGCGCGCGGCGACGTCTATGAGATCAAGGGCAAGACCTTGAAGGAACAGCTGGGCAAGGTCCTGTCCTGATGCGGGGTGCGGTCTGATGCGCATCGTTGCCGGCAGATTTCGCGGCAAGAAGCTGACGGCACCGGAGGGCCGGGATCTGCGTCCGACCTCGGACCGGGCCCGGGAATCCGTGTTCAACATTCTGGCCCATGGCAAGGCGGCCGTGGATCTGGACGGCATCACCGTCGCTGACATGTTCTGCGGCACGGGGGCGTTGGGGCTTGAGGCGATGTCGCGGGGGGCGGCCTTCGGCCTGTTCGCGGACCGCAATCCACAGCACCTCAAGATCGCCAAGGACAACGCGGCGGCCATGGGGTTGTGGCGGGAATGCCTGATGCTGGGGCTCGACTGCACTCATCTGGCCGTGCCGCCGCGGGCGGCAAAGACGCCGGCCGGGCTGGTGTTTCTCGATCCGCCCTACGGCATGGGGATGGCTGATCCGGCCCTGCGCGGGCTTTTGAACAAAAACTGGCTGACCCCCGATGCCACCGTGGTGGTCGAGGTCGGGGCCGAGGAAAGCCTGGCCGGGACGCGCGGGTTCGAGGTGCGGGACGAACGCACCTACGGTGCGGCCAAGGTCTACTTCTTGAAAAGGTTGGAATAGGCGGCGACCCTGAGGCGCAGGCCGCGGTTGCGTTCAATTTCCGGCGCCGGCGCCAAATTCCAGATCCAGCGTTCATCCGGTTCCGGCAGCTTGATATCGCCAAGGGCGGGTTCCGTCTCATTCACCTCGCCGTCCTCGACGAATTCCCGCACCGTTTCCGTGATCAGGCAGACCCGCCCGGGCAGGGCCTGCAGGGCGCGCAGGTGCTGGCGCTGGATTTCCGTTGCGAAGGCCTTGGCCTGTTTCTCCGGCACGTGTCGGGCCGGGATCAGCGGCAATTGGCTCAGCAGGTTCAGGGACACGACCAAATCCGCATCGGCCTCGGGGATGTCCGGCAGCGGCGGCTCCGACGGCATCTCGCTTTGGGCCAGGCCGTCGACCAGACCGGTCAGGTCGGTTTCGACCAGATAGACGTTGGGGTATTGCGCCGCCCAGGCCTGCACGGCAGGGGGGTGAAAGATGTCGATCAGCACGACCTCGGCGAAATCGTCGGCCAAATCACAAAGCGGTGCGTCCAGAAGCCCCCCCGAGCCCAGGATCACCACCTTGTTCTGGCCGGGGCAATTGGCGGCGGACCACAGGACGAAGCGGCGCGAGCGGACCAGGTGCTCCTTCCACGCGGGATGGAGCCGCCGATGGCGGGCGGCGATGGCAATCTGTTCCTTCAGATAGCCGAGCCGCTTGACCGGTTCCGGGGCCGGGGTCATCCGATGGGTGAGCCATTCACGCAGCATGGGCCTGATCGTCCGGTTGCGGAAAACAGGGCGATCTTAACGCCGGCCGAACAGTTTTTCGATATCGGCCAGCTTCAGTTCCACATAGGTCGGGCGGCCGTGGCTGCACTGCCCGGAATGGGGGGTCGCCTCCATCTCGCGCAAAAGACGGTTCATCTCATCCGCATTCAGGCGCCGGCCGGCGCGGATTGATCCATGACAAGCCATGGTCGCGCAAACATCGCCGATGCGCTCGGCCAGCGCGATGGTTTCACCGTATTCCGCCAGATCGTCTGCCAGGTCGCGGATCACGCCCTGGATGTCCATGTCTCCTAGTAGAGCCGGCGTCTCGCGGACCACCACGGCACCGGGGCCGAAGCCTTCGATCACCAGGCCCATCTCGGCCAGTTCATCCGCGCGGGCAAGCAGGCGGTCGACCGCCGGCTCCTCCATCTCGACAACCTCGGGGATCAGCAGCATCTGGCGGTTGACGCCGCCGGATGCCATCGCCGTCTTGATTTTTTCCTGGGTCAGGCGCTCATGCGCCGCGTGCTGATCGACGATGACCAGGCCGTCCGCCGTTTGGGCGATCACGTAGGTTGCATGAACCTGGGCCCGCGCCACGCCCAGGGGGTATTCCGCCGGGGGCTGTTCCGACGCCATGCCGCCGTCTGGGTCCATCGTCATCGGCGCGCTGGGGGCACGGTCAAGATCGGGGAGGGGGGCGTAATGGTCCGACAGGCCGCTTGGCCGCGCGGCGGGGGCATAGGCCCCGCCATATCCGCCGCCGCTTCGGCCCAGGGGCAGGGCGCCGCCGGAAAGTTCGCTGGGCCGGAAGGCGCCCAGCGCCGCCCCCGCCACGGTGGTCGAGGCCCGGTGCCCGGCCTCGGCCAGGGCATGCTTCAGGGCGCTGACGATCAGCCCCCGGACCACCCCGGCGTCGCGGAACCGGACCTCGGTCTTGGCCGGATGGACATTGACGTCGACCTCGGTCGGCGGCACCTCCAGAAACAGGGCCAGCAGCGGATGGCGGTCGGAGGCGAGGAACTCCCGGTAAGCGCCCCGCACGGCCCCCAGCAGAAGGCGGTCGCGCACGGGCCGGCCGTTGACGAACAGGAACTGCATGGCCGCGTTGCCGCGGTTCAATGTCGGCACCCCGGCATGGCCGGAAAGCCGGATGCCCTCGCGCACGGCGTCGATGGTCATGGCGTTGTCGGCGAAGGGGCGGCCCATGATGCCGGCCAGGCGCTCCAGCCGTGCCGCGGCCGGATCGTCGCCCAGGCGCGGGGTGACGGCATTCAGCTTGATCAGGTCGCGGCTGCCGTCGGACAGGGTGAAGGCGATTTCCGGATGGGCCATGGCCAAGCGGTTCAGGGTTTCGACCACATGGTTCTGTTCCGTGCGCGCGGCCTTGAGGAACTTGAGCCGGGCCGGCGTGGCATAGAACAGATCGCGCACGTCCACCCGCGTGCCGTGGGGATGGGCGGCGGGCTGGGCCTTGGCGGGGCCGCCGCCTTCGACCGTGACGGCCCAGGCTTGCTCGGCGCCTTGCGGGCGTGAGGTGATGGTCATGCGCGCCACGGCGGCCATGGAGGGCAGGGCCTCGCCCCGAAAACCCAAGGTGGACACGGCCATCAGGTCGTCGTCCGGCAGCTTCGACGTGGCATGGCGTTCCAGCGCCAATTCGATTTCTTCCGGCGTCATGCCGCAGCCGTCGTCGGTCACGGTGATCGCCGTCTGACCGCCGTCGCGAATCACGACCTCGATACGCTTGGCGCCGGCGTCGATGGCGTTTTCGACCAGTTCCTTCACCGCCGAGGCCGGGCGTTCCACGACCTCGCCGGCGGCGATGCGGTTGACCACGGTTTCCGGCAGACGGCGGATAACGGGGGGATTGATCATGAACTGTCCCCGCCGCCCCGGACCCGGCGAATGCGGGCGAGCAGGCTGCGCGTCGAGGCATCCAACCCCGGGGCATCCGTGCCCTGGGCAAGGGCCCTGGTCAACGGACCGGCAAGTTCCTTGCCCAGTTCGACCCCGAATTGGTCAAAAGAATTGACGTTCCAGATCACGCCCTGGACGAACACCTTGTGCTCGTAAAGCGCCAACAGCATGCCGAAGCTGCGTGGGTCCAACCGATCAAGCAGGATCGTGGTCGATGGCCGGTTGCCGGAAAACTGCATGTGCGGCGGCACGCCCGGCCCGGCCTTGCGGCCAAGCGCCAGGGCCGCCGGTTGGGCCAGGAAATTGGCCAGCAGCTTGTCGTGATGGTCGCCCGCCGGATGGGCCGGCGCCACGGCAGCGATGAAATCGGCGGAGACCAGATCCGTGCCCTGGTGAAGCAGCTGATAAAACGCATGCTGACCATTGGTGCCCGCTTGGCCGAATACGACAGGGGCGGTGGGTTGGACCACCATGGCGCCGTCTCGATCGACAGCCTTGCCGTTGCTTTCCATTTCCAACTGCTGCAGGTAGTCGGGCAGGCCGTCCAGCAGCTGGTTATAGGGCAGCACCGCATGGGCGGCGGCCCCCTCGAAATTGCGGTTCCAGATACCGGCCAGTGCCAGCAACACGGGCAGGTTTTCCGCCAGCGGCGTTTCCAGGAAGTGGCGATCCATGTCCCGGGCGCCGGCCAAGAAATCGCGGAACAGGTCCATGCCCAGCGTCAGGGCCAGCGGCAGGCCGATCGCCGACCAAACCGAATACCGACCGCCGACCCAGTCCCAGAACCCGAACAGAGCGTCGTCGCCGATGCCGAAATCACGTGCCGCGTCGTCGTTGCTGGTGACGGCGCAGAAATGCTTGGCGACGGCGCCTGATCCCAACGCCTCGGTTAGCCAGCGTCGCGCCGTCATGGCGTTGGTCATGGTCTCGGCGGTCGTAAACGTCTTGGAGGAAATGATAATCAGGGTGGTTTCCGGATCGCAAGCTTCAAGCGTCTCCGTCAGATCCGTGGCGTCCACGTTGGATACGAAATGGGGGATGAGGCCGCGCCGCCGGTAGGGAAAGAGGGCCCGACAGGCAATGCGCGGGCCTTGGTCCGAGCCGCCGATGCCGATGTTGATGACGTCGGTGAAGGGCTTGCCGGCGGCACCCGTGCGGGTGCCGGCTTCCACCCTGGCGACAAAGTCCGCCATGTGGTCGAGCACGGCCTGAACCTCGCCATGGACCGGCGTGCCACAGACGGCGAAACCGTCTTCAGGCCGGGCGCGCAGCGCCATGTGCAGGGCGGCACGGTCTTCGGTTGTGTTGATCGCCTCGCCCGCCGCCATGGCATCCCGCCGGGCCGCCACACCGCGCTCATCGGCCAGGGCGATCAGCAGGGTAAGGGTATCCGGGGTGAGGCGGTTCTTGGACAGATCCAAGCACAGGCCGCCCAGGGCGAAGGTCAGGGCCTCGGTGCGCTTGTCGTCGCCGAGAAGGTCTCGCAGATGGCTGCCCGCTGCCTTCCGGTGATGGTCGGCGAGCGCCTGCCAGGCCGGCGTTGGGGCGGGGGGGGGCATGAAGGTCTCTGATCCTCCGGGGGGACGTTGCGCGGGCGAGAGTACCATCGGTCCCCGGCGTCGCCAACGGCGGGGCTCAAGGTGTCGGTTTGACGTCCTTGGGTTCTCCCACGACGACGATGGTGAGGTCGTCCGGATGCAAGAGTTTCCGGGCCACGCGGCGGATATCGTCGCGGCTGACCGCCTCGATATAGCTGTTGCGCTTGTCCAGATAGTCGATGCCCAAATCTTCCGTCTGCATGCCGACCAGCATGGCCGCGATTCGCTC
Organism: bacterium SCSIO 12827; assembly: GCA_024397995.1. Lineage (NCBI taxonomy): Bacteria > bacterium SCSIO 12827. The sequence goes on along the minus strand of CP073746.1, from coordinate 3,444,913 downwards.
CGTCGCCGTGAAGCGCAGCGGGAAGGAGCCGGTCAGATACTGCTTGGCGGCGGTCAATTCCGCCTCGGTCACGCCGTCCTTGGCCAACTTGGCCCATTCGTCACGGACGACCTTCAGGGTTTCCGCGACCCGCGCGTTGGCCGTGCCGGCGCCGCCGGCATAGATCGCGGAGCGGTCCATGGGATGCAGGTAGGTATAGACCGAATAGGCGAGGCCCCGCTTTTCCCGCACTTCGGTATAGAGACGGGAAGTGAATCCGCCGCCGCCCAGGATGTGGTTCATCACATAGGCGGTGTAGAAATCCGGATCCTTGCGCATCAGGCCCCGGTCGGCGAACAGGATGTTGCTTTGCTTCAGGGGCTTTTCGATGACGATGGTGCGGCCCGCGACCTTGGGCGCCACTTCCGCAACCTTCCAGGGGGCCGCCTTGGCGGGCAAGGTGCCGAAGGTCTTGTCGAGCAGCGGTGCCAGTTCCTTGGCCGTGATGTCGCCGACCACGCCGATCGCCAGGGTGTCGCGGGCCAGCCGTTCCTTGACGAAGGCGCGCATGTCGGCAACCTGGATGGCGGCGACGCTTTCCGGGGTGCCGCCGGTCGGGCGGCCGTAGGGATGATCGGGGTAGAGGGTCTTCATCAGCGTCTTGCCGGCGATCGCGTCGGCGTCTTCCGATTCATGGCGCAGATTGGCCAGCAGCTGGGCGCGCAGGCGCGACACGGGTTCCGCGTCGAAACGTGGCTTTGTCATGGCCTGGCGCAGCAGGTCGAAGGCCAGGTCGCGGTATTCGGTCAATACCTGGACGCGGGCGCCGAAGCTATCGCGCGCGGCGCTGAAGCGCAGCGTGATGGACTTGTCCTCCAGCGTCTGCTGAAAGGCCTTGCTGTCCAGGTCACCGGCCCCTTCGTCGAGCAGGGTCGAGACCATGTTGGCCAGGCCTTCCTTGCCTTCGGGGTCAAGGGCGCTGCCCCCACGGAATGCCAGATGCAGGGAGATGATGGGGTTGAGGTGATCCTCGACCAGCCAGGCCTCGATCCCCCCGGGGCTGACCACGCGTTCGATCTGCGTCGCTTTGGCCGGTGCCGCGTAGAGGACGAAGATGACCGCCGCCAGGGCAAGGGCGGCGCGGGACAGAAGGCGGCTCATTCCGGCTTCTCCTTATCTTCCACGAGAAAGGCCGTGACCGAGCGTTTCTTGACGAAAACGTATTTGGCGGCGGCCTGGATTTCCTCGGCGGTGACCGCCGTGATGCGGTCGGGCCAGGCCTCCACGTCGGCGACCTTACGCCCGACGGCCAGCGCTGCCCCCAGGGTCCGCGCCCCGGTGGTGAAGGAATCGCGGGCGAACACGGCGCTCGCGACCAGCCGTTTCTTGGCGCGGGCGACCTCGTCCTTGGTGACGCCGTCCTTGGCGACCCGGTCAAGCTCGGCATCGACGGCTTGTTCGATCTCGGGCAGGGTGACGCCGGGCCGGGGGCTGCCGTAGATGGTGAAACTGCTGGGGCCCAGGGAATCGGCGTCGTAATAGGAGCCGGCCGAGACCGCCTTGCGGTCGTCGATGACCAGCTTGCGGTATATCCGCGACGTGCCGCCGCCGCCCAGGATTTCGGTCAGAACCTGCAGGGCATAGGCGTGCTGTGTTTCGCCGTAAAGATAGCTGGGGGCCAGGTAGGATCGGCGCCACGACGGCTGGCGCACCTGGGTATGCTGCATGGCGACGATGCGCGCGGCTTCCTGCGGCGGCTCGGCCGGGCGCGCGCGGGTGATCGGGGCGGCGGCGGGAACGGCGCCGTAATATTTTTCCGCCAGCGGCTTCAGTTCCTTGGCGGTGATGTCGCCGGCGACCACCAGGATCGCGTTGTTGGGCGCGTACCAGCGCTTGTAGAAATCGATGATGTTCTGGCGGGTCATGGCGACGATTTCGTGATCGTAGCCGATGATCGGCCGCCGGTAGGGATAGTTGCGGTACAGCGCTTCGGATACGTGTTCGCTCAGGATCGCAGCCGGGTTGTTGTCCGTGCGTGACCGGCGCTCCTCGCGCACCACCTGACGTTCCGGCTCGATGATTTCGTCCGTCAGGGTCAGGTTGGTCATGCGGTCGGCCTCCATCTCCATGACCATCTCCAGATGTTCGCGGGCGATGGTCTGGTGATAGGCCGTGTAGTCGAAAGAGGTGAAGGCGTTTTCCTGGCCGCCGTAACGCGCGATCAGCTTGGAAAATTCGCCCGGCTTGCGCGTCTTGGTCCCCTTGAACATCAAGTGCTCAAGGAAATGCGCGATCCCCGAATAGCCGGAACTTTCGTCGGCGGAGCCGACCTTGTACCACACCATATGGGTGACCACGGGCGCGCGGTGGTTGCTCACGACGACCACCTGCATGCCGTTCTTCAGGGTGAAGGTTTCCGGGCTGAACACCTTGGCCAAGGCCGGCGTGGCGCCCAGGGTCAGGGCGGCGGTCAGCAGGGCCAGGGCGGCGATCAGCAGATGGCGGTGCCGGCCGGACCGGTGGCGAGAGGCGGAGGGCATGAACATGTCGGGATCAGGACCTGTTGCGGGTTGCGGTCAGCGGGCGGGATGCAGGGCCCCGGAAGAGGGGGCCCGGAAACATGGGAATTGCCATTATCGAGATTGTCGTCGAGATCACGGCGATTTCAAGGCGGATAGACGCTTTTTGCGGGCTTTCGGCTAGAATCCGAGAATGCCCTTCTTGCGGGTCTCGCGCTTGATCTCGGGCGTCTTGCCTTCGTTGACCGGCTTGCCCAACGCCTGGGTTTCCAGCAGGCGGCGCTGTTCGGCCGCCGGGTCGACCACGGTGCCTGAATATTTCGGGTCGTCGACCCAGAAGATCAGTTTGTCGATCAGGCGGCGGTCCTCTTCGGACAGCGCGAGCGTTTCCTGGTCGACGAGTTGACGGATGGCGGGATCGGCATCGGCGGTGCCCATCTTGTCCATCAGCACGGTCAGGCCCGGCGTGGTTGCGGCAAGCGGCTGCGCCTGCACCGGGCGGCGCAGCATGGCGGCGCGGGCCTGGTCGCGCGGGCTGTATGTTTCAAGCTGTTCGCGTCCCGGCTCGGGCGGGCGCAGCGCATAATCGGGCGGCAGCGACAAAGGCGGGCGCTTGTAGACGGCGAATTCGTCGGGGGCCTTCTTGCCGCCGGAAATCGCGCGCTTCACGGAATCGCAGGCACTCAGGCTGAACGCCATCATCAGCACCAGAAGAATGCCCGTCGTTCGTGCCGTTTGTTGTTTCATGCCCGCCGTTTCATGCTCAACAGGTTGCGCCCTGGGGTGATTTTCGCGGGACGGCTTACCGTTCCGGCCCCCGCCGAGGCATGCCAATCTACGATGATTTATCCCGGTGAAACAAGGAATCAAGGATCAGAAGCACCGCCCCCACCGTGATCGCGCTGTCGGCGACGTTGAAAGCAGGCCAATGGGCGCCGCCCACGTGCAAATCGACGAAATCGACGACGGCGCCATGGACCAGGCGATCGATGACATTGCCCAAGGCACCCCCCAGGATCAGCCCGATTCCCCAGCCGACAATGCGCTCCGGTCCGCGGAACAGCCAGACCGCCAGAATGGCGGAAACGCCAACCGCCACGGCGGCCAGAATCCAGGGGCCGTAATCCGACTGCGTGTTGAACAGGCCGAAGCTGACGCCCCGATTCCATACTAGGACCAGATTGGCGAAGGGCGTGACTTCAATGACCCGGGGTGGGTTCATGATGTCGGTCAGTACCCACCATTTGCTGATCTGATCAAGAACGATGACCAGGAAGGCAAGCCCCAGGCCCTGGCGGCGCAGCGTGATATGGGGTTCGGCCAAGGGTCCGCCGCCTGCCGTCTATTCGGCGGCCAGGGGCGAATGGCGCACGGCGTCGGCACAGCGCGTGCAGATCGTCGGATGGTCCGTGTCCGTGCCCACGTCGTCGAGCACCTTCCAGCAGCGTTCGCACTTCTCGCCCGTGGCCAGCACCGGCACGACGGCGACGCCGGGGGCTTCCGGCATGGTGAAGGCCCCTTCGGGCGCCGGGGCGGTGGTGATTTCGCCCGACGAGGTGATGAAGGTCTGGGCAAGGTCGAGGCCGTTGAGAGCCGCCGCCTGTTCCGCCGTGACATGGACGGTGACATGAGCCTGCAGGGAGGCGCCGATGCGTTTTTCCGCCCGTTCCAGTTCCAGCGCCCCGGTCACGGCGCGGCGGACCTGGCGCACGGTGCGCCATTTGGCTTCCAGCGCTTCATCGTTCCAACTGTCGGGGATTTCCGGGAACTGGCGGCGGTGGACGCTGTCGGCGGCGTCGGGCTGACCGAGGCGCGCCTGCCAGGCTTCCTCGGCCGTGAAGCACAGGAACGGCGCCAGCCAGGCGGTCAGGCAATTGAACAGTTCGTCCAGCATGGTGCGGGCCGCCCGGCGTTCGAGGGAATCGGCGCGGTCGCAGTACAGGGTGTCCTTGCGGATGTCGAAATAGAAGGCCGACAGATCGACGGCGCAGAAATTGTGCAGTTCCGTGAACACGCCGTGGAATTCGAAGCTGTCGCAGGCGCCGCGCAGCATCTTGTCGAGCCGCCACAGGCGGGTCAGCACCCAGCGCTCCAGTTCCGGCATCTCGGCCGGGTCCAGGCGCTCGGCGGCGTTGAAGCCGTCCAGATTGCCCAAGAGATAGCGCAGCGTGTTGCGCAGGCGGCGGTAGATGTCGGCATGGAATTTGACGATTTCCGGCCCGATGCGCAGGTCCTCGGAGTAGTTCGACCCGACGACCCAAAGGCGCAGGATGTCGGCGCCGTGCTGATTGCAGACGTCCTGCGGAGCGGTGATGTTGCCGAGCGACTTCGACATCTTCTGGCCGTCCTCGGCCATGACGAAGCCGTGGGTCAGCACCGCGTCATAGGGGGCGCGTCCCCCGGTGCCGCAGGATTCCAGCAATGAGGAATGGAACCAACCGCGGTGCTGGTCCGTGCCTTCCAGGTAGAGGGCGGCGGGCCAGGTGAGGTCGTCGCGGTGTTCCAGGACGAAGGAATGGGTCGATCCGGAATCGAACCACACGTCGAGGATGTCCATGACCTGGTCGTAGTCGTCGGCGCTGTAATCGTTGCCGAGGAAGCGCGCGGGCTCGGACGCGAACCAGGCGTCGGCGCCTTCGGCCTCGACCGCGTCGACGATGCGGGCGTTGACCGCCGGATCGTTGAGAAGATCGCCCGTTTCCTTGTGCACGAACACGGTGATCGGCACGCCCCAGGCGCGCTGGCGGGAAATCACCCAGTCCGGGCGGTTCTGGATCATGGCGTGCAGGCGGGCCTGTCCGCCGCCGGGCACGAACTGGGTCTGGTCGATGGCGCCCAGCGCGATGTCGCGCAGGCTGGCCTGGCCGCTGCCGTTCGGCACGGCGAAATCCCGGTCCATGGCGATGAACCATTGCGGCGTGTTTCGGAAGATCACCGGCTTCTTGGAGCGCCAGGAATGGGGGTACTGGTGTTTTAGCCGTCCCCGCGCGATCAGCTTGCCGCCGTCGACCAGGGCCTTGATGACGCGGTCGTTGGCGTCGCCCTTCTTGCCGTGCTCGGTGATGACCTGGCCGCCTTCGAAAGCAGGGGCCTCGGCGGTAAAGCGGCCGTCGGCATCGACCGTATAGGGGATGTGCGGATCGATGCCGCGTTCGGCCAAAAGCTTGCCGGACCCGGTCCAGGCCTCGAAATCCTCGCGCCCGTGGCCGGGGGCGGTATGGACGAAGCCCGTGCCCGTTTCTTCCGTGACATGGTCGCCGTCCAACAGCGGCACGTCGAATTCATATCCCATGCCGCGCAGGGGATGGGCGCAGGTCAGGCCGGCCAGCGTGTCGGCGGCGACGTCGCTGCGGCGCTCATACGCCTCGACCCGGGCGGATTTCATGACGTCGGCGGCCAGGGCGTCGGCCAGAACCAGCTTGTCGCCGGGCTTGGCCCAATTGTCTTCCGCCGCCGCCGTGACCTCGTACAGGCCATAACTGATGCGTTTGGAAAAGCAGATCGCCCGGTTGCCGGGAATGGTCCAGGGGGTCGTCGTCCAGATCACGACCGCGGCGTCGGACAATTCGCCGTCGCCGGACACCACCGGGAATTTCACCCAGATCGTGTCCGATTCATGGTCGTGGTATTCGACCTCGGCTTCGGCCAGGGCGGTTTTTTCGACCACCGACCACATCACCGGCTTGGAGCCGCGGTAGAGCAATCCGTTGTCCAGGAACTTCAACAGTTCGCGCACGATCTGGGCTTCCGCCGGGAAACTCATGGTGGTGTAGGGATTGGCCCAGTCGCCGATAACGCCCAGGCGCTTGAACTCGTCGCGCTGCACACCGATCCAATGTTGCGCGAAATCGCGGCATTCCTGGCGGAATTCGACGACCGGAACCTGGTCCTTATCCTTGCCCTGGGCGCGGTACTGTTCCTCGATCTTCCATTCGATGGGCAGGCCGTGGCAGTCCCAGCCGGGCACGTAGTTGGCGTTTTTGCCCATCATCTGCTGGGCGCGCACGATCACGTCCTTGAGGATTTTGTTCAGCGCATGGCCGATGTGCAGGTTGCCGTTGGCGTAGGGCGGGCCGTCGTGCAGCACGAAGGGCGGGCGACCCTTGGCATCTTCGCGCAGAAGCTGGTAGAGGCCGACCTCTTCCCACTTCTGAATGATGTCCGGCTCCTTGGCGGCCAGACCGGCCTTCATGGGAAAGTCGGTTCGGGGCAGGAACACGGTGGCTTTGTAATCGACGGTCATGGCTCTGTTTTCGATAAAATTTGGCGCGCTTGGTCGCTGTCCGCGGCGATTTGTGCCTTCAATTGGTCGATGCCGTCAAACTTCTTTTCCGGGCGCAGGAATTCGACCAGCTGCACACCGAGCCGCTGGCCGTAAAGATCGCCGGTGAAATCGAACAGAAAGACCTCCAGCAAATCGGCCTCGCCGGCGAAGGTCGGGCGCTTTCCGATATTGGCGACACCGGCATATTCCTTGCCTTCCTTGCCCTCGCCGACGCGCACGCGCACGGCGTAGACGCCTCTGGCGGGCCGAAGATAGGTGCCCAGCGCCAGGTTCGCGGTGGGAAAGCCGATGGTGCGCCCGCGTTGATGGCCTTCGATGACCCGGCCCTCGATCTCGAATGGGCGGCCCAGGATGTGGGCGGCGGCCTGGGGGTTGCCTGATTGCAGGGCCTCACGCACGCCGGTGGAGGAATAGGCGGTTTCGGCGCTGTCGCCGCCCGCGAAGGTCTGGGCGCGCACGGCCGTGAAATCAAAACCCAGGCGCTTGCCGAAGCCCAGCAGCATCTCGGCGTTGCCGCCCCGGCCCTTGCCGAACACGAAATCATAGCCGCAGACGACATGCCGGGCGCCGATGCCGCCGACCAGCACGGTTTCGATGAAGTCCTCGGCCGTGAGCGACGAAAACGCCTTGTTGAACTGCTGCACGAAGATGGTGTCCACGCCGAGCCCGAAAATCAGCCGCGCTTTGGCGTGAAACGGGGTCAGGCGGAAAGGCGGGCTGCCGGGGGCGAAGAAGGCGCGGGGGTGGGGCTCGAAGGTCAAGACACCCCAGGGCCGGGCGGTGGCATGGGCGATGGCCCCGGCCTCGCCGATCACGGCGCGGTGGCCCAGGTGCACGCCGTCGAAATTGCCGATGGCGACCACGGCGCCCCGGGCGTCGTCGGGGATGTTCTGGTAATGGCGAAAAATACGCATGATGCCGGTGAAGGTGCCCGCAGGTGCCGACCCGGTCAACCCCGGCCTGATCCGCCGTTCAGGGACCGGATCCGGATTGGGTTATTTGCTGCGCGACGGCACCATGATGGTGGCTTCACCGTCCAGCACGACCTTGTCGCCGACCAGGCATTGGGTCTGGATCTTGACGAACTTCTTGGCGTCGATCTTTTCCATGATCGTCGCCCGTGCGATGACCGTGTCGCCGGCCTTGACCGGGCCCTTGAACTTCAACGTCTGGCCGACATAGATGCAGCCCGGCCCCGGCATCTTGGTGCCGATCACGGTGGAGATATAGCTGGCGGTCAACAGCCCGTGGGCGATACAGCCCTCGAACATGGTTTCCGAGGCGAATTCGTGGTTCAGGTGCACCGGGTTGGTGTCGCCGGACACGCCCGCGAAGATCAGGATGTCGGATTCGGAAATGGTCCGGGAATACTCGTCGCTCTGCCCGACCTCCAAGTCTTCGAAGTAGAAACCGTGGAGTTTGTCGAGGGCGGTGACGGCGTGGGTGTCCATGATTTTAAGCGCTCCAATACACCGTTGGATTGGGTTTTTCTGACATCTGGTGGGATTTCGCGGTGCAGCGTTCGTATATTGCATCGCAATATTAAGCCGGGCAAGGGAATGTTTTGTCGCGCGGAGCCGCCCGTGTAGCATGCCCGGGAAAGGGACAGTGCTGTGCGGTTCATTGAAATTCCCCGGTTTTCCATGATTTTGGCGGCAATTCTGCTGGTGGCGGGCCTCATGTCCGCAGCCCCGCTGCGCGCCGCCGATCAGCCGTCCCTGGGCTTGCCGCTGATCTGCGATCCGGGGCGGACCTGCTGGCTGGTCAACCATGTCGACCACGATCCCGGCCCCGGTGTTCGCGACTATGCCTGCGATGCCCATAGTTACAACGGTCATACGGGCGTCGACATTGCCATCCGCGACTATTCCACGATGGAAGACGGCGTGCCCGTGGTCGCGGCGGCGGCCGGCACGGTGCGGCGTTTGCGTGACGGCATGTTGGACGGCGACGCGTCCCTGGTCGGCCACGACGCGGTGATGTCCCAGGGCTGCGGCAATTTCATCGCCATCGGCCATGACGGCGGCTGGGAAACCTTTTATTGCCACCTTCGGCGCGGCTCGCTCACCGTGCGGCCGGATCAGCGGGTGGAAAAGGGCGACAGGCTGGGCTCCGTCGGTTCCTCCGGTCTGGCCGAATTTCCCCATATCCACCTGGGCGTGCGCCTGAACGGCAAGATCGTGGACCCCTTCGTCGGGGTCCAGCGTGCGTCGAACTGCGGCGCCGGGCCGTCACCGCTGTGGGATTCACGTACCCTGGGCCAGCTCAAGGGCACGCCGACGGCGCTTTACGACGCCGGTTTCGCGCCGGTCGAGGTCAATCCCATCGCGCTGCGCCGGGGGTTCTACCGCGACACCAAGTTGTCGGCCAAGGCGCCGCTGCTGGCCTTCTGGGTCGATGCCTTCTGGGTTGAACAAGGTGACCGCCTGACCCTGACCTTCACCGGCCCCAAGGATCGCAAGATCGCGGCCAAGACCTTTACCTTGGATAAAAATCAGGCGCGGCACATGCGCTTCGTCGGCAAGCGCAAGACCGTGGACTGGCACGCGGGCAGCTATCTCGGTGTTGCCGTTCTGGAACGCACGACCAAGGACGGCGGCAAGGAAACCTTCCGCATCGAACGCCGGCTGAATATCGAATAGGGGGGTGGGGGCGGTCTGCCCGGCGCGGGTCAGGTCAGGGACGGTCGGCGTGACACCAGTTTGGGCGTGGCCCGCAAGGCTCGGCGCAGGCCCTTGGCAGCGTCCTGGGTGCGGGTGTGAACCTCGCGCTGAACGCGGGCGGTCGTGGTTTCGGCGGCCTTGGCGGAAACGAAATCTTCTTCCGGGAACAGGGCGGCGGCCTGGACCTTGTCTTCTTCCCGTTCCTCCTCGCGCTTGGCGATCAGGTTGAGGGTGCGCGTCACCAGGGGATGACGGTCGGGCCGCTTGCGCGACTTGCGCATGTGCTCCTTGGCGATCGCCTTCACCATGTTGACGATGGTCTGGTAGTGGTGATTGGTTTCGCACCAGCGGGCATAGGCGGCCACCGTCCACGGGTTGGCCGGCAGGGGGCGAAGCCCCCGGTTCTGGCACCAATCGACAAAAATGGTCCAGGCGGTGTGCTGATTTAATCGAGGCATATGTCCAGGTTCGCCGCTTATATTTCCAGTATCTTAGCCGGGGAATTTTACCATTTCCGCCCAGGCACAACTTGACCACAGCGGAAATTCCACTATTCAAGCCCATTAATGGGAAACATCCGATTAAATTATGGAGAAAATTAGACCATGGGTGAATACCGAATTGCCGCCATCGGCGGAGACGGGATCGGGCCGGAAGTCGTCGAGGCCGGTGTCGAGGTCCTGAACGCGGTCGCGGAAAAGGACGGCGGGTTCTCGCTCAAGGTCGAAACCTTCCCCTGGGGCGGTGATTATTACCGCAAGCACGGCGTGATGATGCCGGAAGACGGGGTCGAGACGCTTAAGCCCTTCGACGCCATCTATTTCGGCTCCGCCGGCGACCCGAATATTCCCGACCACATCACTCTCTGGGGCCTGCGCCTGAAGATCTGCCAGACCCTGGATCAATACGCCAACGTGCGCCCGTCGCGCCTGCTGCCAGGCATCGACGGTCCGCTGAAGAACGTCAAGCCCGGCGACCTGGACTGGGTCATCGTGCGGGAAAATTCCGAAGGCGAATACGCCGGCGTCGGCGGCCGCGTGCATACGGGTCTTGCGGAAGAGGTCGGCATGGATGTTGCCGTGTTCACCCGCGCGGGTGTCGAGCGCATTCAGCGCTTCGCCCTGGAATTGGCCCGCTCACGCCCTCGAAAGAAGCTGACTCTGGTCACCAAATCCAACGCCCAGCGTCACGGCATGGTGTTCTGGGACGACGTGTTCGAAGTCGTGCGCAAGGATTTCCCGGACGTCGAAACGGACAAGATGTTGGTCGATGCCATGACCACGCGCATGGTGCTGAAGCCGGAGACGCTGGACACCATCGTCGCCACCAACCTGCACGCCGACGTGCTGTCGGACCTGGCGGCGGCGCTGACCGGATCGCTCGGCATCGCGCCCACGGCCAACCTGCGGCCGGAACGCGATTTCCCGTCCATGTTCGAGCCGATCCACGGCTCCGCCTTCGACATCATCGGCAAGGGGGTCGCCAATCCCATCGGCTGCTTCTGGTCGGGTGTCATGTTGCTGGAACACCTGGGCGAACCCGCCGCCGCCAAGCGCCTGATGGCGGCGGTCGAGCGGGTCACGGGATCGCGCGAGGCGGTGTCGCCGGATCTTGGCGGCAACGCCACCACCCGCCAGGTCACGGACGCGGTATTGGCCGCGGTCAGGGGCGCAAATGACTGAGAAACTGACCGTCGAATTCCGTCGCTCGGGCGTGACCGGCACCTGGGACGGATCCCACGACAACATCCTGGAACTGGCGGAAAGCCTGGATTTGGTGCTCGCCTACAGCTGCCGGTCGGGCATCTGCACGACCTGCCAATGCCGCAAGATCGAAGGCGACATCGAATACAGCGACGACGGCGTCTATCAGCCGGATGCGCCGGACGAGATTTTGATCTGCTGTTCCGTGCCGAAAACGGCGCTGGTGCTGGATATTTGAAAAGTCGGCTATGATCGTGCATTCATGCACGCCACGCCCGGCACAATCGCAATAAAGACAGGGAAGGCCCCATCGCCATGAAATTATCGGAAATCGCCCGCCTGCAGCAGTATCTGCGCAGCGCCTTCGACAACAACCGCTTCACGGTCAAGCCGCCGAAGAAGGAAGGCCATCCGGTCGAGGTCTATCTGGGTGAACAGTTCGTTGGCGTTCTGCACCGCGACGAGGACGAGGGCGAAGTCTCCTACTCCCTGCAAATCGCGATCCTGGAAGAAGACCTGCCGCTGGATTGACCGGCGCCCAAAGGCCCAATTCAGGGACTTGATTTCGCGCATTGGCGGCGGGCCCGCTTCGGCGTAACGTCGGGGCAAGGATCAAACCTTTTCGGGAGTCCATCCAATGCCTAGTGACGAACGGGATATCGGCCGCGCGCGCATGGAAATGCATGGCATTCTGCGCGACATCAACCGCGAGACGATCCACGACCTGGTGCCCAACGTGTCCGTGTCCGAACTGACCCCTTATTTCAAGCTGGTGGCCAAGGCGCGGGGGCTTTACATCAAAAGCCTCATCGATCTGGCCCACGGCACGGACAACCTGCCGTCGGAAGATCAGGTGCGCGAACTGAACCTGCTGCGCCGCTCATACGACGAGTTGATCCATGGGGCGCAGATGATCGAAACCGCGATCGAGCGCGGCTACATCGACGTCGATAAAAAGAAATAGCGTTGCCAGGGCGGCCTTAAACCGCCACCGGCAGAGCTGTGCGGTAAACCACCTGTTTCAGTGAAAAGCTCGACTTGATGGAGGCGACGCCGGTGACCCGCGTCAGCCGGTCCATCAAAAACCGCTCGTAAGCGGAAAGGTCCGCCGTGACCACCCGCAGCAGGTAATCCGCGTCGCCGGTCATCAGGTAGCATTCCATGACCTCGGGCCAGGACCGGATGGTCGCCTCGAACTCCTCCAGCGCCTTTTCCACCTGCCGTTCCAGGGTCACGCTGATGAAGATCGACACCGGCAGGCCCACGGCCTGCTGATCAACCAGGGTGACGTAGTCGCGGATCACGCCCGCGTCCTCCAGACGCTTGACCCGACGCAGGCAGGGCGAGGCCGACAGGCCCACGGCCTCTGCCAGATCGACGTTGCGCATGCGGGCGTTGGTCTGGATCGCCGTGAGGATGCGGCGGTCGATGGCATCAAGGTCAATATCTGGCATATTTCACCAATTTCTAGCCGGGAATAACTAATTTATTGCGTAAATATTCCATTCAACGCCTCAGATCGCAAGGAAATACCTGATATTTTGGCGTAGGATTGCGCCAGATAATGCGCTTCCGCATCCTTTCCGCCCGGAGACCCCCATGGCCCCTCTCGACACCCCGAACCACCTGATGATCGAACCCAATCCGGGTGCCGGCCCCGACGCGGACACCCTGGCCTGTCTGAGTGATCTGCAGAAACGCATCCTGTGGCTGTCGACCTGGACCATCCATAACGCCAACCACATCCGCGCCAAAGGTGAGGTCAAAGTCGGCGGGCATCAGGCGTCCTGCGCGTCGTCGGCGGCGCTGATGACGGCGCTGTATTTCCATGCCTTGCGCCCGCAGGACCGGGTCGCGGTGAAACCCCACGCCAGCCCGGTGTTCCATGCCATCCAGTACCTGATGGGCAATCAGACGCGGGACAAGCTTGAAAACTTCCGCGGCCTCGGCGGGGCGCAAAGCTATCCGTCGCGCACCAAGGACACGGACGACGTCGATTTCTCCACCGGCTCCGTCGGCATGGGCCCGGCCATGACCATGTTCGCCTCCCTGACCCAGGATTATACCCGCCGCCATTTCGAATCCGTCCGCGCGCGCGAACCGGGGCGCATGATCGCGCTGGTCGGCGATGCCGAAATGGACGAAGGCAATATGTACGAGGCGATCCTCGAAGGCTGGAAGCATAACCTGCGCAATTGCTGGTGGATCATCGACTACAACCGCCAGAGCCTGGACGGCGTCGTCAACGACAAGCTGTTCCGCCTGATCGACCGACTGTTCCGCGCCGCCGGATGGCGCGTGGTCATCATGAAGTACGGCAAGCTGATGCGCGATGCCTTCAAAAGGCCCGGCGGCAAGGCGCTGAAGAAATGGATCAACGATTGCCCCAACGATATGTACGCGGCCCTGACGTTCCAGGGGGGCGCGGCCTGGCGCGACCATCTGACCGCCGATATCGGCAACGAACCGGGGGTGCCGGAACTGCTGGCGTCCCATACGGACGACGAATTGCAGGACCTGATGTCCAATCTGGGTGGCCACTGCCTGGAAACCATCTGCGAGGCGTTCAAATCCGCCGATGACGACATCCCGACCTGCTTCCTGGCCTATACCATCAAAGGCTGGGGCCTGCCGTTGGCGGGGCATAAGGATAACCACGCGGGCATCCTCACGCCGGATCAGCTGACGGGCTTCCGCAAGGACCTGGGCATCCAGGAAGGCCAGGAGTGGGAACCCTTCGCGGGCATGGAAGACCGCGCCCAGGCGCTCCAGGATTTCATCGCCCAAACTCCCTTCATGGGCCCCGGCGCGAAGACCCGCCGCATGTCGGCCAAGCCGGTCGCCGTGCCGGCCAGGCTGGCGGAAACGGGCAAGGGCAAGGGCTCGACCCAGGAAGCCTTCGGCAAGATTTTGTTCGAACTGGCGGCGACGGACCAGGACCTGGCCGACCGCATCGTCACCACCTCGCCCGACGTCACCGTGTCGACCAACCTGGGGCCCTGGGTCAACCGCCGCGGCATCTTCGCCATGGAGGAACGGGAAGACACCTTCCGCAAGGTCAACGTGCCGTCGGTGCAGAAATGGGGCGCCAACGACGAAGGCCAGCACCTGGAACTGGGCATCGCCGAAAACAACCTGTTTCTGGCGCTGGCGGCCCTGGGGCTCAGCCACGAACTGTACGGCGAACGCCTGCTGCCCATCGGCACGCTGTACGATCCGTTCATTCAGCGGGGATTGGATGCGCTGAACTATGCCTGTTACCAGGATGCGCGGTTCATGGTGGTGGCGACACCGGCCGGCGTGACCCTGGCCCCTGAAGGCGGCGCCCATCAGTCCGTCGCCACGCCGATGATCGGCATGGGGCAGCCGGGCCTGGCCTATTTCGAGCCGACTTATGCGGACGAGCTTGAAGCCGTCATGCGCTGGGGCTTCAGCCATATGCAGGCGGCGGACGGCGGTTCGGTCTATCTGCGCCTGTCGACCCGGCCGCTGGAACAGCCCGACCGCAAGATGGACAAGGCCTTGGCCGATCAGGTGATCGCCGGCGCCTATTGGTTGAAGCAACCGTCGTCAAAAGACGCGGGCGCCATCGTCTATACGGGCGTGCTGGCGCCGGAAGCCATGGCGGCGGCGGAAACGCTGGCCGGGAAGAACGGCCCGGGCGTGCTCGCCGTGACCTCGCCGGACCGGCTGTATTCCGATTGGCGCAAGAACGGTGCCGACAGCCACGCGGCCAAGCTGCTGGGGGCGGTCAAGCGGGGAGGCAAGCTGGTCACCGTCATCGACGGCCATCCGGCGACGTTGTCATGGCTCGGCGGCGTGCTGGGCCATCGGGTGAGCGCATTGGGGGTCGAGGACTTCGGCCAATGCGGCACGGTCCAGGATCTGCATCGGAAATACGGCTTGGATGCGGAGGCCATCGCGGCGGCATACGCCGCCTGAGGCGTCAGCCGCAGCGCAGGCGCAGGCCCGAGCCGTATCCACGGTCTTCCCAGCGCGGCTGGATGTACAGTGTCACGCCCGCGGGATATTTGGCGGCCTTGAGGAATTTCACGGTCGCGGTCTGATTGACGGCAAAGCGCATCTCGCGTTTCGCCAGAAGCGTCTCGCCGTCATGGGTCACGACCATCAGCGTCCCGGTCTTCGGCCACATGTCGCCCCGGTTCTTCATGCGGAACACGGCAGCACCCCCTTCGCAGCGGGCGTCGATCAGCATGTCCAGGCGCGGCACGCGAACCTGGGCGAGTTCATCGGCGGCCTGCGCGGACGTCTGCGCGCCGACGAAGGCGGTGGACATCAGGACAAGGGCGGCGAGGGTGATACGGCGGAAGATGGTCATGGTCGGCTCTCTTCTGTTGGCTCACGTTCTGTGACCAGAGGCCGAAAGGGCGGCTCTGGAGTGACACCATTCTCGCCGCGGCACCTTGACCCGTGATGGCGGCAACCTGACTCGCACCTGACACAGCCTGACGGGATTGAACTGGCGAGGGCGGCTGAAAATTCATAATCTGCGCGCCATGACCACACATATTCTCCTGGTTGAAGACGACGCGCTGATCAGCGGTCTCTTGGAATTCCATCTGAAGTCCGAGGGCTATGGCGTTGATATCGCTAAGACCGTCGAAGACGCCCTGACCGCCATCGAGGCCCGTCCCCCGGACCTGATCCTCACCGACCTGGGCCTGCCCGACGAGGACGGCCTGACCCTGATCCGCAAGGTGCGGACCCGGTCCAACGTGCCGATCATCGTGCTGAGTGCCCGCACCACCACGGAACAGCGCCTGGCGGCGCTGGAACTGGGCGCCGATGACTATCTGACCAAGGGGGTCGATCCGGGCGAACTGTTGCTGCGCATCCGGAACATGATCGCGCGGGCGCAATCGGGGACGCCCGGCACCGCCGGGCGCAGCCCGTTGAGCGCGCCGGGCCCGGGCGTGGTGCAGTTTTCCGGCTGGACCCTGAACCTTGCCGGTTATGCGGCGCAAAATCCCAAGGGCGAGGATGTCGACTTCACCCGTTCGGAATTCCTGGTCCTGGCGGCTCTGGCGCGGCACCCCGGGCGGGTTGTCAGCCGCGATACCCTGTTGGACGCCATCAGCGGTTTTGACGACGCGCCCCTCGACCGCACCATCGACACCTATATTTCACGGCTGCGCCGCAAGATCGAACCGGACCCGAAAAATCCCACGGTGATCCTCACCATGAAGGGTGTCGGCTACCGCGTGGTGGAATAGGGGCGCGGTCGTTCGCCTGGAGGCGGGGAAAAATCCGCATCCATTGCAGGGCGACCGCGTCATCGCGGTTTACCTTGCGGCAAAAGGGATGATAGAACAGCGCCCTTCCAAGGTGCGCGGGCGTGGCGGAACTGGTAGACGCGCCAGACTCAAAATCTGGTTTCCGCAAGGAAGTGGGAGTTCGATTCTCCCCGCCCGCACCATTCTTCCCTTGAAGAATTCGGCTGCCGTCAGGCCCGTGCCCGAGCCTCGTCCACCAACGTCAGCCGCCACATTTCCCGTTCGTACTTGCTGTAGTCGAAGCCGGTCCCCGCATGGATCGTCGAGCGGTTGTCCCAGACGACGACGTCGCCGGCTTGCCACTGCCATTTCACGGTGAAGTCGGGGCCGGTGACGGTGGGCAGCATGTTGCGCCAGATCATCACGCTGTCGTCTTCCACGCCTTCCAGATCCCATTTGTCCAGGTCCGCCGGATCGACTTCCTGCCCCTTGGGCACGATGGCGCAGGTCGAGCTGTTGAGGCCGTACAGCGACGGCCGGCCGGTGATCGGATGGTTCAGGACGATGGGCACGCGATTGGGCGGGTTTTCCTTGCGCTGCTCGGGCGTCAGCACCGGATAATGGGGCGAGTAGCTGTTGATCTTCTTGTCATGATGAGCGAGGGAGCAGACGGCCTCCAGGCCGTCGAGTTTCTGCCGTTCCGCCGGCGGCAGGGCGGCATAGGCGCCCTGCATGTCGGCGAACAGGGTTTCCGCGCCCTCGGGCGGGGCCTTGCGGCAGTGGAAGACGGAGCCGACCGGCGGCCGCGCGCGGAACGTGGAATCCGTATGCCATACCGGGCGCCGGGTTTCCGGGTTGTAGCGAATGTCCGCGTCGCTGGTCAGCTGCGGCACCTGCAGCAGTTGCGCGACGATCTTGCCATCCTCGTTTTTCACGTTGCCGATGCGCAGGATGGGAAAGCCTTTGACGGATTTATCCTCGCGCGCCGTCTGGATCTTGTCCTCGATGACGCCGAAGACCTCGGACCAAGCGACAAGCTGCGCGGGCGTCAATTCGGCCAGCTTCTCCCCCCGAACGCCGAGCAGCCCGCCATGGTCCAGCCACAGGCCATGGGCCCAGGATTGGAAGTCCGGGTTGCCCAGGTCGTCGGGCGTGACTTGATCGATCAAAATGCCGAAATCGCCTTTCAGCGGCGCGGTTGGATGGTTCATTGGTATCTGCCTTTTGTTAGATGTTTCTGATCAAAGGATACGGGTGCTCTTGCGAAATTCAAAGCCCCAAAGCGGGGTGGATGCGAACCGTTTCCGGCCGAATTCCAGGTCTTCCGGCGGCATCGGTGCGGCGCCGTTCCCATTGTCTCCAGGCCGGTCGCCTGATAGAAGCGCCCGACGCTTTCACTGACGGGACGGGGCCTTCCGCCCATGCTGCGCCGCCTTTACGACCGAATTCTGGCCCTTGCCGGCCATCGCCATGCGGACCGTTGGCTGGCGTTCGTCAGCTTTATCGAAAGCTCGGTCTTTCCCATCCCGCCCGATGTGATGCTGATTCCCATGGTTCTGGCCGACCGGGCCCGGGCTTGGCGCATCGCCTTCATCTGCACGGTCGCTTCGGTGCTGGGCGGCATGCTGGGCTACGCCATCGGCGCCTTCCTGTTCGATCAGGTCGGCCGACCCATGCTGGAATTCTATGGCTACACCGCCAAGTTCGAGACCTTCCGCCAGACCTATGCGGATGGGGGGGCCTGGGCCGTTTTCATCGCGGGGGTCACGCCCTTTCCTTATAAGGTCATCACCATCCTGTCCGGCCTGGCGTCGCTGGATATCTGGGTGTTCTGTGTCGCTTCGGTGCTGGCGCGGGGGCTCAGGTTTTATCTGGTGGCGGGGTTGCTGTGGTATTTCGGGGAACCCATCCGCGCCTTTATCGAACGGCGCCTGGGGCTTCTGTTCACGATCTTTTGCATTCTCCTGGTCGGCGGATTCGTGGTTATCAGGTTCGTGCTGTAGGAGACCGAGATGTTATCCTTGCTCGACGATCCCAAACTGCAACGCTGGTACCCGGCTGTTCTGTTCGCCATATCGGCCGGGGCCCTCGGCCTGGCCCTGCATGCCCAGTTCGTTCTGGGGCTGGAGCCCTGCAACCTCTGCCTCTATCAGCGCATTCCGTTCGCGGTGATCGGCCTGTTCGCCGGGGCCTGCATGATGCGCCCCAATGCCAAGGCCGTTCGCGCCGTGGTCGGGCTGGCGGCTCTCGGCTTCGCCATCGGGGCCGGGATCGCGGTCTATCACGTAGGCGTGGAGCAGCATTGGTGGGCGTCCGCCGTTTGCGGCGGCGCGCTGCCGACCCTGGGGTCGACCATGGACCTGATGGCCGGATTGTCGGCCCCGCCGGAAAAATCCTGCGATTCCGTGGACTGGGTCTTTCTTGGCCTTTCCATGGCGACCTATAATGCGGCCTTCTCCGCCGTCATGGCCGGGCTGTGCTTTGTCGCCGTCCGCCGCATGAAGGCCGCCTGACAGGGCGTTCAAGGACGCAATAGGAAACCATGGCGACCAAGACCTCTGCGAAGCCAACTGCCAAGCCCCGGCGCATGCCGGGCGACCCGTCCAAGGCCGCGATGGTCGAACGCATGCTGCGCGTTGATCACGCAGGTGAATACGGCGCCGTGCGCATCTACGAGGGCCAGATGGCTGTACTGGGCGAGAAGGCCAGCGGCGGCGCCATCAAGCACATGGCGGAACAGGAAGAAGTTCATCTTGCCACCTTCAATGACTTGGTGGCCGAACGCGGGGTGCGCCCGACGGCGCTGCTGCCGCTGTGGCATCTGGCCGGTTTCGCGCTCGGCGCCGGTACGGCGCTTTTGGGCGAAAAGGCGGCCCATGCCTGCACCGTCGCGGTCGAGGAAGCCATCGACGAACATTACGCGGCCCAGATCGCGCGCCTGGACGGCGAGGGCGAGGACGATCTGCGCGACACCTTCGAAAAATTCCGCCAGGAAGAGTTGGAGCACCACGACACGGCGCTGGACCTGGGGGCCGAGGAAGCCCCCGGCTATGAGGCCCTGAAGGGCGTCATCAAGCGGGGATCGAAGCTCGCCATCTGGCTGTCGGAGCGGATCTGATCCGCCGCGCGCTCCTGAAGACCATCCAAGACACAGAAGAAACCAAAAGAAACCAAGAGGACCAAGACGATGAAGGCAGTGGTATTCCCCGGCGACCGCAAGATCGAGATCATGGATTTTCCCGACCCCCATCCGGGCCCGGGCGAAGTCGTTTTGCAGATCAAGGCATCCGGTATGTGCGGCAGCGACCTGAAGTACTACCGCAACCCGCCGGGCACCCCGACGCTGGGCCTGGGCGAGCGCAAGGGCCCGATCATCGCCGGGCATGAGCCCTGCGGCGTGGTGGTCGAGGTCGGCGAGGGCGTGTCCGAAGCCCAGGCGCGCATCGGCGACCGCATGATGGATCACCACTATTCCGGCTGCGGCGTGTGCAAGCATTGCCGCACGGGCTGGTCGCAGATGTGCATCGACGGCATCACCGTCTATGGCACCACGGGCCACGGCGCCCATGCGGAGTACATGAAAGTGCCGGCCCATACCCTGGTCAAACTGCCGGACGATCTCAGCTTCACCACCGGTGCGGCAATTTCCTGCGGCACGGGCACGGCCTATGGTGCGCTGAAGCGCCTGGACCTGGCCGGGGATGAGACCGTGGTGATTTTCGGTCAGGGGCCCGTGGGGCTCAGTGCCACACAACTGGCCAAGGCCATGGGCGCGCGGGTCATCGCCCTGGATATTTCCGCCGAGCGGCGCAAGCTGGCGGAAGATTTCGGCGCGGATGAGGTCATCGACCCCATGGGCAATGACGTTGTCGCGGCGATCCGCGACCTGACCGGCGGCGAAGGGGCGCATAAATCCCTCGACTGTTCATCCAACGCCGAAGCCCGGGCATCGGCCGTGCGCTGCCTGCGGGCCTGGGGGGTGGCGTGTTTCGTCGGTGAAGGCGGGCAGGTGACGCTCGACGTCAGCCAGGACATCCTGCGCCGTCAGGTTTCCATCCTCGGGTCCTGGACCTTTTCCAAGAACGGGCAGGCCGATTGCGCGGCCTTCGTCGCCGAACGCAAGATCGACGTCGACGCCCTGTTCTCCCACCGCTTCACGCTGGATCAGGCGGATGAAGCCTACAAGCTGTTCGACACCCAGACCACCGGCAAGGGCGTGTTCGTGATGGATTAATCCTGGCTGGCGGGGTCTCTGGGGCCCCGCCGCAGGGCGACGATCACGCCGCGCAGGATGCGGACCTCTTGGTCCGTCAGACGCGCACGGCCGAACAGGTTGCGCAGGTTGCGGACCATGGTCGGCGCCCGTTCCGGCGGCTGCAGGAAGCCGCAGGTTTCCAGTTCGCTTTCCAGATGTTCGAATAGATGGACTAGGTCCCCGTGGTCGGCGGGACGGGTCGTCTTGGGCATGGCCAAGTCTTCGTCGGCCACGTCCAATCCCATAAGCCGCCATTCGTAGCCGACCAGCAGCACTGCCTGCGCCAGGTTGAGGGACGAGAACGCCGGGTTCAGCGGCACGTTCAAAATGGCGTCGGCGAGGGCGACCTCATCGTTGGTCAGGCCCTTGGCCTCGCGGCCGAACAGGATGCCCGTGCGGGCCCCGCTATCTGCATAAATGTGGCGGATTTCCTCGGCCGCGCGGCGCGGGGTCAGGACACGCTTGGTCATGTCGCGGGACCGCGCCGTGGTCGCGATGACCAGGTTCAGGTCGGCAACGGCCTCGGCGGCGGTGGCGTAGACGCGGGCCTGGTCGATCACCAGATCGGCGCCGGAGGCGGCGGCCCGCGCCGGCTCACTCGGCCAGCCGTCGCGGGGATTGACCAGGCGCAGATCCGTCAGCCCGCAGTTCAGCATGGCGCGCGCCGCCATGCCGATGTTCTGGCCCAATTGCGGTTCGACCAGGACGACCGCGGGCGCACCCGAGGCGTCGATCGTATCGGCGTCGCCGCGCCGCGAGGAATCCGTGCCCGCCATGACCCGGGTCAGGCCCTTTCGGGCGTGACGCCGCCGCAGGGCGCGGTGTCGAACAGATAGACGCGGGTGTCCGTCATGGGGGCTGGCCTCGGTTTTCTGATCCCGGGCGCATTGCCCGTCGCAGGGTCGCGGGAGAATGCCGAATGCGGCGGCATTTCTCAAGCGTTCCGACCCAGGTCAGGTTGTATGCAAGATTGGGGGTTCTCAATGGCCGATTGGAAATTGCCGCCCAGGTGACTATGCTGGACGGGTAAATTCGATTGATCCGGCCGGTTTCGCGGGGGGCTCCGACATCGGCTGGTGCGGCGCCGCCGGGATGGGGGAAGGCGGTCTGAAGGGATTTATCGTGGCGTTAACTTCCGCGGCGGCTGTGGGTGTAAACATGGTGACGGAACCATCGCCGGAATATCTGGACCTCAAGGCCCGCGCTGCCGGGTCGAATCTTGATTCCGACACCCTGCTGGCCACCGATTACCTCAACCACTTCAATGAAATCGTCATGTTGTTGGAAATGGTTCCCGATATGCCGGAAATCATGGAGGAGGTGAAGGCGTGGCAGCCCAAGGGCTATGTCGAACACTTTCGCGACTCGACCATCGCCGACCGTGAACTGGCCATGGAAGCCTACGATCATGTATTGCCGGTTTACCGCGAACCCTTCGACCATACGGTGCGGCAATTGGACAATGTGATCGTGACCAGCGTCCAGCTTCTGGAACGTTATATCGAGGCAGGCGACCAGAGCATGCTGCGCGAGCAGGCGACGGTGATGTCACGCATGATCCAGCGTCTGTTGGATACCGCGTCGGGCATCATCCACGGCGCGACCAAGACCATGGATCAGGAAGAGATCGATACCATCATCGCGACCTGAAGGCGGTGCGGGCGGGGGCGGCGCCGGTTCCCCGGCTATTCCCCGGCGGCGGGCGGCGTCTTGAGGAAGGCGCTTGTGCCTGCGCGCACCAGTTCCATGAATTTCTCGTTGCTGACCGGCGGGCTGAACAGATAGCCCTGGCCGACCTGGCAGCCCAGGGCGTGCAGGAAGCCAACCTGATTTTCCGTTTCAATGCCTTCGGCGATGATCTTCAGATTCAGGTTCTGCGCCATGGAGATGATGGCCCGCGCCACGGCCGAGGCATCGCGGTCATCGGGAAGTCCCGTGACGAACGAGCGGTCGACCTTCAGGTTGTCGAGCGGGAAGCGCGTCAGATAACTGAGCGATGAATAGCCGGTGCCGAAGTCGTCCATCGACACGTTGACGCCCATGTCCTTGATGACCTTGAGAATGCGTATGGTTTCCTCGGCGTTGGAGACCAACATGCTTTCCGTCAATTCGACATCAAGCAGGTTCGGGTCAAGCTCGCAACTGTCGAGCACATCCTTGATTTCACCGGCGAGGTCGCCGTGCAGGAATTGCATGGCCGACAGGTTGACCGCGATATGGCAGGCGGTCAGCCCTTCCTTGATCCAGAGCGCCGCCGTCTCGCAGGCCTGGCGCAGCACCCAACTGCCGATGGGAACAATCAGGCCCGTTTCCTCGGCGACGGGGATGAATTCCACCGGGGATACCTTGCCCAGGTTGGCGTTGTCCCAACGCAGCAGAGCCTCCGCGCCGATGATGCGGCGCGTTTCAAGGTCCACCTTGGGCTGGAAAACCAGTTCGAACTCGTTGTTCTCCAAGGCCCGGCGCAGGCCGCTTTCAACCTCGATCCGCCGCCGGGCGTCCTCGGACAGTTGTTCCGTGTAGAACTGGAAATTGGCCCGGCCCTGCTTCTTGGCGAAGTGGGCGGCGGTGTCCACGTTGCGCATCAGTTCTACCAGCGAATTGGCGTTCTTCGGGTACATCACCACGCCGATGCTGCACGAGGTGAAGACCTCGCGGCCGTCGACCTTGAACGGTTGCGACAGGCTTTTCAGAACATCGCGGGCGATCTTGGCGGCGCGGGCTTCGTCGTCCATGCCTTCCAGGATGACCATGAATTCGTCGCCGGACAGGTGGGCGACCGTGTCCTGGCCGCGCACGCAGCCGCACACGCGTTGTCCCGCCAATTGGATGATACGGTCGCCGATCAGGTGGCCGAGAGCGTCGTTGATGGTCTTGAAGTTGTCGAGGTCAAGGAACAGAACGGCGAAGCCGACGCCACAGGTATCGGCCTGTTCGATGGCTTCTTCCAGGCGTTCGGTGAACAGGTTGCGGTTGGGCAGGCGGGTCAACGGGTCGCGGGTCGCCAGGTCGCGCAGACGTTCCTCGTTTTCCTTGCGTTCGGTGATGTCGCGAAGCGCGCCGATGAACAGGCGCCGCCCGGAAAACCGCATTTCGCTGACCGCCAGTTCAATGGGGATCAGCGAGCCGTTCTTGCGCCGGCCGATGACTTCGCGGGCACTACCGATGATATGGCGCACGCCGGTGTTGGTGTACCGCGCGAGATAATGGTCGTGGTTGGCAGCGTCGTCCTCATTCATCAAGACCTTGACGTTGGAGCCGACCAGTTCGCCGGGCTTGTAGCCGAAGATTTCCTCGGCCGTCGGGTTCAAGGTCTCGATGGTTCCGGTCTCGTCGATGGTGATGATGCCGTCGGCGACCGTGTCCATGATCTTGCGCAGGTGTTCTTCGCGCGTTGCCTGGGCCTTGAGGGCGCGGTTCCGCTCGGTCACGTCGCGGGCCATGATGATGTAGGCGGTGCCGTCGCCGTCGTCCTCGTGCTCCTCATAGGGCAGGGCGGCCAGTTCAACATCCAAGGTCGTGTCGTCGGCCCGCAGCAGGACCATGGGCGTGCGCAGGCGTTCCTTGGTCAGGTTTTCAATCCCGCCCTTGAAATGCTCAAGACTGTCGGCATGAACAAAGTCGGTAAAGATACGGCCCTTCAGTTCAACCGCCGGCCACACGCCCAGCATGTCGGCGCCGGCCGGGTTGATCAGGTCGATGGCGCCGCTTCGGCACACGGCGATCAGGTCCGGGGCCAGTTCGATGACGTGGCGAAAGCCCTGTTCCGTGCGTTTCATGTTCTCGAAGCGCTTGCGGTTCAGCAGGTCGTTGATGAAGTCCAGCATGCGCCGGCCTTCGGTGGAGATCACTTCCACGTATTCACGGTAATGGGGGTTCGAAAGCGGACCCAGGATTTCCTGGTCCATCATGTCGGCGAATCCGATGATGGTGTTCAGGGGGGTGCGCAGGTCGTGGCTAAGGGTTTCCAGAAGAGTCTCGTTGGCCTCTTCCGTGGCATCACCGTCGGTCTTAAGGTGCCCGCCTGTCTGCCGGGCCCCAGGCTTGATTTCGTAGATGTCCGCCATTGAACCAGCTTTTGTTTGCCCCCTGACCATCCTCGATGGCCGATCTCCGCAGGTTCGGGGGATTTTCTCACCCTGTCCCGCATTATAGCGGGTGAAAGGGCGAAACCGTCAAGCTAGCCAAAAGGTTACATTGCTTTAGCAGGCTCGCCGCATGGCGGGTGGCGTGCTAGCGTTCGGTCATGCCGACCGAGATCATCCTGCTGACCGGCGACGTCGAGGGGCCCCATCTGGCGGCTGTCTTGATGGCCCATAACCCGACCGTTCACGTCAACCACGTCGACGGCGCGGATTCCCTGCGCGCTGCTCTTGATCTGGCGGGTGGGGCTGCCGCCAACGCGGGCTGCCGGCTGATCGCCTTCTGCACCGGCGTCGTGGTGCCGCCTGACGTTCTCGCCGCCCTGCCGGGCCCGGCCTACAACTTTCACCCCGGCCCGCCGACCTATCCGGGAAGCCGGGCCGCCGGCTTCGCCCTTTACGAAGGGGCGACCCGATTCGGCGCGACCTTGCATGTCATGGAGCGGCGCGTGGATGAAGGCGCGATCATTGATGTCGCCTGGTTCGACCTGCCGGCGGATGTAAAGCTGCGCCACGATGAGCTTGAGGTCATGGCCTATCAGCGCTGTATCGGCCTGTTTCAGAAGTACGCGGTACATCTGGCGGCGGATGACGCCCCCCTGCCGCATTGCGCCGAGACATGGTCCGGAATCAAGCGCAGCAAGGCAGACGCCGCCGCCCTGCGCGAGCCGCCCCGCGATGCCTCGGAACAGGAAATCCGCCGGCGCTTCCGCGCCTTCGGTGGCTAGCCCGTTTAAGTTAAATCCGCCGCCAGGTCGCGCCCTCGGCGCTGTCCTCGACCGCGATGCCCTCGGCGGTCAGGATGCCGCGAATCTCATCGGCGCGGGCGAAATCCTTGGCCTGGCGGGCGGCAACGCGCTCCGCGATCAGGGCGTCGATCTCGGCGTCTGACAACCCGCCCGCCTTGGCCGGCGGCTGCCACTTGAACCATTCCTCCGGATCCTGCTGGAGAAGGCCGAGAACGCTGGCAGCGGATTTCAGGGCTGCGGCTGCCGCCGGTTTGGCCGCGCTATCGGCCTTGTTGGCGACAGCGGCGAGGCTGTGAAGCTGGCTGATCGCCAGCGGCGTGTTCAGATCGTCGCAGAGGGCGTCCATCAGGGCCGCCGGTGCATCGTTGCTGTCGGTAACGGGGACACCACGAAGGGCGCCATAGAACCCGTCCAGGTCCGCCTTGGCCTCGCGGATGCCGTCCTTGGTGAAGTCCAGGGGCTGGCGGTAGTGGGTTTTCAAGAGCGTCAGGCGGATCGCTTCGCCGGGGAATTCCTGCAGCAGGTCGTGGACCGTGTAGAAGTTGCCGAGCGACTTGGACATCTTCTCGCCCTCGGCCATCAGGTAGCCGTTGTGCATCCACACGCTGGCCATCACGTCCGTGCCGTGGGCGCAGCGGCTTTGCGCGATTTCGTTTTCGTGGTGGGGGAAGATCAGGTCCTGGCCGCCGCCGTGGATGTCGAAGGTCTTGCCCAGGATCTTGGCCGACATGGCCGAGCATTCAATGTGCCAGCCGGGCCGCCCGCGGCCCCAGGGGCTGTCCCAGCCGGGCAGACCGTCGGCAATCGGTGACGGTTTCCACAGCACGAAGTCGGCGGCGTCTTTCTTGTAGGGCGCGACCTCGACCCGGGCACCGGCAATCAATTCGTCCCGGTCGCGGCGCGACAACTGGCCGTAATCGTCCATGGCCGGCACGCTGAACAGCACATGGCCTTCGGCCTCATAAGCGAAACCCTTTTCGATCAGGGTTTCGATCATGGCGATCATTTCGGGGATATGGTCGGTGGCGCGGGGTTCGTACTTGCGGGGCAGGGGCAGGGCGCCCAGCGCCGCCATATCGGCGTGGAACTGGGCCGCCGTTTCCTTGGTGATGTCTTCGATGGGGCGGCCGGATTCCTGGGCGCGGGCGTTGATCTTGTCGTCAACGTCGGTGATGTTGCGCACGTAGGTAACCTTGTGGTCGGGGGCCGGATAAAGCCGCTTCAGCAGCCGGTACAGCACGTCGAACACCACCACGGGCCGGGCGTTGCCGATATGGGCGAAGTCGTAGACCGTGGGGCCGCAGACGTACATGCGCACGTTCTTGTCGTCGATCGGTTTGAAATCGACCTTGTCCCGGGTCAGCGTGTTGTGCAGGCGAAGGGTCATCAGAACTGCTTTGTAAATCCGTTGGTGATGGGATAGCGGCGGTCGCGGCCGAAGGCGCGGCCGGTAATCTTAACCCCCGGCGGGGCCTGGCGGCGTTTGTATTCGGCGCGGTCGAGCAAGACCCAGATGCGGCGCACCACGTCGGCATCGAAGCCTTCCTTGACCGTGGCGTCGAAGCCCATTTCCTTCTCCACCAGACACATTAGGATGGCATCCAGGTCTTCATAGGGCGGGAGTGAGTCCTGATCCGTCTGATCGGGGCGCAGTTCGGCACTGGGCGGCTTGGTGATGGTGCGTTCGGGAATGGCGCGACCCTTCGGGCCCAGGAAGTCCGCCGGGCAATTCTGGTTGCGCCAATGGCACAGCTTGAACACGGTCGTCTTGTAGACGTCCTTCAGCACCGAATAGCCGCCGTTCATGTCGCCGTAGATGGTGGCGTAGCCGACGGACATTTCCGACTTGTTGCCGGTGGTCAGCAGCATATGGCCGAACTTGTTGGAAAGCGCCATCAGCAGCAGACCCCGCGTGCGGGCCTGGATGTTTTCTTCCGTGATGTCGCGGTCGCGGCCCGCAAACAGGGGGGCCAGCATGGCATCGAAGGCGTCCATGGCGGGCTGGATCGGCACGCTTTCCAGCCGCGTGCCCATGAGAGCGGCCGCTTCGGTCGCGTCCTCCAGGCTGTCGGCGGAGGTATAGGGCGAGGGCATCATCACCGTCAGCACACGGTCCGCCCCCAGGGCGTCGACCGCGACGGCGGCGGACAGGGCACTGTCGACACCGCCCGACAGGCCCAGAACCACACCGGGAAAACCGTTCTTGTTCACATAATCGCGGAGCCCCAGCACCATGGCGCGGTAAATGGATTCCGTGTCGTCGGGGGCGGCGACGATCTCCGCCGGTTCGGGCCGGAAGGCCTCGCCATTGCGGGTCCAGGTGGTCAGGGTCACCGCACTTTGCCAGCAGGGCATCTTGGCGGTCAGGACGCAATCCGTATCCAGCACGAAGGATCCGCCGTCGAACACCAGTTCATCCTGTCCGCCGACCAGATTGGCGTAAAGCAGCGGCAGGCCCGATTCCTTGACCCGTGCAACCGCATAGGCCAGGCGCTGGTCGCTTTTTTCGATGTCATAGGGGGATCCGTTGAGGACGATCAGCATCTCGGCCCCGGATTCGTCCAGGCATTCGGTCACGTCCTCGAACCACATGTCTTCGCAGACCATGACACCCAGGCGCGCCCCCCGGAACGGCACCGGACCGGGCAGGGGGCCTTGCTGGAACAGGCGTTTTTCGTCGAACACCCCGTAATTGGGCAATTCGTGCTTCAGGCGCACGACCTGCACCTCGCCGCCGTCAAGCAGCAGGGCCGCGTTGTATAGCTTGCCTTTTTCCCGCCAGGGGGCGCCGGTCAGCACGGCCGGGCCGACGTCGGCAGTTTCCTTGGCCAGCGTCTTCACCGCATCCTCGATGCGATCCTGGAACGAGCGCTTCAATACCAGGTCTTCCGGCGGATAACCGCACAGCGCCAATTCCCCGGTGACCACCAGGTCGGCGCCCAGCTTGGCGGCCTCGGCCCGGGCATCCCGGACAAGCGTCAGGTTGCCCGCCACGTCGCCGACGGTCGGGTTGATCTGGGCAATGGCGATGGCCAGGGTTTCGGTCATGGAATCCAAGGGGTCAGAAGGGGTCGATCAGGCGGCGGCAGGGTAGGGATGCACCTTTCCCCTGTCAACGAAACCGGCGCGATATGGGGCCGGTTACTTGTCCTTTCCGGGGCGCTGGAGAAGGAATTCCCGGCCCAGCTTCACGCGCGGCTTGCCGTCATAGGCGATGATATCCGCCGTGGCGTAGGTCTCGCTCCAGTTCGACGGCAGGTAGGAGCCGGTGCCGACCACGTCGATGGGGGCCTCCACGTCGGCCATGACCTTGCATTTTTCGACATCGAAGCCCGACGAGCAGACGATCTTCACCTTGTCATATCCGGCGGCGTCGAGCCGTTCGCGGAACA
Source organism: bacterium SCSIO 12827 (assembly GCA_024397995.1). Taxonomy (NCBI): domain Bacteria; species bacterium SCSIO 12827. The sequence continues at coordinate 3,415,992 of CP073746.1, read as the reverse complement.
GGAAGATGGCGGCGGCCGACACGCCCGTGCCGGTCAGATAGCGCAATTCCTTTTCATTGCGGTAGCGGCGCACGGCCAAGGGCACGTGGCGCTCCAGCACGGCATAGCTTTCCTGAGGGTCGAGGCCTTCCATATAGCGCCCGCCGTGGGTGTCCAGGCGGAACGCGAGCTTGTCCGCTGCGACCAGGTCCGGAAACCGTTCACAGACGGCAAGCGCGTCCGTGATCTCGGCCCCGAAATAGTCGGCCAGCACGGTCATCGGCTCGCCCGGAAAGGTCTCGGCGTACATTTCCGCTGCGCGCAGCGTCGATCCCGCGTAGCCGATCATGGCGTGGGGCATGGTGCCCATGCCGTCCGTATTGCCGAAGTGATGAGCGGTGGCCTCGGTCGCGTTGCCGATGAAGCCCTTGGCCCCCGCCTGTTCCCGCGCGGCGTGCGATCCGACGGAGCACGCATAGGCCATCTGGTCGGCCATTTCCGTGCCCGCGCAGTGCCGCGCGTCCATGGCCATGAAGGCGACCTTGGGCAGGGTCGCGCACATCACATAAGCATTGTTGGCAGCGACGCAGCAGGCTCCCAGCTTTTGCAGCAGCAGGGTTTCCAGGTCGACCAGATGTTCGAGCGAGCCGGTGACGTACATCAGGGGTTCGCCCGCGCCCACCCACTGGCCCTCGGTGAAATTGGGCTCGATCCTGAAATCCGTGTTCCGCGCCCGCGCGGCGTCGTTCAGCCAGTCCAGCGCGATGCGCGGCGCGAACACGACGGGCCGACGCATGAAGATCGCATAAGTAACTTGCGTGTCGCCGAAGCGGCGCACGGCCTGTTTGGTGCGCAGGAAATAATGATCGGCCCAGCGGGTGATCTGGTCTTCGAACCGGACGGCGTCATCGTCGGGCGCCGCGTCGGGCAACCTGTCGCCTGCATCATCCGGTGGACCGGCCATGGAATGTCCCCCAACCGTGCCGCCGGCCGGCTGCCGCCTAGGACGGCAGGGCGGCCTGTTTCAGCTTCGGCGTGCGGGCTTCCTTCAGCATTTCCGCCACCAGGAACGCCAGTTCCAGCGCCTGACGGGCGTTCAGCCGGGGATCGCAATGGGTGTGATAGCGGTCGCTGAGGTCCGTGTCGCTGATCGCCTGCGCCCCGCCCGTGCACTCGGTCACGTCCTGGCCGGTCATTTCCAGATGCACGCCGCCGGCATGGGTGCCTTCGGCCTGATGGACGGCGAAGAAGTCGCGCACTTCCGACAGGATGCGGTCGAACGGCCGCGTTTTGTAGCCGCTGGACGCCTTGATGACGTTGCCGTGCATGGGGTCGGTGACCCAGACGACCTTGCGGCCTTCGGATTTCACCTTGCGCACCAGGGGCGGCAGGCCCTGGGCGATCTTGTCCGATCCCATACGGGCGATGATGGTGATGCGCCCGGGTTCGTTTTTCGGGTTCAATTGGTCGATCAGGCGGATCATCTCGTCCGGGTCGAGGGACGGGCCGGCCTTGAAGGCGATCGGGTTGTTGATGCCGCGCATGAATTCCACATGGGCGCCGTCGGGCTGGCGGGTGCGGTCACCGATCCACAGCATATGGGCCGAGGTGTCGTACCAGTCGCCCGTGGTCGAATCGATGCGCGTCAGCGCCTGTTCGTACCAAAGCAGCAGCGCCTCGTGGGACGTGTAGAAATCCGTTTCGCGGATCTGCGGCGTGGTTTCGGACGTCAGGCCGCAGGCGGCCATGAAGCCCAGCGTTTCGTCGAGGCGGTTGGCCATGTCGGCGTATTTTTCGCCTTCGGCACTGTCCGCGACGAAGCCCAGGTTCCACTGATGGACCTTGTGCAGGTCGGCATAGCCGCCCTGGGCGAAGGCGCGCAGCAGGTTCAGGGTCGATGCGGACTGGTTGTAGACCTGCATCAGGCGCTGCGGATCGGGAATGCGGGAGTCCGGCGTGAATTCCATGCCGTTGACCATGTCGCCCCGATAGGACGGCAGTTCGACGCCGTCGATGACTTCCGTCGGCGCTGATCGCGGTTTGGCGAATTGACCGGCCATCCGGCCGACCTTGATCACCGGCAAGGCCGCGCCGAAGGTCAGCACGACCGCCATCTGCAACAGCACGCGGAAGGTGTCGCGGATGTTGTCCGGATGGAATTCGGCGAAGCTTTCGGCGCAATCACCGCCCTGCAGCAGGAAGGCCTCACCCTCGGCCACTTGGGCCAGGGATTTCTTCAGCGAGCGCGCCTCGCCAGCAAAAACCAGCGGCGGGCAGCGCTTCAGCTGCGTTTCAACGGTTTCCAGGACCTTCGCGTCCGGATATTCCGGAACCTGAAGGATCGGCTTGCCACGCCAGGAGTCGGGCGTCCATTTGATCGCCATAAGGCACCTCTTCAAAGGCTTAAGATGTTCGTTTTCCCAGGGTATTTAACGACCCGATATAAGGGGCATCGTCGCGGATTTCCAGTTAAACCGGCGTTAAAGGGCGATTTCCGCCCTGTGACGGGCGTTTCGACGCTGGTGACGGGGATGTGAACGGCTGTGTAGGGCGCCTGCCTGCGGAATATTCTATCCCTGTCATCCCATCACATCGTTGCCCCCGACCCTTGATTTTCAGGACCCTAATCCATGATCCGCGCCGCCGTTTTTCTGTTTATCGTCGTCCTTGCCCTGCCTGCCGCCGCCGCAGGGCCGAAGGCGGAACTTTGGGCGCGCTGGCTGGCCCATGATCCGACGTCGATGGTGCGGGTCGATCATGGCGCTTGGGGCCGCTTCCTCGCCCATTATCTGCGCGTTGAACCCCAAGGGGCCAACCAAGTCGATTACGCCCGCGTCACGGCGGCCGACCATGTGGGCCTCGCGGCCTATGTCGCGGAGATGGAGGCGGTCGCGGTCTCCGGCCTGAACCGGCGGGAACAGATGGCGTTCTGGATCAACCTCTATAACGCGCTTACGGTGAAGGTGATCCTCGATCATTGGCCGGTGTCCTCGATCCGCGATATCGATATCTCGCCGGGCCTGTTTTCCGATGGTCCCTGGGGCAAGAAACTGGCCGTGGTGGAGGGCGAGAAGATCGCCCTCGACGATATCGAACACCGCATCCTGCGCCCGATCTGGCGGGACCCTCGCATCCATTACGCCGTCAACTGCGCATCCATCGGCTGTCCCGATCTGGCGCCCCGGCCCTTCACGGGCGACACCGCGGAGCGCATGCTGACGGCGGCGGCGGAAACCTACGTCAACAGCCCGCGCGGCGTGCGCATCGACAGCGACGGCAGGCTGGTCGTGTCCAAGATTTATGACTGGTTCATTAATGATTTCGGCGGTGAGGAGGCGGGTGTGCTGGCGCATCTGACGCAATACGCCGGGCCGGACCTGAAGGCGCGTCTGACCGGGCGCACGGAAATCGACGGCCATGCCTATGACTGGCGGGTCAACGCGGCCCGCTGATCCGCCGTCACGACGCGGGCATTTTTGACCCATATCAATGCGGGGCTTCCGCCGCCGTCCTTAAATTCCGGCGCCAATGACGTCGGGAGGGGACCGGGAAATGAGCCGGCATTTGCTTGAGACCTATGGCGGTCCCGTGCCGCGCTACACCAGCTATCCGACCGCGCCGCATTTCCGGGACAGCATCGGTCCCGCGGATTATGCGGATGGTCTCGCCGGGCTGACGCCCGCCGACGGCCCCGTGTCGGTCTACCTCCACATCCCCTATTGCCGCGAACTCTGCACCTATTGCGGCTGCACCACCAAGATCACCCGCCGATACGCCCCCATCGCCGCCTATGTCGACGACCTGAGGGCGGAAATCGATCTGGTCGCGGCGGCTTTGGGCAATCCGCCCGCCGTATCGCATGTTCATTTCGGCGGCGGCACACCCAACATCCTGGGCGCCGACGACTTTCGCGCCATGATGGATCATCTGCATGCCGCCTTTCGCTTCGGCCCGCAGACCGAGGCGGCGGTCGAGATCGATCCCCGCGTGCTGACCCATGATATGGCAGAAGCCATGGCGGCGGCCGGCGTGACCCGCGTCAGCATCGGGGTCCAGGATCTGAACGAACGGGTCCAACGGGCGATCAATCGTGAGCAGCCGTTCACGGTCGTGCGCCGCGCCGTTGATCTTCTGCGCGCGGCCGGCATCGACCGCATCAATCTGGATCTCATGTACGGCCTGCCCTTGCAGACCGTCGATCACGTGTTGCGCACCGTGGACCGCACGGCGGAACTGGAAGCCCAGCGCATCGCCCTGTTCGGCTATGCCCATGTGCCCTGGATGAAAAGCCACCAACGCCTGCTGGACGACTTGCCCCGGGCCGATGCGCAAGGACGGTTCGATCAGGCCGCCGCCGCTGCCTTGCGCCTGGCCCGCAATGGCTACCGGCGGGTCGGCCTTGACCATTTCGCACTGCCGGACGACAGCCTGTGCCAAGCCCTCGACGGCGGCCGCTTGCGTCGCAATTTCCAGGGCTACACCACCGATACGGCCAATGTCCGGTTGGGGCTCGGCGCATCGGCCATCGGTGAGCTTCCGGGCGGCTATTTCCAGAACGCGCCGGACACAGGGACCTACAGCCGGCGCATCGCCGCCGGGCAGTTGGCAACGGTGAAAGGCATCACCATCGACGCCGACGACCAGCGCCGCCGGGCGGTCATCGAACGCCTGATGTGCGACATGACGGTTGATCTCGATCGTTTCGGCGGCGCGGCCTCGTTCGCCGCCGAACTGGCGCGCCTGCATGATATGGCGGCGGACGGATTGGTGCGTGTCGACGGGGCGGTGGTCACCGTTCCCGAAGACGCGCGGCCCCTGATGCGGGCGGTAGCGGCGGTCTTTGATGCCTATCTGCCGGGCCCGGGGGCGGCCCCCCTGGCCCGCCATTCCCAGGCCGTTTGATTGGCCCGGCAAAAAATCTTCCCGCCAAAGGGTTGCAAATGCCCGATTAATCAGACTATCTCCCTTGCCGTTCAAGGTTGGTCAACAACCGGACAAGCAGGGAGAGAGACCCGTGAATTGCGTTTGCCGCATTCCGGACATATTCGCGATTATCATTGCGCCGGTCCCCGTCCCGTGGGATCACGCACGCCAGTGGGGGTTGGTGACGCGCAATGTCTGACATGATTGTTCTTGAAAATCTGACCAAACGGTTCGGTGATTTGACTGCCGTCGATGCCGTGTCCATGGCCGTGCGCCGGGGCGAGGTGCTGGGCTTCCTCGGGCCCAACGGCGCCGGCAAATCGACGACCATGAAGATGGTCTGCGGTTATCTGACGCCGACCAGCGGCACCGCCCGGGTGCAGGGTCACGACGTGGTGACCGAGCCCATGGCCGTGAAGGCGGCGATCGGCTATCTGCCCGAAGGGGCGCCGACCTACGGCGACATGCGGGTTTCCTCATTCTTGCGCTTCATCGCCCAGATCCGCGGCTTCAACGGCGCCGAAATCGGCCGCCGGGTCGACCGGGTGCGTGAGATGGCGGCATTGGACGAGGTGTTCGATCGCCCGGTGGAAACCCTGTCCAAGGGCTTCAAACGCCGCGTCGGTCTGGCCCAGGCGATCCTTCATGATCCGGAAGTTCTGATCATGGACGAGCCGACGGACGGCCTCGACCCCAACCAGAAACATCAGGTCCGCTCGCTGATCAAGGACATGGCCCATAACAAGGCCATCGTCATCTCGACCCATATCCTGGAAGAGGTCGAAGCCATCTGCACCCGCGCGGTGGTCATCGCCCATGGCAAGCTGTTGGCCGACGGCACGCCGGAACAGTTGCTGTGCCGTGATGCGCGCCACAATGCGGTGGTGGTCAAGCTGGCCGCCGATCAGGCCGCCGACATCGTGGCCGGACTGGCGGCCCTGGATCAGGTTGCGGGCGTCGATGCGCTGGGCGATCCGGTCAACGGTACGGCGGCTTTCCGCGCCCGGCCAAAGGCGGGGGCGTCCATCGTTCTGCCGGTCGGCGATTTGCTCAGGTCCAAGAACGTGACGCCCGAGGAAATGTACGTGGAACGCGGCCATATGGACGAAGTGTTCCGCAAGATCACCCAGGGCGACGCCCAAGGGGGAGCCGATGCGTAACATCTGGATCATCGCCAAGCGCGAACTGGCGGGCTATTTCGCGACGCCGCTGGCGCTTGTGTTCATCGTCATCTTTCTGGCGCTGACTGGCGCCTTCACCTTCTACCTGGGCCGTTTCTTCGACAACGGCCAAGCGGATTTGGAAGCCTTCTTCCGCTTTCATCCCTGGCTGTATCTGATTCTGATCCCCGCCGTCGCCATGCGCCTGTGGGCGGAGGAACGCAAGTCGGGGACCATCGAGCTTCTGATGACCCTGCCCGTGACCACGGCGCAGGCGGTGCTCGGCAAATTCGTGGCGGCCTGGGCGTTCTGCGGCATCGCGCTGGCGCTGACCTTTCCCGTCTGGGTTACCGTCAACGTGCTGGGCGAACCGGACAACGGCGTGATCGTCGCGGGCTATGTCGGCAGTTTTCTGATGGCGGGCGCTTTCATGTCCATCGGCGCCTGCATGTCGGCCATGACCAAGAACCAGGTGATCGCCTTCATCATCTCGGCCACGGTGTGCTTCCTGTTCACCATGAGCGGCCTGGATCTGGTGCTCAACTTCTTCCAGGCCTGGGCGCCGGCGCTGATCGTCGACACGGTGGCCAGTCTTAGCTTCCTGGTTCGTTTCGATGCGGTGATGCGCGGCGTCATCGACCTGCGCGACGTGCTGTTCTTCGTGTCGCTGATCGCGTTCTTCCTGTTCACCAACGTGATCGTCGTGGAAGTGAAGAAATCGGCGTAGGGGGGCGGGAACGACCATGAACGCATTGAAGACCATAGACCGCAACCGTCTTGCCGTGATCGGCGTGGGCCTTGCCGCCGTCTTGTTCCTTGCCGTCAATCTGGCGGTCAATCTGTCCCTGCGCTCGGCCCAGGTCGACCTGACGGAACGCGGGCTCTACACACTGTCCGACGGCACGCGCAAGGTGCTGACGTCGCTGACGGAACCGATCACGCTGCGCCTCTATTTCACCCGGGCGCTGGGTGAACGCTATCCCGGCCATCAGGCCTATGCCAACCGCGTGCGGGAGCTTCTGGAACGCTACGTCAACATTTCGGGCGGCAAGATCCGGCTTGAGGTCAAGAACCCTGAGGCCTTTTCCGAGGTCGAGGACGAGGCCGTCACTTTCGGCCTGCAGGGCCTGCCCTATGACCAGTCCGGTGACCGCGGCTATTTCGGCCTGGCCGGCACCAATTCCGTCGACGGCAAGGCCGTCATCCCCTACTTCACGACGGAGCGCGAGCCGTTCCTGGAATACGATTTGACCAAGCTGGTCTATTCGCTGGCGACCCTGGACCGTCCGGTTGTCGGCATGGTCGCGCGTTTGCCGGTCGAAGGCGGCTTCATGATGGGCCAGCGGCCCGTGCCGGCCTGGGCCGTGATCAGCCAGATCCGCGAACTGTTCGACGTCCGCACCATGCCGGCCGAATTCAATGCCGTGCCGCCGGAAATCGGCATGCTGATGCTGGTTCATCCCAAGAACCTCAGCGACGAAACCCTGTACGCCATCGACCAGTTCGTGATGCGCGGCGGTCGGGTGCTGGCTTTTATCGACCCCAACGCGGAAACCGAAGCCCCCAGTCCCCAGGGACCGGCAGGCCCGTCGGACATCGATCGGCTTCTGAAATCCTGGGGCGTCACCTTCATCAAGGACAAGGTTGCCGCCGACCTGCAATCGGCGCGCCGCGTCAATGTCCGCCACGAAGGCCAGATCACCCAGGTTGATTACGTGGCGTGGAATACGCTCGACCGGCGCAACCTGGACACCACCGACGCGGTGGTCGCCGACATCCGCGACCTCAACGTCGGTTCGGCCGGGATACTCGAGCCGGCCGAAGGCGCGACCACGACCTTCCGCCCGCTCGTCACCACCTCGGAGGATTCCGAAGCCCTTGACGTGGCCAAGCTGCAGGGACGGATCGACATTGTCGCCCTGTTCCGCGACTTCAAGGCGTCGGGTAAGAAGCTGACCATGGCCGCGCGCGTGACCGGTCCGGTCAAATCGGCATTCCCCGACGGCCCGCCCTTGATCGGTGAGGGCGAGGATGCCGAAAAGGCCCGCCTAGAGAGGGCCAAGACCCATCTGGCGGAAGCGCAGAAGCCGCTCAACGCGGTGATCGTCGCCGATACGGATGTCCTGCACGAAGGTCTGTGGGCGGAAATTCGCAACGTCAACGGCGAACAGCTTCTGGTGCCCTATGCGGGCAACAGCGACTTCGTCATCAATGCGGTCGAGAACCTGTCCGGCGGCGATGTGTTGCTGGGCCTGCGCTCGCGCGGAGATTCCAAGCGTCCGTTCCTGATGGTTGAGAAAATCCAGCTTGAGGCGGAGCGCAAGTTCCGCGCCGAACAGGAAAAGCTGGCCAAGGAATTGCAGGAAACGCAAAAGCGGATCGAGGGCCTGACCAACCGCGAAGGCGCCAATAGCGAAGCCATTCTGACGGCGGAGGAAAAAACCGCGATCGCCGAATTCCGCCGCAAGATGATCGATATCCGCCACGACCTGCGCAACGTGCAGCATGCGCTGCGCAAGGATATCGACGCGCTGGACGCCTGGTTGAAGTTCCTCAACATCGCGGCCATTCCGTTGATCCTGGGATTTGCCGCCTTGGTCATCGCCGTTGCCCGCCGCCTGAGCCGCGCCCGCGCGCGGCCGGTGACGGAATAGGGAGAGCCGGCATGAGTGCGAAAAATTTCCTGATCCTTCTGGTCGCCACGGTGCTGGGCATCGTTGCCGCCGCCGCCGCCGTGGTCACCCGGCCTGGTGACGCGGTCTATGCCAATCTGGGCGACCCGGTGGTGCCCGGCCTGATCGACAACCTGAACGATGTCGACACGGTGCGTATCGAAAGCCACGAAGGCGGGGTGCTGACCTTCAAGCGCAACGCCAAGGATGCCGGGGACTGGGGCATTGCCAACCGCGATATGTACCCGGCGAAGGCAAGCCAAGTGAATGCGCTGGCGCTGCGCGTGGCGGAACTCACCTATCTGGCGCCCAAGACCGCGACCCCGGAATTGTTCCCACGGCTTGATCTGGGTGATCCCGATGTCGTGGGCTCGAAGGCCATCAGCCTGCGTCTCAACGACAAGGGCGGGCGGCCGATGGTCGATATGGTGCTCGGCAAGGCCCGCAGCTCGCTCGAGGGTTCGGCCGCGGGCGGCACCTATTTCCGCATTCCCGGCAAGGATCAGGCCTGGCTGGCCAAGGGCTCGATCGAAATCGGCAAGCTGATTTCCGAATGGATCGAGACGGACATCTTCGATATTCAGACCAAGCGCATCCGTCGCGTCGAAATTCATCACGCCGATGGCGAGAAGATTTCCATCTTCAAGGAACAGCAGGGGGATTTGGATTTCGTTCTGAACGGTGTCCCCGACGGCAAAAAGGTAAAAAGCCGGTTCAGCGTCAACGGCATCGCGTCGGCCATCGACGATTACAAGATCATGGACGTCGCGCTTCGCGAAAAGCATCCCATCGATCCGGCGACGGCGACCCGTGTCGTCTACGAAACTTTTGACGGGCTGACCGTGACCGCCCTGATCGACCTGCCCGAGGGTGATCTCAAGGGGCCGACGGCTGAATATTGGGTGTCGCTCGACATTGCCGGCGGTGAGGGCACGGCCGAGGCCGATGGCTTGCGCGCGCGCACCGGGCCCTGGGTGTTCCGGATTTCCGACTATCGCTACGACGCGATCGCCAAACGCATGAAAGACCTGGTCGAGGACGCCGCCGGCTCGTAACGCCTGCGCAACCAATTTTCCTTTAATTTCAAATTGTGCCGCCCGTCACAGATGGCGCGAACCCGCATCCCTACGCTATCGCCATAAGGTCGGCCAGGGGGCGGCCCGTGGACCCCGGCGACGGGGTAAGGTAGGCTCGACATGAACGAGATCGCGCTCAAGCATTCAGGGGCTGCCATGACCGGTGCGGACAGGGACGACACGGCGGGGAAATCGGGCGCGGCCGCCAAGGCCAAGCCCGCGGCGAAATCCCGCGTTCAGGGCAAGACCGACCGCGAACGCTTCGTGGCCTTGGCCTTCTGCCGCGCGGACCTGCTTCTTGAACTGGACGGCAACTACAACATTGCCTTCGCCGCCGGGGTGACCCCGGTGCTGGGCGCTACGCCGGAAACCTTGTTGGGGTCGTCGTTCCTCGACTTTGTCGGTGACGAGCACAAGACCTATGCCCGCGATCTGCTGACGGGCGGCGGCCGCAACGGTCGCCTGGAGGACGTTGTCCTCGACCTGAAAAGCATCGCCGGCAAACGCATTCCCGTGGTGTTTTCAGGCTACCGCATGCCTGATTTCGAGGATCATTATTTCCTGGCGCTGAAGGTCGAGCCGGTGCGCAAGACCCATGTCCCGGCCGAAGACCTGATCGAGGATGAATGGTCGGGCGTGTTGGAGCGCGAGTCCTTCACCCGCGCCGCGGTCGAACGCATTCAAGATTACGATCGCACGGGCGCCAGAGGGCAGCTGACTTTCGTGCGCCTGGACAACGTCAAATCCCTGACCGAAACCCTGGGCGCCAGCGAGAAGCGCAACCTGATGACCGCTGTCGGCAGTATCCTGAAAACCCATTCGCTGGGCGGCAGCACGGCGGGCCAGTTGGATGCCGAGAACTTTGCCTATGTTCACGGTGGTGACGTCGACCCCGAGGATGTGAACATGAAGGTCGAGGAAGCCGCCCAGCGGCTTCTCGGCGACAAGGCCGCCGAATTCGGTGCCCGTTCCTCGACCCTGGATGCCGACGGTGCCGGGCTCAGCGAGGATCAGGTCGCCCGTGCCCTGGTCCATACCATGCAGCAGTTCTGCACCGGCAAGGCGCGGCTGCCGGTCGAGAAGTTGTCCGACGCGCTCGACGACATGATGCAGGACACGGTGGAAACCGTGAAATACATCAAGGAAACGACGGAACGCTGCGATTTTGATCTGGTGTTCATGCCGATCTGCGATCTACGCCTGGGCCGGGTCCATCATTTTGAGGCCCTGTCCCGGTTCCGCGACCAGACCCGCGCCAAGACGACGTTCCAGATCATCACGCTGGCCGAACAACTGGGCCTGATTGTCGATTTCGACTTTGCGGTGGTCCGTCAGGTCATGGATATTCTGGGGCATATGGCGAAGCGCGGGCCGCTGCCGCCGGTGGCGGTCAATCTTTCGTCGCTGTCGCTGGCTCAGCCGCAGTTTGTGCAGCGCCTGATTCAGGTTCTCGAAAGCCGCCGCGATATGAACCGCCGGGTGATGTTCGAATTGACGGAATCGGCCGAGGCCGAAGACCTGGAAACCCTCAACAAGGTGATCCAGGAAATCCGCTCGCGCGGGTTCCAGTTCTGTCTCGATGATTTCGGCGCGGGGGCTGCCAGCTTCGATTACCTCAACGCCCTCGACGTCGACGTGGTCAAGTTCGACGGCCCGGTGGTGCGCCGGGCCTGTGCCTCGGACAAGGGCCGCGACATGCTGTCGTCGATGGCAAAGATGTGTTCAAGCGCCGGCGTGCACACGGTCGCGGAAATGGTCGAGGACAAGGATGCGGCCAACAAGTTGTTCTATTGCGGCATCGACTACGGCCAGGGCTGGCACTTCGGAAAGCCCAGCCCCGATCCCTTCACCTTCGCCGATCGCTTCATCGGCGCCGACTGATCGATATCATGGAAAGTTAGGACGCGCGGCCCTTGTAGGGGTTCTCGATCGCGTCGACGACGGACTGCAGGACCTCGCGAACCTGGGCCTCGTCGCAGCCCATGAGGATCGCATCCTCGAAGGCGTCCTGGCAGTACTGACGGATTTCCTCGAGATTCTCGTTCAGGACCTTGAGCTTCTCCTCACAGGACACCAATTCACCGTCCGGCTGACGCCAGGTGATCTCCGATCCGATGGGTGAACGCAAGCTGGTCATGGGTCCGTCCGCGGTCCTTGGGCTATCGCGCCGGTTCGATGGCTTGGTCGCGATGCTGAGCCCTAAGTGTAATATCTTCGCGGCCGGGTGCAAGTCCCCTTGAAGGCCGGGCGAGGCTCAGCCTCTGGCGGCCCGGCTCTTGAGGCCGCGGTCGTCATCGTCGTCCTTGGGGGCGTCATAGACCGACATGTCGCCCTCTTCCTCGTCGTCCTCTTCCTCAAGGTCCGATGCCTCGGCCAGATGCGGGGCGTAATCCTTGGGCTCCCAAGGCAGGGGCGGCGGCGACTTGGGCCGGGCGATATCCATCAGGCGTTCGACGCGCGACAGGTTTTTTTCCGTGATCATGGTCAGGCGGTGGGCGCCGCGCGCTTCGTACACGCCCTTGGCCAGGGAAAAGGCTTCGCGGGCGGCTTCCAACTGACCCGGATCGTGGGTCAGCTTGGACAGCATGAACAGGGCCGAACCCAAGTTGTTCTGGGTCGCTGCCCACAGCAACGGATGATCCAGCTTGTGGCGGACTTCCAGGGCGCCGGAACAGGCTTCGATGGCTTTTTCAAACAGCTCCACCGATTTCAACTGCTCACCCAGAATCGCCGCCGCCTGACCGATGTTGTTCATGACTTCGGCCCAGCGCATGGGATGGTCGATCCGGTTGAAGACCTGCAAGGCGGCCTGATAGTGATTCAGGGCCTGTTTCAGAAGGTCTTGGTCGCCTTCCTGGGCGTCGATGCGGTAACAGATTTGCCCCATCCGGTTCTGTAGCGCCGCCCATTCCTTAGGATATGCGTCGCGGGTGAACTGCTCGGCCGCCGCTTCCAGAAGCGCCATCGCCTGGGCCATCGGCCCGGCCGCCTTATGTTCGTCGTCGGCCGCCATCTCCAGGGTTTCCCATTCAGGGGCCAGGGTCGGCAGGATCGCGCCGAGCGCGCGTTGTGCCACGGCGCGGTCGAAGGCATCGCTGTCATCCTTCAGGAAGGCGATGGCCTGACCGTAGATGTCGGCGGCCATGCGGTAGCCCTCAAGCTGTCCCGCCGGGCCCGACTGAAGCGTCAGCAGGTTGGCGAAAAACAGCCGGGCGATGGCACGATCGCGGTCCGTGATGTCGGGGGCCGTGCCCAGGGCTTCGATGGCCGGGGCCGCGCGTTCCATGGCCTGGGGCAGGACTTTGGCAAGACGGCTCTTCTTGACCTCGGTCAGCGGGATCGTCGCCGTCAGGGCGACGGCCGTGGCCAAGGCGGACAGGGCCGGATCCGGCTGGGCCGGCAGCACCAGCGCCTGGGCCGCATGGAACATCCCGGGCGGATCCTCGTTCTGGATGCCCAAGGGCAGGAACCGCAGGGTCAGGCGCTTGCCGGCGGCATCCAATTCGAAGCAGATCAGGATGTCCGCCTCGACCTGCGCCAGGGCTTGGCGTGCCGCCCAATGCAGGCGGTTCGCGCGGTCCTCGGGTTCCGTATCCTCAGGGAGAGTGAGGGGCTTCTTCAGGGGGCGGGCGCGCACGCCTTCAAGTTCGGCGAAGGCGTCGAGAATCAGAATTTCAGGGTCCGTCGCGGTGTCGCTATCAATGTTGATGCCTTCCGGGGCTTGGCCTTCGGGAGGCAGGGCCGCAACGCGGACCTCGATGCGGGTCGGGTCGGCGGGTTGGCTTGCTTCCTTGATCTGGCGGAACCAGCCGAACAGGGAAAACCGGCGGCGTGGTGCCCCGGTGTCCGGCACAGCCAGGGGAGCGAGCAAGCGGGCCAGCAGGCCGGCCTGCTGTGCCGGCGCCTTGACCAGGGCCAGGGCCTGCTGGTCGAGCGGGCGCAGCGTCACCATGCCGGCGGCGATCGCCGTCGATTTGTGGCGGCCGTGCGCGACATCCGCGTCGCCCAGGGTTTTGCCCGGGCCCAGAACTCCCAGATGCTTTTCCTTGCCGTCGACCTCGGTCATCAGTTCGACCTTGCCCGCGATGATGGTGAAGGCACGGGTCGCCGGATCCCCCTCGCGGAAGATGATGTCCTTGTCGCGGAACTGTTGTTTCCTGCTGTTCACGGACCTTGGCCTGTTCGCTAAACGCTATCCACCAGTTCGCCGGTTATCCAATCCGATCGGAGCCGACGGCGGCGCTGGACGATTGCCGCCCCGTCCATTAAACAGAAAGAAGGTTTACCCTTGTTTAAGGCCGATCTGCTTCCTTATCGCGGCTGAATGCTAAGGATATGACCGGAGACGGGGACCGTCGAAATCGGCGTCCTGTGAGCGAGTGAGGGGCTATTTTGTATAATAAGTTCAAGGGATTGTGCTGGGTCGTCGGGCTCTGCATGGTGACTGTTTCCGGTGCGCAGGCGGATAGTGCGTCGACCGGGTACGACATCCGAATTCTGATGGGCAAGGCCCATCCCTTCGCCGCTCGTCCGGCCAAAGAGTGGGACCAAGCCCGACCGGGACAGCCTGCCGCAGGGCGCGTAGCCCAGCCGATTTACGCCCCCATGCCGGCGCGTCCGGCGCCCCGACCTCAGGTCCGCCCCATTCCGACCTCCGCGCCGGCACCGCAGCCGCAGGCCGAACCGATGACGCGGGTGTCGTCGAAAACGGGGCCGCTGTGGCCCGGCGGTACGGAACAGGGAGCCCGCGCCAGTTCGCGGGGCAAACCGCTCGGCGGCATCATTTCTGAAATTTCCATCGGCGCCCTGATTCACGACGAAGGGCCGTTCTCCAACTCCAAGGAAGATGGCTACGACGGGCATATCGAAATCCGCTTCGCTTCGCCGAAATTCCTCGACCTGATCTGGAGCCCGGAGCCCCACATCGGCGCTAACATCAATTCCGAAGGCGACACCAGCCAGGTGTTCGCCGGTCTTAGCTATGAATGGAACCTGTGGAAGGGGCTGTTCGCGGGGGTCAGCGTCGGCGGTGCCTATCATGACGGAGAAACGGATTCAGGGGCGGCCGACAAGAAGGATCTGGGCTGTCACCTGTTGTTCCGGGAATCGTTCACGCTTGGCTGGCAACTGACCGAACATCACAAGATCGCGGCCATCTTCGACCATATCTCGAATGCCAAGATTTGTGATTACAACGAAGGCCTGGAAAACATCGGCCTGCGCTACAGCTACCGCTTCTAGAGTCGAACTTAAGCCCCGTTGCCGCGCCGCACCCGGGCCCGCAGGTCACGCCGGGTCTGGTCCAGCAAGGCTGACCAGTCGCCCCGCCGTTCCGTGCGCAGGATGCGCATGGTCGGATACCAGGGCGTGGTATCACCCGAAGTACCCCAACGCCAATCGGGTGAGGCCGGGGCGATCAGCCAGGTTTCCTTGCCCAGCGCACCGGCCAGATGAGCGACGGCGCCGTCGACGGCGATCACCACGTCCATCTGATCGATATAGGCCGCCAGGCCCGCCAGCCCGCCGGAACGGCGCGCCACGTCGATGATCAGGGCGCCCGCCCCCTGTGCCTTCAAATCCCCCGCCGCCGGTCCCGTCTGCAGGCCGAACAAGGTAACACCGGCCAGACCGGCCAGATCGAGGAACGGGCGCAGACCCGGTGTCGGCGTGACGTGGGCCGGTGTCCGCTCATCCTCCCAGGCGATCCCGACCTTCAGGAAATCGCCGCCCGGCGGCAGGCGAAAGGCCCCGGGGTCGGGCGGGGTGATGTAGGGGGGCGCGGCCGGCACCTTGGTGGCGGTCGTCTTGAAGATGGCGGCAAGCGACAACAGCGGCGCGTGCAGATCGAATTTCGGCAAGGCGGCGCCCTGGACCACCAGCTTGTCGACGCCGGGCACGGTGGCCAGCAGATCGGCCAGCGCGGCAGGCGCTTCGAGAACGACGTTGGCACCCTGGGCCTTGATCATGGGGATGTAGCGGGCGAACTGGATGATGTCGCCCGGTGTGCCCTCGCAAGGCACCAGAACCGTCTTGCCTTTGACCTTGGCCCCGGTCCAGCGCGGCGTGTCGGTGCCGCGCAATTGGAAGCGACGCATCCGGAAACGGGCTTCCAGGTCCTTGAAGCCGGCGGCATATTCACCCGCCAAAAGCAGCGACCGCCCGCGGTCGAGCAGGCTTGGGATATGGTCGGGGTTGTGGTCGAGGGCGCGTTCGAAACAATCGAGGGACTGATCACGGCGGCCAAGGTCGCGCAGCGCCACGCCCAGGTTGTGCAGGGTGTCGGGATTTTTCGGGTCCAGGTGCACGGCTTGTTGGTGGCTGGCCACCGCGGCCTCGAACCGGCCCAGGTCACGCAGTACGTTGCCCAGGTTGGAATGGGATGTCGCGTTGCGCGGCTTCAGCGCGATGGCCCGCCGGTAGCAGGCGACAGCCGCTTCCGGTCGGCCCGTGGCGCGCAGCACCACGCCCAGGTTGTTGTAGGCTTCGGCCAGATTGGGGTTGAGGGCGAGGGCCCGGGTGTAATCGGGGATCGCTTCTTCCAGTCGGCCGTTCCGTTGATGGTCGGAGCCGATGGCGAACAGGCGCGCAGCTTCGCGGTCGCGCAGGGCCGTGCGTTCTTCTTCCGGAAGAGACTCCCATGCGGCGCGGGCGTCAGCGACGTCCACCGGAGATTGATCCGGGCTGGCGCGATCTTCGGCGGCCATCAGTCCTCCACGATTTCAGCGGCCCCTGGACCGCTGTCGGTAGTGCTCATCTGGCCTGCCCATGCCCCGTTTTGGTGATCTTAAGGCAAACCAGAGAAGTGATGTGGAACCACACTCCCCTCGCGCGCACATATTGAAGTGTCCACAACGGAACCGCAAGTCCCGTAACCTACGAGGATTACAATAAAACTCGGCGGTTCGGGTGGTCTGTCAGGTAGGTGTCAGATAAGCGCCAGAACGTTTTCCGGCGGCCGTCCGAGAACCGCCTTGGCGCCCTTGACGACGATCGGCCGTTCGATGCACCGGGGATTGGCGATCATGCCTTTGATCAAGGCATCCTCGTCCATGTCCTTGGCGAGGCCCGCCTCCTTGGCTTCGGCCTGGCGCAGGATGTCGGAGGCTTTCAGGCCGAGTTTACGCAACAGCGCCTTCATTTCGTCCACCGTGGGCGGGGTGTCCAGGTACAGCACGATTTCCGGAGTGACGCCGTTGTCCTCCAGCAGTTGAAGGGTCTGGCGTGATTTGCTGCACTTCGGGTTGTGATAGATGGTGATGCCCATGATGTCTGCTCTCCTGATGTTTGTCATCTTCTGCCGGTGGGACCGTCGTCATGCGTCTCCGCCGGATGTGGGCCCCGTGGGCGGTTGGAAGATTTCCGGCGCGTCGTCGCCCGGCAGGCTTTCCACATAAATCGATTGGCTCGGGAAGGCAAAGGCCGCCCCGGCACCGTGGACGATGTCCATGACCTTGTAGGCCAGGCGTTCCTTGATCTCCAGATACTCCCCCCATTTCGTCGTCAGGGTGAAGCAGTAGACCATGATGTTGATGGAGGAATCGCCGAAGCTGTCGATTCGCACAAAGGTCGAGACATCGGTTTTCGGCGCGAAGTCGGGTGTTTCATCGATGTAGGCCGCGATCTGATCGCGGATTTGGCGCAACTGGTCGACCGAGGTGCGGTATTCGACCCCGATCAGCCACTTGATGCGGCGGTGAGTCATGGCGGTGAAGTTGATGACCGCCGTGTCAGACAGTTGCGAATTGGGCACCATGACCGGCGCCTTGTCGAACCGGCGAACCATGGTGGAGCGGAATCCGATGATCTCGACATGGCCTTCGACCACGCCTTCGACATGGATCCAATCGCCCTTGTGGAAGCGTTTTTCCGCCAGGATCAACAGGCCCGCGATCAGGTTCTTGAACAGGTCCTGCGCGCCCAGGGCCACGGCGACCCCGATCAGGCCGAACCCGGCAATGATCGGGCCGACCTTGATGCCCCAGATTTCCAACACCGCCGCCGCGCCGATGATGAACACCAGCACGCGGATCGCACGCGCCATCCACTCCACCAGTTCCGTGGAAAAGATCCGGTCGAGGCGATGAAGAAGCACGCTCAAGGGATCGACTGCCCGGTAAAGCGCCCAGAAAATGGTGAAGGCAATCAGCGAGCGTACCAGGTTCGACGCCATCTGGTCGGGCGTGCCCGCAAGCTTGAGGACCTGGAAGGCGAAGAACAGGCCCATGACCACGGGCACGAAGCGGACCGGCGGTTCGATAGCGGCCAGAATTTGATCGTCCAGGGTCCAGGGCGTGCGCTTGGTCATCATGCGCAGCCAACCCATGAGGAAGCGGGTCAGCAAACCGCGCAACATCAGGAAGACGAGGAAAATCCCCAGGGCGGCGGCCATGCGCCCGACGTCGATGCCGATCACGCCGTGCTGCCACACGTCGACAACCAGATTCCAGAACTCTGTCATGTCTTTCATAACAGTTGTTTATTGTATGTTGGGCCTGCTTGACTAGACTGTTGCCCGGATAAAATTGCTTCTTGGGGGCGAGGGCGGGCTCGTCCCGCACCGTGACAGCCAAGGGGAGCCGAATGGGCCTGTCCCGTACTACTGCATTTGTGGCAGCCCTGATCGGGGCCATGGCCTCGTCGTCTTCCGCATGGGCTTCGGCCTGCATCGCCTCGAAGGGCGGGGACGCGCCGATTCCCTATTCGTCGCCTGCTGAAAACGCCAATTTCATTTTCAAGATCACCCACAATCCGGATTCGAAAACCCCGGACGTGACCCATCACCGCTATCGAGTGAAAACCATCGATGGCGACAAGGTGCGCTGGTTCCGCGAACCGGTCCAGGGCAAGGGGCCGATCCAGGACGTGACCCTGTACCGCGCTTTCGCCCGTGTCGCCGGCGGCGGCGGGTGGAATTTCGATTTCAAGATGCCGGAGTACGACAAGCTGTGGCCCCTGAAGCAGGGCAACGAGGCCAACTATGTCGTCGAAGGCAAAAAGGACGGCAAGTCGGTGTTCAAGCTGCAGTCGTCACTGTGTGTGCGCGGCTCCAAGGTCCTGAAACTGCCGGCCGGCGATTTCACCGCCTATCTGGTCGACATCTCGCAGAAGGTGATCGAGGGGCCCAAGTCCATGAAATGGGACCTGGTCGAAATCAACGCTTGGTACGTGCCCGAGTTCGGCACGGCGCTGCTGATGGAGGATCGCATTTCCTTCAAGGGCAAGCTGATCCTGATCCGCCGCCGCGAGGCCATCGAAGTTCCGCAATAAAATAATGGGCAGGCTTCAAACCGCCGGGCGGGGGACGAAATGCGCTTTCGTGAACGCCACGCGGCTGTCGACCAAGGCCAAGGTGTCCGGCGCACTTTGCAGGTATTCCTCCACCTTGGCGAGCCGCAGGCCCAGACCCTCGCCGTTGGCGATCTGAATGCTCAGGCCCGGGCGGGCGTTCAATTCCAGCATCACTGGCCCGCGTTCGGAATCCAACACCATATCGATGCCCTGATAACCCAGATGGGTCAGATCGAAGGATCGTGCCGCATGGTGCAGCAGGATCTCCCAATGGGGGATCTGCACACCCGACACGGGGGCGCCGGTGTCGGGATGGGTGGTGATGATGCGGTCGTGCCACACGGCATTCAGGGTTCGGCCCGATGTCATGTCGATGCCGGCGCCGATCGCGCCCTGGTGCAAATTGGCCTTACCCGACGATTCTTCGGTCGGCAGGCGGGTCATGGCCATGATCGGTACACCGTAGAACACGATGATGCGGATGTCCGGCACGCCCTGAAAGGCGATGTGCTTGAACAATGGATCGAAACGGATTCGGTATTCGATCAGCGCCTTGTCCGGCTGCCCGCCCAGGGAAAAGGTGCCAGCCAGGATATTGTTGATGTGAAAACGCATCTCGTCCGCCGACATGACGGTGCCGTTGGCCAGGCGGAATCCGGCGCCGTCGCGGCCCACGATCACAAGAATCCCGTCGCCGCCGCTGCCTTCGGCCGGTTTGACCACGAAATCCTCATGATCCTGGACAATGGCGTCGAAGGTGCGGACTTCGTGCGGATACTCGATGACACCGAACAGGGGCGGCACGGCGATGCCCGCGGCCTCGGCCAGGCGCTTGGATTTCAGCTTGTCGTCGACCAGGGGGAAATACCTGCGTTGATTGTGGACCAACTGGTACTCCGCATTGCGCCAATTCAGGCCGAGAACCCCGTTGGCGCGAAGACGCCTGTAAAGGTCGACAATCTCCATCCTAGGGCTGCCCGCCCGCGAGCGGCCTGAAACGGTAGAGCTCCGTCAGCCGGTAGCCGGAATAGCGGCCCAGCAGCAGCACCGCCGCCAGCACGACCAGCAGCAGTTCAGGGAACTGGAAGAACAGGTGTTCGACCAGGGGATGGCTCATCAACAGGTAGCAGACCGTGGCCACAACCAGACTGCCGACCCCTTGTTGCACGGCGTCGCGCGGGCCGCGTTCGTCCCAGATCACGGACATGCGCTCCACCGTCATGGTCAGGATGACCATGGGGAACAGGGCGACGGACAGGCCGCCGGTCAGGCCCAACTGGGCGCTGGCGACGCTGAGCACGGCCATGGCCCCGACCACCACGATCAGCACGGCCGCCAGGCGCGGCACGACGAGCAGGCGCAAGTTCTCCATCCACAAGCGGATCGCCAAACCGATGGCGACGATCACGGTGAACAGCACGATGCCCCAAAGCAGTTGCGTTTCACGGAACGCCAGGGCGATCAGCACGGGCATGAAGGTGCCGAAACTTTTCAGCCCGATCACGTTGCGCAGGACGACCAGCAGCAACACCCCCAGCGGCACCACCAGCAACACGCGGTAGACCTGCTGCACCTCCAACGGCAGGGATGCCATGGCCGAGGTCACAAGGTTTTTCGCCTGGGCGCGGTCCTGCGACAGGCTGTCGACAATCGTCTGGTCGGCTGCCCGTTCGACCGTGATGCGCAGCTTGGGGTGGCTGCCGCCATCGACCTGGGCCATCTTGCCGGTGCCTCGCCACCAGGGGAACCAACCTGCCGGGACTTCTGGTGCAGCCGGGTCGGCGGTCATGCGGTGCCAGGCACCGGCCTCGGCCACTTCCAGCCAATGGACCGTGTGCACCGGTTTCTGGCTTTCGGCCAAGGCGATGCCGTGCACGGACCGGGCGTGGATGCCGCCCAGGGCCAACACGCCCGCCGCCACGTCGACGATACGCTCTGCGCCGGCGGTTTTACCCAGTAGGCTGCGCGCCGCGTCGTCCGGGTCGGTTGCCGCCAGCCGTTTGATCAGGGCTTGGGCCAGGGCGGTCGCCGTCTCGCCCTCATTTCGGATCTGGTCGAGAAGGGCCCGCGCCGCGATCAGCCGCAGGGTCTTCCACGGCGGCGGCTGCACCGGGGCCGGTTCCGCCTGGGGCGGCGGAGGGGCGGGTTCGGCCCGGTGAATCAGAAAGCGGAAATAGACCGTCTGCGGCCCCTTGGCCTGGCGCCGCGTCAGGCTCGCCATGCGGCCGTCGGGTGTCAGTTCCATGGCCAGGGCATAGCCGCGGGAGACGAAGCTTTGATCCAGGATCGTGTAGGCCCGGGTGTTGCGCGGGATGAACAGGCGCACGGCCACCGGGCCGCCCGCGGCCTGGAAGGTAACGCGGGTTTCAACCGCCCAATTGTCAGGGGCATCCCCCGGGGTCAGGGGAAAATCAAGGGCCAAAACCTTGTAGGCAAACAGCGCCAGCCCCGCCGCCGCGAATACCGCCGCCAGCAGATAGACCGTGCGGTTCCTCATTTTGCGGCCTCGCCGCAGGTAGGGTGGGTCAGGTCCGATTGCGACACGTCGACCACCTAGACACCGGTGAGGAAGCTCGCCCCCAGCAGCATGCGGTAGGTCAGCTTGGGCCGCTCGGCCAAGTTGACCTCGACCGCGCGGGCGACGTCGCCGACGCAAAGGGTCATCGTCACGATGGGGCGTTCCTGGCGGCTGCCGGCGCGGTGTATCATCGTCATGCGCCCAAGCGGGCGTTCCAGGGTCCGGCTGTCGCCGCCGTCGAGATTCAAGGTGAAGCGAATCCAGGTCGCACCGCCGCGCTCGAAGGTTTGCCAGTCCCGGGTGTCGAGGGACGAATTCTCGGCCCCCGTGTCGACCTTGGCGCGGATGTCGATGCCTTCCGGCTGAATGTGGACGGTTTCGATCAGGCCGACGGTTTTCAGCGCGCTGTCTGCCTGTGCGGATGCGGCGCCTGTCATCAGGGCGGCCCAAATCCCGAATATCACCGGCATGCGTGGCGTCATCCGTCCCTCCCGGACCGGTTTAGCCTATTGTTCCCGAATTCCGGGCTGGCGGCAAACCCTAGCCGTCGTCGAGCATCCGGGTCAGGTCGTCGACGGTTTCGGCTTCGATCACCCGCCGCGCCGTGTCGTAATCGAACCCGGCGCGGGCCAGGGTCGCCAGGTCCTTGTCGCGCCGTTCTTCACGCTTGTCCGGGGCGGCGTAGGGTCCCAACCGGCGGCGCCGGGCCAGGGCGGCGGCGGCGGTCAGATCGGGCTCGGCTGTGTCCTCGGTCGCGGCGGCAAGGGCCTTGTCGATGTCGTCCGCACCCACGCCCTTCTGCATCAGTTTGAACCGCACACCCTTCATCGGCGTGCCCCGGCGCAACATGTCGCCGGCCCGGGCTTCGGCATAGGCGGCGTCGTCCAGCAGACCCGCCCGCTGGTAGCGCTGGATCAGATCCTCGACCCAGGCGGCCCCTTCCTCAGGATCCGTGCCGTGATGGCGGGCGGATTTATCGACCCGGCGCATCAGCACCCGGCGCAGGTTTTCGGCCGACGTGGCGAAGCGCGCAAGATAGTGGAGGGCCGCGTTGGCAAGATGGCTCTGCGTCGCCTTCTTGGGCCCCCGGGGCTTGCGCCTGGCACCCTTGGCGGGCGCCGGATCGTCGGAACCGATTGGACTCTCCATGGTCATATCTTATAAGGAGCGCGATGATGCGTGACCAGACACCCCTTGCCGCCCTGCCCGACATGCCGTCCGCGTCCGACGACCTGCCCGCTATGGGTGCGGTCAATTGGATCGGGCTGAAGACGCTCTACCTGCGCGAGGTGCGGCGCTTCATCAAGGTCTATACCCAGACCCTGGTGGCCCCTCTGGTGACGACCATGCTGTTCCTCGCCGTGTTT
Source organism: bacterium SCSIO 12827 (assembly GCA_024397995.1). Classification (NCBI taxonomy): domain Bacteria; species bacterium SCSIO 12827. Next base: position 3,393,009 of record CP073746.1, on the reverse strand, counting down.
GCCCTGGCGCTGGGCGGCGATCACCGGGTCGTCGCCGGCATGCCGTTCATGACCTTCCTGGCGCCCGGCCTGATCATGATGGCGATCGCCCAGAATGCCTTCGCCAATACCTCAAGTTCGCTGATGATCGGTAAGATTCAGGGCAACATCGTCGACAGCCTGATGGCGCCCCTCAACGCCCATGAACTGACGTTCGGCTTTGCCATCGGCGGCATGACACGGGGCGTCGCCGTTGCCGTCGTCGTCGGCGTGGCCATGGCGATGACCGTGGACCTGGGCCTGCATGATCCGTTTTTCGTCGTCTATCACGCGGTCATGGGGTCCTTGATGTTGTCGCTGCTGGGGCTGGCGGGGGGCATCTGGGCCGATAAGTTCGACCATATCGCGGCGGTTACCAACTTCGTCATCACGCCGCTGTCGTTCCTGTCGGGGACCTTTTATTCGATCGAACGCCTGCCCCAAGGTGTCCAGATCGCGGCCCATTTCAATCCCTTCTTCTACATGATCGACGGCTTCCGCTATGGTTTCATCGGCCATGCCGACGGCAACCTGTGGATCGGCGTCACGGTCATGGCGGTGATCAACGCGGGCCTCTGGTGGCTTTGTACCTGGATGTTCCGCACGGGCTACAAGCTGAAGGCCTGAGGCCCGTGCGCAAGCCGTCGCCGAACGGTCATCTTGCCGCCGTTGACAAGGGGCCATGAGATACTGATACTCGGCGGCTTTCCTGGTAAGGAAGATGGTTGAAGCTCCTGGAAAACGGGGGCTTTTTTCCGTTTTGACACGTTGAGCCAAAGGAGAGCGAAATGATCAGCGCCGTCATGCCGACTTACGCACGGACCGCTTTCGCCCTGGTCAGGGGTGAGGGCATGTATGTCTGGGCGGACGACGGCCGACGATTCCTCGACATGGGGTCGGGGATCGCTGTCAATTCACTTGGCCATTGCCATCCGAAACTGGTCGCCGCCCTGACCGAACAGGCGAAGACCCTGTGGCATGTCTCGAACCTGTACCGCATCGCCGGGCAGGAACGGGTGGCAGGCCTTCTGGTCGCCAATTCCTTTGCCGATACCGTGTTCTTCAACAACTCGGGCGCCGAGGCCGTCGAGGCCTCGATCAAGATGGCGCGGCGGTATCACCACGGGGCCGGGCATCCGGAGCGTTACCGCATCATCAGCTGCGACGGCTCGTTCCACGGGCGGTCCCTGACCGATCTGGCCGCAGGGTCCAACGAAAAGCATCGCGAGGGTTTCGGCCCCATGCCGGAAGGCTTCGACCATGTGCCGTTCGACAACCTGAACGCCATGCGCGCCGCGATCACCGACCAGACGGCGGCGATCCTGGTCGAGCCGGTGCAGGGCGAGGGCGGCATCAAGGCGCCGTCGCCGGGCTTCCTCAAGGGTGTACGCGAAATGTGCGACGAGTTCGGCATCCTGATGGTGCTGGACGAAGTGCAGACCGGTAACGGCCGCACGGGCAAACTGTTTGCCCATGAATGGGCCGGCGTGACCCCGGACATCCTGGCCACGGCCAAGGGCCTGGGCGGCGGGTTCCCCGTCGGCGCCGTGTTGGCGACCGAGGCCGCGGCCAAGGCCATGACGGCGGGCAGTCACGGGTCGACCTTCGGCGGCACGCCGCTTGCCATGTCGGCGGTCGGCGCCATGCTGGACGTGGTGCTGGAGCCCGGCTTCCTTCCCCGGGTCGATAAGATGGCCCGTATTCTGTGGGACCGGCTGGGCGCCGTCGTCGCCAAACATCCGACCGTGCTGACCGAAGTGCGCGGCCAGGGCCTGATGGTCGGCATGCGTTGCGCCGTGGAAAACAGCATCCTGGTCGGCAAGATGACCGACAACGGCGTGCTGACGGTGCCGGCGGGCGACAACGTCGTGCGCATGTTGCCGCCGATGATCCTCGAGGAAAGTCACATCAACGAAGCCGTCGCCGCCCTCGACAAAAGCTGCGGTGAAATCGCGGCGGACATGGCCAAGGAGAAGACGGGATGAGCGCGCTTCGCCATTTCCTCGACCTCGACCGCGCCGACGCGGGCACCCTGCGCCGGATTCTCGACCGCGCGGCCGCGATGAAGAAGAACGGAGCGGCGGCCTCGACGTCACCATCCCTGGCCGGGAAAACGCTGGTGATGATCTTCGAAAAACCGTCGACCCGCACCCGCGTGTCGTTCGAGGTCGCGATCCAGCAACTGGGCGGTTGCGCCGTCGTGCTGTCGGGCAATGAATCGCAGCTTGGCCGGGGCGAGACCGTGGCCGATACGGCGCGCGTACTGTCGCGTTATTGCGATGTCATCATGATCCGCACGGACGATCCGCAGAAACTGCACGATCTGGCTGAATACGCCACCGTGCCGGTGATCAACGGACTGACCGACGCGTCGCATCCCTGTCAGATCATGGCCGACATCATGACCTATGAAGAACACCGGGGCGACATCAAGGGGCGTACCGTGGCCTGGGCCGGGGACGGCAACAACGTCGCCGCGTCATGGATTCACGGGGCCGCGCGGTTTGGCTACCAGTTGCGCCTAGCCTGTCCCGAGGCGCTGTCTCCCAATCCCGAGCTGGTGTCCTGGGCGACGGGCGAGGGTGCGGACGTGCAAGTGACCGAAGACGCCGAAGCGGCGATTGCCGGGGCGGATTTGGTTGTTACCGACACTTGGGTGTCCATGGGCGACGCCGACGCGGGGCCGCGCCACAACCTGCTGACGCCTTACCGGGTGGATGACCGCCTGATGGCCAAGGCTGCGTCCGATGCCCTGTTCATGCATTGCCTGCCCGCGCACCGCGGCGAGGAAGTCACCGAATCCGTGATCGACGGTCCCCAGTCCGTTATTTGGGACGAGGCCGAAAACCGCCTGCATGCGCAGAAGGGTATCCTGGCCTGGTGTCTGGGCGACGTCTGATCGGGCCTTCCGAATGATGGTGAAGGACGCCCCTCATGTTTAACGAAGAGGGCATCCGCGACCTGGAGCGCCGGGCCGCCGAATGCTGGCCGCCGTTCAGCCAGGGTATTCTGGAAGGCTGGCAACTGCGCTTTTCCGAAGGGGTATCGCGGCGTGCCAATTCCGTTCTGGCGCTTGAGGAAACGGGGTCGAGCGCCCTTGAGCTACGCATCGACGCCGCGGAAAAATTCTATCGCCAGCGCGGCCTGCCTTGCCGCTTTCAGATTTCCGGCGCGGTCGCGCCGCACGGCTTGGACGCTGAGTTGGAACGCCGTGGCTACGTGATCGAGGCGCGCACCCTGGTCATGATCGCCGATGCCGCGTCCGTGGTGAAAAATTTAGCCGACCGACAGGCGCTCCGTTTTCGCGCGCGTCTGTTTTCCGGCCCCACCGGGGCGTGGTTTCAGGTCTATGGCGGCGGCCTGGCGCAGGGGCGCGAACGTGGCCTACGCTGTCGTCTGGCTGAAAGCCTGCCTGCGCCGCGGGCCTATGCGGTGGTGGACGACGGGACCGAGCCCGCCGCCGTGGGGGCGGCCGTTATTCGCGATGACTGGGCATTGATCCTGTGCATGGCGACACGGGATGGTTACCGCCGCCGGGGACATGCCGCGCGGGTGCTGGCCGCACTCGCCGCCTGGGCTGCTGATACGGACCGCGACCGCCGCCTGTTTCTGCAGGTGGAATCGGACAATCGTCCCGCCATGGCGCTTTATCACTTGGCGGGTTTCCAAGCCGCGCATACCTATTACTATCGGACACAGACACAAGCCGCTCCAAACGATGCCCTCCCAGATGCCGCCGACCGAGACAATGCCTGACGTGACCCTTTCCCTCGACGACGTTGTTCAGCCGTTCCATGTAGATGCACTGGGCGTCAACGGGCGCGTCGTGCGCCTGGGTCCGATACTCGACCAATTGGTCGGGCCGCACGGCTATCCGCCGTTGGTCGCCGATCTGTTGTCGCAGGTCGTGGTGCTGGCGGCGACGCTGTCCAGCGTGCTCAAGTTCGACGGCGTGTTCACCCTGCAGGTCCAAGGTGACGGCCCGGTCGGCCTGGTCATGGCGGACGGGACGTCGGCCGGCGGGGTGCGCAGCTACGCGCGTTATGACGCGGACCGTCTCGCGGCGGTTGATGCCGCGGGCGCTCAGGGGGCGCCCGTTCCGGCGTTGCTCGGTTCCGGCTATCTCGCCTTCACGGTCGACCAGGGGCCGGACACAGACCGTTATCAGGGCATCACCGAACTGGTGGGGGCGACCCTGGCCGACTGCGCCCATGATTATTTTCGCCAATCCGAACAGCTGGAAACCGCGATCCTTCTGGCGTCCGGCGCCGATCCGTTGAGCGCCGGGGCGATCATGGTGCAGCGCCTGCCGGACAAGCACGGCGCCGACAAGGACGAGGCCGAGGAAGCTTGGCGTCGGGCGGTGATCCTGATGAGCAGCCTGTCGTCCGGCGAACTGCTCGACCCGGCGGTGACGACGGACCGGCTGCTCTATCGTCTTTACCATCAGGACGGTGTGCGGGTGACCGAGGGCCGACCTGTGAAACAGACCTGTCGTTGTTCCAGGGACAAGGTTGAAATGACCCTGCGTTCCTTCCCGCAGGCGGAAATCGAGGACATGGCCGATGACGGTACGGTCACGGTAACCTGCGAATTCTGCCGTACGGACTATGTCTTCGGCCCGGACCAGGTCGAGGCACTTTACCAGGATTGACGCCGCGCCCGTCCCGTCGGCGCGGATAATTCGACCCATGCCTTGATCCTGACACAGGGCATGCCCAGTATGAGGGGTGCCGGGGAAACCATTGGAGCGAGGAACCGACAACCGATGACCTTGACCAGATCACTGACCGCCGCCCTTGTCGCCGGCCTGTTGGCGCTGGGTGCTTGCACCACGCCGGATCCCAGCGTCAACCTGCCGGAAATCACCTTCCAGCACGCACCGGCCCTGAACCTTGCCGTCGACCGGGTTGAAATCGTCGATGTCCACAAGGCGCCGCTTGCGCCGCCCAACGTGGAGCACAAGATGCAGACGCCGCCGGCCAAGGCGATGGCGATTTGGGGTCGCGACCGTCTCAAGGCCGTGGGTGGCGCCGCCGGCACGGTCGCACGCCTGACCATCGAACGTGCGGAGGTCGTGGAGACCAAGCTGCCGCGCACCCAAGGCATCAAGGGGGCTTTCACGACGGATCAGGACGCCCGTTACGACCTGGAAATGTCGGCCATGATCGAGGTGTTCGACCCCCAGGGCCGGCGTGTCGGCCATGCGGCGGCGCGCGCCACCCGCAACCAGACCGTGCCCGAGGACGTGACCCTGAATGATCTGAACAAGACCTGGTTCGCGATGATGGAAGCGGCGCTGAAGGACTTCGACCACGAAATGGAAACCAACATGCGCCGGTTCCTCGGCAACTGGATGCGCTGACTGACCCCTTTGGGGCTTGACCGGGTGACGCCGGCTCCGCACCATGTGTCCGGGCCGCCAATGTCCGGTGTGCATCCGTAATCCCGCAACACTCTGCTCCATCCCTGCCGGAAGGCCTTCATGCTGACGTTCGCCGCCGCCTGCTTTTTCCTGTTCATCACGCCGGGGCCGGGGGTGCTGTCGCTGGCCGGGGTTGGGTCCGGCTTCGGCTTCGCCCAGGGGCGGCGCTACATGGTCGGGCTGTTCCTGGGCACCAACTTCGTGGCGCTGGCCGTGGTCACGGGCCTTGCCGCCGCCGTGTTGGCGGTGCCGCATGTGCGTACCGCGCTGCTTTATGCGTCGGCCGCTTATCTTCTGTATCTGGCGCTGCGCATCGCCTTCGCCGGCTCCAAGATCGCCTTCATCGAACGCCAGTCCGCCCCCGGCATAATCGGCGGCCTCATGCTGCAGGCGATCAACCCCAAGGCCTATGCCGTGAATACGGCCTTTTTCTCGGGCTTTGCGTTCATGCCGGACAATCTGGTGATGGAACTTGCGATCAAGTTCGCGATCATGAACGCGCTCTGGGTCTGCATCCATTTTCTCTGGCTATGGGCCGGGGTGACCTTGCACCGCCTGGACCTGCCGAAACGCACCCAGTTCGCCATCAATGTCGCCATGGCGTTGTCCATGCTGGCGGTCGTGGCACTCGCGGTGATCGCCCAACAATAAGTGTGGGCTGCTTCGGGCCGCCTAGTTCCGCCAGAACGCGCGGGTGAACAGCACGATCACCGTGAACAGTTCCAGCCGTCCCAACAGCATGCCGATGGCCATCAGCCATTTCGCGCCGTCGTGCAGGTCGGCGAAGGTCGTCGCCGGACCAGTTTCGCCCAGCGCCGGGCCGACATTGGCGATCGCCGTGGCGGCGGACGAAAAGGCGGTCACGAAATCGAGTCCGAGAAGTCCCAGCCCCAGCGCCAGCACCGTGAAGCAAAGGAACCACACGAAGAAGAACGACAGCACGGAGATGATGACCTCGTCGGAAATCGGCTGCTTGTTGTAGTAGGGAATGAACACGCCGTGGGGATGCAAAAGATGGCGCAGCTGGGTGCGGCAGGCAGCGTAGAGGATCTGAAAACGGAACACCTTGATGCCGCAGGTCGTTGACCCGGCGCAGCCGCCGATGAACATTATGAAGAAGAAGATCGGCAGGGCGAAATGCCCCCCCAGGGAATAGTCATCCGTGGCGTAGCCCGTGCCGGTGATGATCGAAATGATGTTGAAGGTCGCAAGCCTGAGTGCATCCAACGGATGCTTGTCCTGTTCCAGCCACAGCCACACGGCGGTCACAATGACGACGGCGCAGACCGTGGTCAGGAACCATTGCACCTGGGGGTCGCGGGGTAGGGCCATGAATTGGCCCTGCAGGAAGCGCACGTAAAGAATGAACGGCAGCGCGCCGACGATCATGCCGGCCGAGGCGATGTAGTCGATGGCCGCATGGTCGAAGTGGCCCATGGAATCGTCATGGGTCGAAAATCCGCCCGTGGCGATGGTGGTCATGGCATGGGCCACCGCGTCGAACCCGCTCATCCCCGCCAGCCAGAACGCTCCCGCCCAGATTATGGTCAGGAACAGATAGATAACGCCGATGGTGCTGGCGATCTGGGCTGCGCGGGGCAGAGCCTTTTCCGTCGACTGATCCGACGATTCCATGCGGAACAGCTGCATGCCGCCGACCTTGAGCATGGGCAGAATGGCGATCGCCATGACGATGATCCCGATGCCGCCGAGCCATTGCAGCAGGGAACGCCACAGCAGAATGCCGGGCGGCAGGCTGTCCAAATCGGTCAGGATGGTCGATCCCGTGGTTGTCAGGCCCGACATGGCCTCGAAAAAGGCGTCGGTGAAGCTGAGATCCCGTTCCGAAAACATGAAGGGAAAGGATGCGAACACCGTCAGGGCGACCCAGGTCAGCGTCGTCATGACGAAGGCCTGGCGCACGCTGAGGTTCCGCACGCCGCCGGTCGTCGCCGTCAGCGCCATGGCGACGCCGAGGAACAGGGTCACCCCGGCGGAGGCGGCGAACACTTCCCAGTCCGGATTGCCGAGCGAGGCATCGACCACGGCCGGCACACACATGACCAGCGCCAGCGTCGCCAGCAGCGTGCCCACGATCATCAGAATGGGACGGAAATCCATGCCCTTGCCTCGTCTTATCCCCGTTGCGACGAGGTTTAGAGCATTTTGGACAAAGAAGGAACCAATCGACGGTGCTGGGGTCGGGCCAGCCCCTTGAGAAGGTTAGTGGCCGATCATGGCCAGGAACTCACGGCGCGTGGTCGGATCGTCGCGGAACGCCCCCAGCATGCGCGACGTCACCATGGTCACGCCCGGCTTCGAGACGCCGCGCGTGGTCATGCATTGGTGTGCCGCCTCGATGACGACGGCAACGCCCTTGGGCTCCAGCACGTCATTGATGGCGTTGGCCACCTGGGCGGTCATCTTCTCCTGAATCTGCAGGCGTTTGGCATAGGCGTCGATGACCCGCGCCAGTTTGGAGATGCCGACGACCCGACGGTGCGGCAGATAGGCGACATGGGCGACGCCGATGATCGGCACCATGTGGTGCTCGCAATGGCTTTCCAGGCGGATGTCCTTGAGGACCACGATCTCATCGTAACCGTCCGTTTCCTCGAAGGTGCGCTGCAGGATTTCCATCGGATCCGCATCGTAACCGGCGAAGAATTCCTCATAGGCGCTGGCAACCCGCTTGGGTGTGTCGACCAGGCCCTCGCGGGTGGGGTCGTCGCCGGCCCAGCGGATCAGCGTGCGCACGGCCTGTTCGGCCTCGGCGCGGGTCGGCTTTGCTTTGGCGGCGGCGATATTGGCGACACTCAGATGTTTCTTGGCGGTCACGGTCGGGGTTCCCGGTCCTGTTGGTTTTTTGGGGCTCAGTTCAGATGGATGCGTTCGTGCGGACTGTCGAGCGAGAAGGCCGGCACGGCGGCGTCGAAGAAATCACCGGCCTGGGTCTCCATTTCGTAGGATCCCATCATCATGCCCGACGGCGTCGCCAAAGGCGTGCCGCTGGTGTATTCGAAGGCCTCGCCCGGGTTCAGGACCGGCTGTTCGCCGACCACACCCTCGCCGCGGACTTCGTGAGAAGTGCCGAGCGCGTCGGTGATCCGCCAATAGCGGTTGCGCAGCTGCACCGTCTCTGTCCCCTGGTTCTCGATCCGCACCGTATAGGCCCAGACATAGCGGCCGTCCTCGGGCGCGGATTGGTCGGGAAGGTACTGAGGGATCACGCTGACATGGATGTCGCGGGTCGTTTCTGAGTAGCTATGTGTCTTGGTGTTCATGGTCTGTCGCTGTTTCTGCCACGGCGGCGCGCCGAGAAAGGCCAGTTTAGCCTCGGATATGGGGGGGTTGTCCACTAACGCCAAGGGTTTGTTGTTCGTGACACTCATCTGTTCGGCCAAAGGCCTGTGCAATGGCAAATATCGGCCGGATTCCCGGAATCTACTTGAATCCCCCTCTGGGCAGGCTAGGCTTTAACCATAAACGGACTTCGAAGGCCGACTGAACGGCCCCTTCCTGCGACAAAAAAACGCACTTGGGAGGAAACGATGACCAAATCCGACAACCGGCCCCGCGTGGCAGCCCTGGTCGGCCCCTACTTAAGCGGCAAGACATCCTTACTCGAAGAAATCCTGCGTCAATGCGAAGCCATTGACCGCAAGGGCTCCGTCAAGGACGGTAACATGGTCGGCGACGGCTCGCCCGAAGCCCGCGCCCGCCAGATGTCCACGGAAATGAATATCGTGAGCGCCCCCTACCTGGGCGACCCCTGGACCTTTATCGACTGTCCCGGTTCCATCGACATGCTGCAGGACGCCCATAACGCCCTGATGGTCGCCGATGCCGCCGTGGTGGTCTGTGAGCCGGGACAGGCGCGGGCCCTGACGGCGGCGCCGATCCTCAAATTCCTGGATCAGCACCAGATTCCGCACCTCATCTTCATCAACAAGATGGACACAGCCGAGGCCAGTGTCGCCGAGACTTTGGACGCCCTGCAGGGTCTGTCCGACAGCCCCTTGGTGCTGCGGGAAATCCCGCTCCGTGACGGTGACGACGTGACCGGCCATGTCGACCTGGTGTCGGAACGCGCCTTTCGCTGGCAGGAAGGCAAGCCGTCGGAATTGATGGAACTGCCCGAAAGCATCCGCGACCGCGAGGCGGCGGCGCGCACGGAACTGTTGGAAAGCCTCGCCGATTTCGATGACGCGCTGCTGGAAACGCTGCTGGAAGACGTGGTGCCGCAGACGGGGGAGGTGTTCGAACATCTGACCAAGGTCCTGCAGGACGGCAAGGCCGTGCCCGTGTTCTTCGGTTCGGCCGAACACGGCAACGGCGTTCGCCGCCTGCTCAAGGCCCTGCGTCACGAAGCCCCGGGCCCGGAGACCACGGCCGCGCGCCTGGGTGAGCCGGTGTCGGGCGAAGCGGCGGCGCGGGTGTTCAAGACCGTCCATGCCGGCCATGCGGGCAAGCTCAGTTTTGCCCGGGTGTGGTGCGACGACATCACCGACGGTATGGCGTCGGCCCAGGGTCGGGTGTCCGGCCTGTCCAAAGCCTTCGGCCAGAAGACGGAAAAGACCGCCAAGGCGGGGGTCGGCGAGGTGGTCGCCCTCGGCCGCATGGACGCGGTCAAGACCGGCGATCTGGTCTCGGCCTCGGGTAAGGTCAAGGGCATGGCCTGGCCACCGCCCCTGACGCCGCTGTTTTCCATGGCCGTGCACGCGGCCAACCGCGGTGACGAGGTCAAGATGTCCGGCGCACTGGCCAAGATCATGGAAGAAGACCCCTCGATCTCCCACGAGCACAATCCGGATACGGGTGAGATGCTGCTCTGGGGGCAGGGCGAAATGCACCTGTTGATCACCCTCGACAGGATGAAGGGCAAGTTCCACATCGACGTCGACAGCGAACGGCCCCAGGTCCCCTACAAGGAAACCATCCGCAAGCCGACCAGCCAGCACGCGCGCCACAAGAAACAATCGGGCGGGCATGGTGAATTCGGCGATGTGCACCTGGATATCAAGCCGCTTGCCCGGGGCGAGGGGTTCACCTTCGGCGACACGATCACTGGCGGGGTGGTGCCCAAACAGTATATTCCGGCGGTCGAGGCCGGGGTGCGCGAGTATCTTGCGCGTGGGCCTTTGGGCTTTCCCGTGGTCGACCTGTCCGTGACCCTGACCGATGGGCAGTACCATAACGTCGATTCCTCGGACATGGCGTTCCGCAAGGCGGCCCAGCAGGCCATGCGCGAAGGCATGCCCAACTGTCAGCCGGTGCTGCTGGAGCCGATCTGCAAGGTCGTCATCTCCATGCCGTCGGAATTCACGTCCCGGATGCAGCGCCTGGTGTCCGGACGGCGGGGGCAGATCATGGGCTTTGATGCCAAGCCCGGTTGGGCCGGTTGGGACGAGGTTCAGGTCCAACTACCGCAATCGGAAATGCACGACCTGGTGATCGAACTGCGCTCCATGACCATGGGGGTCGGCACCTTCGAATGGGCATTCGACCACCTGCAGGAACTGATGGGCAAGGAGGCGGACCAAGTGGTCGCGCTGCGGGCCCAGGCGGCGCAATAGCGCCGCCAACTATTTGACCCGGCGCTATAGCACTGCCAGCCATACCCGGGGCCCATAAAAAAAACCGCCGGTCCCTGGGAAGGGACCGGCGAGTTTGACAGGGAGGCTTCACGTCTGGGAGACGTTGGGGCCGCTGGCCTGGGGGGCCAGGGAGCGGTCCCGGTGCCGGATGACCTCCGGCGGGGTGGGTCTGGGAGGAGACCCAAAATCCGTTCCGTTGCCACAGCGCTTAGGAGCAATCGGCGGCGACGGGATGGTGGTTATATAAACCGCCATGCTTGGTATACCAGTCACAAACCTGCATTCCAGATATGCAATTCACGCATATCTCGTTCATCGCCCTGCAAATATTGCATTTGGGTAACAAAAAATCGCCGCCGGCTGTGAATTTTGTGAAGTTCGCGTCGGCGGATTCTAGAAATTTTCCGGGTTCAGGCGGTCGACCAGGAAGTCGCGGAACACGGTGATGCGCTTGGAATTGCGCAGTTCTTCCGGATAGACGAAATAGGCCTCGATCGAGGGCCCCCGTAGTTCCGGCAGCACTTCCTTCAAATTGTCGGCCTCGCGGCTCATGTAATCGGGCAATGCGCCGATACCGAGCCCCGACTGCACGGCGCGGTAGATGCCATAGATGGAATTGACCCGAAGAACCGGTTCTCGCGTTGCGCCGGGCGGCGCGCCGGCGGTCAGCAGCCAGTTCAGGTTTTCGACCGGCGGGCGGGCATCGTCGCCATAGACGACCAGGTCGTGGTCGTCCAAATCCTGGGGCCGGGCCGGCGTGCCGTGTTCGGCCAGATACTCTTCCGACGCATAGACATGGTAGTTCATGGTCATGATGTAGCGCTGGATCAGGTCCGGCTGCTTCGGCGGGGCCAGGCGGATGGCGACGTCGGCCTGGCGCATGCTGAGGTCCAGTTCCGTGTCGGCGAGCACCAGGCTGATGGCGATGTCCGGGTACAGAGTCTTGAATTCGCGCATGCGCGGCGTCAGCCAGATCGAGCCAAAGGCAACGGTGGTTGTCACCTTGAGCGGCCCCTGGGCCTCGTCCTTATTGTCGGCGATGCGTGCCTCGACCATGGCCAGCTTGGAAAACACGTCATGCGCCGTGCGAAACAGCAGTTCGCCCTGTTCCGTCAGGATCAACCCGCGTGCATGACGGTGGAACAGCGGTACCCGCAGGCTTTCCTCAAGCGCGCTGACCTGGCGGCTGACCGCCGATTGGCTGAGGTGCAGATCTTCGCCCGCGCGGGTAAAGCTACCCGCTTCGGCGACGGCGTGAAACACCCGCAGTTTGTCCCAATCCATGGGAAAGCCCCCTGATCGGCCCTTCGCGGATGCGCTCCCTAATGCATCCGGGCCGGTTGTCGCCGCCTATTCGGCGGCCGCTTGCTGTGCCTCCTGGGCGGCCAGGAAATGTTCAGCCTCCAACGCCGCCATGCATCCGGTGCCGGCCGCGGTGATGGCCTGGCGGAACACCTTGTCCTGGACGTCGCCGGCGGCGAACACGCCCGGAATGTTGGTCTTGGTGCTGTCCGGTTTGGTCAGAATATAGCCTTCGTCGTCCATGTCGACCTGGCCCTTGAACAGGGCGGTGTTGGGGTCATGGCCGATGGCGATGAACACGCCGTCGGCGGCGCGCTCGGTGATCTCGCCGGTCTTCATGTTGCGCAGTTTCATGGCCGAAACGCCCGGCGGATTGCCGTCGCCCAGGACTTCCTCCAGCACCGTGTCCCAGATCACCTCGATCTTGTCGTTCTTGAACAGGCGGTCCTGCATGATCTTTTCCGCGCGCAGCTCGTCGCGGCGGTGGATCAGGGTCACGCGCGAGGCGAAATTGGTCAGGAACAAGGCTTCCTCAACCGCGGTGTTGCCGCCGCCGATCACGGCGACTTCCTTCCCGCGGTAGAAGAACCCGTCGCAGGTGGCGCAGGCGGACACGCCAAAGCCCATGAATTTCTCCTCGGACGGCAGGCCGAGCCAGCGGGCACTGGCCCCCGTGGCGACGACCAGGGTGTCGCCGGTATAGACCGCGCCCGAATCGCCCACGGCGCGAAACGGCCGCGCCTTCAGGTCGACCTCCATGATCGTGTCTTCGACCATTTCCGTACCCACGTTCTTGGCCTGCTCGAACATCTGTTCCATCAGCCAGGGGCCCTGGATCGGCTCTGCGAAGCCCGGATAGTTCTCGACCTCCGTGGTGATGGTCAGTTGGCCGCCCGGCTGCAGGCCGCGCACCAGCAGGGGCGCCAGATTGGCACGCGCGGCATAGACGGCGGCCGTATAGCCGGCGGCGCCAGAGCCGATGATCAGAACCTTGGTGTGGCGGGGGCTAGGGTCGGAAGCGGCGGGCATGAAGCGATCTACCTTTTGAACGAAGATGGGGGGGCCGTGTCTGCCCAGGATTCACGGCGGATTGGGGACCTAAGATAAGTGGGCCCCGGCCGCCGTGCAAGGACAAGCGGCCCAGCGACGGGGACATCTTCAGCAACCATGGGAAGGCGCCCAGCGACAGGGCTTTCCCCCGGCGTTGTTATAATATAATTTCGCAACAATATTTCGCCGTGACCCGGGGGTTAGGAAACGATCATGCAGCGCGTGAAACTGGATAAGATTGACCGGCGTATCCTGCGCGACCTGCAAAACGATGGTCGCATGACCAACGTGGAACTGTCGAAACGCGCCGGAATTTCCGCCCCTCCCTGCCTGCGTCGGGTCCGGGCGTTGGAGGAAGCAGGCTTCATCCGCGGCTACCATGCCGATCTGGAACCCAAGATGCTGGGCTTCAATGTCACCGTGTTTGCCCAGGTCGGGCTTAACTCCCAGGCGGAACATGATCTTGAGGCCTTCGAGAATGCCGTGCGTGCCTGGCCCCAGGTGCGCGAATGTCACATGCTGGCGGGGGAAACGGATTTCCTGCTGAAGGTGGTCGCCGCCGATTGGGACGCCTATCAGGACTTCCTGACGACCAAGCTGACCGCCGCGCCCAATGTCAGCCACGTGAAATCGGCGCTGTCGATTCGCGCCTCCAAGGCCAAGCCGGGAGTGCCCGTCGACATCGACGCCCCCGATGACACGGATTAAGCGCCGCTCGTCACCCGTTCAGCCGTCCAGACGATACCGTTCCCTGGCCCCCTCGGCCCAGGCCATGCCGTGGCCGGGCAGGGTGGGCAGGGCCATGGCGCCGTTCTCGGTCCTGGCCGCGATTTCGAATAGGGGTTCCAGCAGGGGGAAATCCTCCAGCCAGGTGACGTTGGGCTGCGCCGCCGCCAAATGGATGAACAGGGACGGCAGGAAATGCGGCGCGACCGGCAGACCGAAGGACTCGGCCGCCCGCGCCGCCGTGAGGCAAGGCGTCAGGCCGCCCATCATGGCCAGGTCCGGTTGCAGGACGTGCAGGGCGCCCGACGTCAAATAGGGCATGACCTCGGACATGCCCTGGAGGTGTTCACCCGCGGCGATGGCGACCGGCGAAGCCGCCGCCAGGCGGGCGAAGGCAATGGTGTCACCGGCCGGCAGGGGTTCCTCCAGCCACAGGCAGCCGGCGTCGGCGCAGGCCGCCGCCAGATGCAGGGCCGATGCCGGATCGCATTTTTCGTTCACGTCGGCCATCAGACGCACCCGGTCGGGCAGGGCGGCGCGCAGGGTGCTCAGCCGTGCGCCGTCCGTGCCGTCCCCGGAAAGGCGCGGCTTGACCCCGGCGAATCCTTGGGCGACCTGGGCCAGGGCCAGATCACGGGTTTCTTCCGGGCTGTGGTCCGGGCGATGGTCGGCGGAGCCGTAGACGGGCAGGCTGCGCGCGGTGCCACCCATGGCGATGCCCAGGGGCAGGTTCAGGCGCCGGGCATGCAGGTCCCAGGCGGCCACGTCGATGGCCGCCATGGCCAGGTTGTGCGCACCCCGACCGATGCGGTTGAGGGACCCGGCCATGTGCCGCCACAGGGCTTCCGGCGTATGGGCGGCTTGGCCTTGGACACGGGTTTCCAAAAGATCTCGGGCTGCTGCCAGAACGACCCCTGCGCCGCCGTTCAGGCAGTAGCTGAACCCCGTGCCGGTGGCGCCGTCGCTGTCCGTCAGATCGACGGCCAGGACGTCGATCTGGGCCACGCCGGATCCGCCCACGGGGCGGTCCAGCGGCAGGCGGAGAAGTTCAGCCGTAAACGCGGTGATCGTCGAGGTCATTTGCTCATGTCTTCCAGTATTAGTTTAGCGATGGGGGAGCCTGCGGCCCGTGCCCGGGTGATTGCGACCATCGCCTGATGGCGGTCGGGGGCCGTGCCGCGTCCGGTCAGGTAGGCCTTTCCAACCATGGCGAGGGCGTCCGCATGGCCCTGCTCGCCCGCCTTTTTGAACCAGGTGAAGGCCGCTTTGGCGTCTTCCGGGGCTCCGTCGCCAGTATCCAGCCTTCGTGCGTATTCGTATTGGCTGTCGCGGTGGCCCAGGTCCGCCGCGCGGTGGAAGGCCTCGGCGGCGACCTCCGGCAAACGCGGCACGCCGTGGCCGAGGGCGAAGCTCCGGCCGATCCGGAAGTAGGCGGCGCGGCGGTCGATGGACTGGCTTTGCGCTTCCGTGGTCACCAAATCGTCGAGACCGGCGAGCGCCTTTTCAGCCACGGCCTGTTTCATTTCCACGGCGCGTGGTTGGCCCCGCGCCGCTGCCCGCGACAATAGACGGTATCCTTTGACCGCGTCCTGTTCGACGCCGATGCCGCGCATGTGGAACCAGCCCAGCATGGTGGTGGCGTAAAGATGCCCCTGGTCGGCGGCCAAGCCGTACCAGCGCGCGGCTTCGCCAAGGTCGGCCGCGGTGCCCTGGCCGCGGGCGTACATGCCGGCGATCAGGGTTTGGGCCTCGGCGTCGCCGCCTTCGGCGGCGGGCTTCAGGTTCTTGAAGGCGGCAGCGAAATCGCCGGCGTTATAGGCGGCCTGCGCCTCGGCCAGGTCGGCCTGGGCAGGCCGGACGGCGGCAACAAGAACGATAACGGCCAAGACCACGGCCCGCGATAGATGACGTCGCCTTGGGGACAATCCCAATGTCACCTGTCTGGCGGTCAGCTTAGGTTGGCGCAGGCCCGCTGGATGCGCTGGCAGGCGTCTTCCAACAGATCCGTGGCCGTGGCGTAGGAAATCCGGAAATGCGGCTCCAACCCGAATGCCGCACCGTGCACGGCGGCCACACCCTCGGATTCCAGGACGTAGGTCACGAAATCCTCGTCGTTCTTGATGACCTGGCCTGACGGCGTCTTCTTGCCGATGGTGCCGGCGCAGGACGGATAGACGTAGAACGCCCCTTCCGGGGTGGCGCAGGAAAGACCATTGGCCTGGTTCAGCATGCTGACGACCAGGTCACGGCGTTCCTTGAAGATCGCGTTGTGCTTTTCGATGAAATCCTGCGGCCCGTTCAAGGCCGCCACGGCGGCGGCCTGCGATACGGCGGCCGTATGGGTGATGCCCTGGGACTGGATCATGGTCATGGCCTTGACCAGTTGCTTGGGCGCGCCGCAATAGCCGACGCGCCAGCCGGTCATGCAATAGGCCTTGGACATGCCGTTCATGGTCACGACGCGGTCGTACAGCTTGGGTTCGACCTGGGCCATGGTGGTGAACTCGAAGCCGTCATAGACCAGCTTCTCATAGATATCGTCGCAGAAGATCCAGACATGCGGATGCTGCAACAGGACATCGGTCAGGGCCTTAATCTCGTCGCGAGTATAGGCGCCGCCGGTCGGGTTCGACGGCGAATTGAAGACCAGCCATTTGGTTTTCGGTGTGATCGCCGCGTCGAGTTGTTCCGGGGTCAGCTTGAAGCTGTTTTCGGCGCTGCATTGAACGACCTTCACCTCGGCGCCGAACATCAGCGGAATGTCCGCGTAGGACACCCAGTAGGGGGCGGGCACGATGACCTCGTCACCCGGATTGATGGTCGCCATGAAGGCGTTGAAGATCACCGGCTTGCCGCCGCAGCTGACGTGAATCTGATCGCGGGCGTAATCCAGGCCGCTGTCGCGCTTGAACTTGGCGATGATGGCGTCCTGCAGTTCCGGAATGCCGTTGACCGCCGTATAGCGGGTCATGCCGGCGTCGAGCGCCTTTTTCGCCGCCTCGATGATGTGCTGGGGCGTGTCGAAATCGGGTTCACCGGCCCCTAAGCCGATGACGTCCTTGCCCTGGGCCTTCAGATCGTTGGCCTTCTGGGTGACGGCGATGGTGGGGGACGGTTTGATGGCGGCAAGGCGGTCGGCGAGGAAAGCCATGATCGGGTCCTTGTATTTTGATCCATGGGACAAGGGCATTGGCCCGGTTTCGAGCCGACCGGAGACTACGCTGCCCATTTGTTTCAGGCAAGACACGCAATGAAAAACGCCGGGAAACGGCATGACCTCCCGGCGTTGTCCAATGACCTTGGGGGCTCGGCGGCTACTGCGCGCCGAGCGCTTGGTCCAGATCGGCGATGATGTCGTCGATGTGTTCGATCCCGACCGACAGCCGCACATAGCTTTCGGTGACGCCGGCGGAAACCCGTTCTTCGGGCGTCAATTGCTGGTGCGTGGTCGACCAGGGATGGATGGCCAGCGAGCGCACGTCGCCGATGTTGGCCACATGATAGAACAGCTTCAGGGCGTCGATGAACATGGCGCCGCTGGCTTCGCCGCCTTTCAGTTCGAAGCCGACCAGACCGCCCCATCCGCCGGGCATGGTCTTTTCCCCCTGGGCGCGGATGGCGGTGTCTTTTTCCAGGCCGGGGAAGATGACCCGGCTCACCGCCGGGTGTGCGGCCAGGTGGCGCGCCACCGTTTCGGCGTTACGGCAATGTTCGCGCATACGCAGCGGCAAGGTTTCCAGTCCTTGGATGAACATCCAGGCGTTGAACGGGCTCATCGCCTGGCCCATGTCGCGCAACAGAGTGGTCCGCGCCTTCAGGATATAGGCGATGGGCGCGCCCAAGCCCTTGGCGGCCTCGGTCCAGACCGCGCCATGGTAACTGGGGTCGGGCTGGGTCAGCAGGGGGAAGCGCGCGGCATTCTTTTCCCAATCGAAAGTGCCGCCGTCGATGATCATGCCCCCGATCGACGTGCCGTGGCCGCCGATATATTTGGTCATGGAATAGACGATGATCGCGGCACCGTGTTCGAACGGGTGGCACAGGGTCGGCGCCGCCGTGTTGTCGATGATCAACGGCACGCCCAGTTCACGGCCGATGGCCGCGACGGCGGCGATGGGAAACACCCGCAGTTTGGGATTGGCCAGGGTTTCGCCGTAATAGGCGCGGGTCTTGTCGTCGGTGGCGCGGCGGAAATTTTCCGGATCCGCCGGATCCACGAAACGGGCCTCGATGCCCATGGTCTTGAGGGTATTGCCGAACAGGTTCCAGGTGCCACCGTAGATATCCGTCGATACGACGATGTTGTCGCCGGCCTGGGCGATGTTCTGCACGGACATGGCCGATGCCGCCTGACCCGATGACACCGCAAGCGCCGCGGCGCCGCCTTCGAAGGCGGCCATGCGCTGTTCCAGCACGTCGCAGGTCGGGTTCATGATGCGGGTGTAGATATTGCCCAGTTCTTCCAGCCCGAACAGACGGGCCGCATGGGCGGTGTCGTCGAACTGATAGGACGTGGTCTGATAGATCGGCACGGCGACGGAATTGGTTGCCGGGTCGGCACGGTAGCCGTGGTGCAGGCAGATCGTATTCTTATGCATGGGATGTCTCCTTCAACCCGGTTCCATCTGGATGGCGCGTAAACTAGATCGTTTTCGGGCCATGTTGAAGCCCTGGGAACGGAACAATTCCTCCCCGCGTGGGAACTATGGCGAAATCGCGGCCTGACTGCCCCCAAATGGTCTTGGGTGAACCCTAGGGCCGCCGCACTCTCCCTCTTCAATGCATCGAACCGCCGCCCGCTGGAACGCAGCATTACGGGCGGCCATGCCGAACCGCGTCAGGCGGAATTTCGCCGGGAGAGAAGTACGCCATGCCCATCGTCACCGTCATCGGCCGCCGCTGGTGGGCCTTTCCTCTGGCTTTGGCCGTTACCTTGGTTCTGATGACCATCATGGCGACGTCATCGGCGCGTGCTGATGGTTCGGCCGGACGGTCGGCGGTTGTGTCGGCTGCGGCCATGGACCTGGGCGGCCTGTTTCTGCCGGCCGGGGATGACGGGGGACAGGATGAAGGCGGCGATACCCGGGTGCGGGCCGTGCCGCTGCTGGGCACGGACATCAAGGTCCAGGTTTCGGGCCTGATCGCGCGCTTTACCGTCACCCACCATTTTCGCAACCCAACGGCGCGCTGGACCGAAGCCATCTATACCTATCCCCTACCGCCGGACAGTGCCGTCGACCGTCTGAAGATGATCGTCGGCGGGCGCGTGACCGTGGGCCAAATCAAGGAACGGGCCGAGGCGCGGCGCCTGTATACGGCGGCGAAAAGCGCCGGGCGCCGGGCATCCTTGGTCGAACAGCAGCGGCCCAACATCTTCACCACCGCCGTCGCCAACCTGGGGCCTGGCGAGGAAGTCACCGTCGCCATCGAATTTCAGGAACGCCTGACCTTCCGCGACGGGCAGTTCACCCTGCGTCTGCCGCTGGTCGTGGGGCCGCGCTATATCCCCGGCCGTGCACATCCCGTGAACTTCGCGGGCGGCACGGGCTGGGCCCAGGACACGGATCGGGTGCCCGATGCCTCCAAAATCACACCGCCGCTGCGCGATGAAGGGGCCGGCAAGGGCAATCCGGTCACGCTTGAGGTCGCTCTGGCCGCCGGCTTCGATATCGGCAAGATCACCAGTCCCGGCCACGACGTTACCGTGACGCGCCCGGATTCTGGCCGAGCCGTCGTGCGCCTGGATGGCGACGCCGTGCCTGCTGACCGTGATTTCATCCTGCGCTGGGCACCGGCCGAGGCGGGGGCTGCTCCGCAGGCTGGGTTCTTCTGGGAGCAGGTTGGGGATGAAACTTACGGCCTGCTCATGCTTATGCCGCCCGTGTCCGGCGGGGCCGGACTGAACCTGCCCCGGCCGGCCCGCGATGTGACCTTCGTGATCGATACCTCCGGCTCCATGAAGGGGACCTCACTGACCCAGGCCAAGGACGCCCTGGTCATGGCGCTCGACCGCCTGACGTTGGCAGATCGTTTTCGCATCATCCGCTTTGCCTCGGGCTATTCGGATCTGACGCCCTTGCCGGTGACCGCCGACACGGCGGCCATTGATCGTGCCAAGGCCTATGTGCGGGGGCTTGAGGCCGAAGGCGGCACGGAGATCACCAACGCGGTCACGGCGGCGCTTGCCGGTGTCGACAGCGGGGCCGAAGACGCGGCACCCGAGGGCCGCACCCGCCTGCAGCAGATCGTGCTGATCACCGACGGCGCCGTCGGCGACGAGGACCGCCTGCTGTCCCTCATCAACGGTCGCATCGGCGCTGCTCGCCTGTTCACGGTCGGCATCGGATCGGCCCCCAACGGCTTCCTGATGACCCGCGCCGCCCGCGCCGGACGCGGCACCTATACGTTCATTCAGGCAGCCGACGAAATTCAGGAACGTATGGCCGAGCTGTTCCTCAAGCTGGAACGCCCGGCCCTGACCGACGTGACCCTGACGTGGCCCCAGGGCGGAACCCATTCGGTCGAGGTTTGGCCCCGGCCACTGCCGGACCTTTATGCGGGCGAACCGCTGGTCGCATTGATGAAACTGAACGGGGCCGGGCCGGAACTGAAGGTCGCCGGCCATCTGGGCGGGCGCTTTTGGGAACAGTCGGTGACCATTACCGGCGGTGCCGCAGCACCCGGAGTGGCGGGCCTGTGGGGGCGCGAAAAGATCCGCCAACTTATGGCGAACATGCGGACGGCCAGCCTGCATCTTGAACCCAAGGACGCGGACGCCGCCCGCGTCGAAATCCGCCGGGAAATCGTCGATACGGCATTGACCCTGGGCCTGATCAGCAAGTTCACCAGCCTGGTCGCCGTTGATGCGGAACCGGGCCGTCCCGCCGGCACGCCGATGGCGACGTCCCAGGTGCCGGTCAACCTGCCGGCCGGCCAAGACCGTTCGGGCCTGGAAG
This sequence comes from bacterium SCSIO 12827, assembly GCA_024397995.1. Classification (NCBI taxonomy): domain Bacteria; species bacterium SCSIO 12827. The sequence continues at coordinate 3,371,935 of CP073746.1, read as the reverse complement.
GATCTTCCGCAGCACCCGTGTCCTCCCCTGTGCCGGGCCCGCAAAAGACCATGGCGCCGGCTGCTCCGGTGCCGGCCGGACAGGCGGCAACCCTGGCCTTTGATCGGACGGACCCGGCCATGCGCGCCCATCTCGCGGCCGCCGGTTCCGGCACGCCGTTGGCGGCCACTCCCCAGACGGCGACCCCGGCCCATGCCTACATGGGGCTCGGCCTGCTGTTCGTGGTCGCCGCCCTCGCCATTCTTGCGCTCGGCTGGCGTGGTCCGCGGCCGCGCCGACGTCGGGGAACGGAAGGGGCGGATTGATGGCCTTGGCCGCCCATATTTCGCGATTGCTCCCTGCCTCCAAGGCACCTTCCAGGCCGGCGGCTGTTCTTATGGCCGCCGCCGGCCTGGGTCTTTTTGCCTGGGGGGCCTATATCCCGGCCAAGGCCTGGGCGGCGCAGATGCTGCTGGAACATGCTTGGGACCAGTCGCGGGCCAATCAGGCCCCCTCGGGCGTGCTGGCCCGGCCCTGGCCATGGGCCGACATGACGCCGGTTGCGCGGCTCGGTATCGATCGGCTGAAATCGTCGAGCATCGTGCTCACCGGGGCGTCGGGCAGCACGCTGGCCTTCGGGCCTGGTCATGTCGATGGTACCGCCCTGCCGGGGCAACCGGGGCACAGCATCGTTTCGGCCCATCGCGACACCCATTTCGCCTATCTGAAGGATGCCCGTGTCGGCGACCTGATCGGGATCGAACAACCGTCGGGCGCCAAAAGCGGCTATCGCATCGTCGAACGCCGGGTCATCGACACGCGCCGCGAACAGGTCATGCTGCATCCGGAGGCAAACCTGTTGACCTTGATCACCTGTTATCCGTTCGAAGATTGGACGCCGGGCGGCCCGTTTCGCCTGATCGTCACGGCGGAACAGCGATTCTGATTAACCTGGCCCGTAGTTCCCCCTAACATGGCGGCCTTCTCAATAAGAAACCACGCCTCCAGGAGGAATACCCCATGGCCGTTTCCGGCATCGACAGCGTCCTTTACCGCGACCAGTTTTCCACCCCCGCCATGCGCGCGGCCTTCGACGACACCGCGACACTGCAGAAATTTCTAGACATGGAAGCGGCGCTTGCCCGCGCCGAAGCGGCCCTCGGCATCATTCCCGAAAGTGCCGCCGCGCAGATCACCAAGGCGGCCGACATGTCATTGTACGATTTTGACGCCATCCGCGATGAAATGGCCCGCACCAGCCATCCCATCGTGCCGCTGGTCCGTGCCATGGCCGCGCAATGCGAAGCCCAGGGCGACAAGAAGGCGGGTGAATACGTCCATTGGGGGGCGACCACCCAGGACGTCATGGACACCGGTCTTGTCCTGCAGATGAAGGACGCGGTCGCGCTGATCCGCGATGGTCTGGATGAACTCGAAGCCAACTGCGCCAAGCTTGCGCGGGACCATCGCGACACACCGATGGCCGGGCGCACCCATGGCCAGCAGGCCCTGCCGATCACCTTCGGCTACAAGGTTGCCGTCTGGATCGACGAAATCCGCCGCCAGCGCGAACGCCTGGACCAGATGGCCGTGCGTGTTCTGGTCGGCCAGTTCTCCGGCGCCGTCGGCACCCATGCGGCGGTCGGCGGGAAGGGGCCCGAGGTCGCGGCCCGGATGATGGCCGATCTGGGGCTCGGCGCGCCGGCGATTTCCTGGCATGTCGCCAAGGACCGGTTCACCGAATACGCGGCCGTGCTGGCCAGCATCGCCGGCACCATGGGCCGCATCGTCCGCGAGGTCGCGACCCTGCAACGCACGGAAGCGGCCGAGCTGGAGGAACCGCACAAGCCGGGCAAGGTTGGATCCTCAACCATGCCGCAGAAACGTAACCCGGCGATCTGCGAAGTGACCCAGGGCATTGTCCGCTTGGCCTGGGCCTGTGTGCCCCCGGCCTTCGAAAGCATGATCGCCGACCACGAACGCGACAAGGTCGCCAACCAGGTCGAACGGGATTTCGTGCCGCGGGTCAGCTGCCTGACGGAATCGGCCCTGCGCAAGGCGGTGATGGTCACCGGCGGGCTGACCGTGCGGGCCGACAACATGCGCCGAAACCTGGATCTGACCGGCGGTTTGCTGCTGTCCGAGGCGGTGATGATGAAGCTGGGCGAGACCATCGGCCGCAACACGGCCCATGACGTGGTCTATGAAGCAGCCATGACGGCCTTTGAACAAGGCAAGGTATTCCGCGACCTGTTGTTGGAAGACGCCCGGGTGGCGGAAATCATGACCGCTGAGGAACTGGATACCCTGCTTGATCCGGCGCGCTACACGGGTCTGTCGGCGCAGCTTGTGGATGCCATCCTGAATCCTAAAGCCTGAACCGTGTTTGCGCCCGCCGACATCCTGGGAATTTAGCCAAGCCAAGGGATGACCGGCGGGCGCACAGCGCCTATATAATCAGCCATGGTCATGGAACTGAAAAACGACCCGGCGCTTTATCATCCGTCCCGGCGACCGGCGGTCGCGGGCGGCCCCGCGTTCGACCTGCAAAGCGAATATTCCCCGGCCGGCGACCAGCCCGAGGCCATCGCCGAGCTGACGGCGGGGTTGGAGGCGGGGGAACGGGATCAGGTTTTGCTCGGCGTTACCGGCTCGGGCAAGACGTTTACCATGGCCCACGTCATCCGCAATCTGAACCGGCCGACCCTGGTGCTGGCGCCAAACAAGACCTTGGCGGCGCAATTGTACGGCGAGATGAGGGAGTTTTTCCCGGAAAACGCGGTCGAATATTTCGTCAGCTATTACGATTATTACCAGCCGGAAGCCTACGTGCCGCGGACGGACACCTATATCGAAAAAGACGCCTCCATCAACGAACAGATCGACCGCATGCGCCATTCGGCGACCCGCGCCCTGTTGGAACGCAACGACGTGGTGATCGTCGCCTCGGTGTCCTGCATCTATGGTATCGGCGCTGTCGAGACCTATGCCGAGATGATCGTGCGCCTGAAGGCTGGGTCCATCGTCGACCGGCAAAAACTGCTAAAGCAGTTGGTCGAGCTGCAATACAAGCGCAATGACGCGGCATTTGTCCGGGGGACGTTCCGGGTGCGGGGCGATGTCGTGGAAATTTTCCCTTCGCATTTGGAAGACCGGGCCTGGCGGCTGTCCCTGTTCGGCGACGAGGTCGAGGCCATGTGGGAGATCGATCCCCTGACCGGCGACAAGATCGCAACCCTGGACGAAATCATTGTCTATCCGAACAGCCACTATGTGACCCCGCGTCCGACGCTGATGCAGGCGATCCCCCAAATCAAGGTCGAGTTGAAGGAAACCCTCGACCGTCTGATCGCTGAGGGCAAGCTTCTGGAGGCGCAACGGCTGCAGGAACGCACCACCTTCGACATCGAAATGCTGGAGACCACGGGGCATTGTTCCGGTATCGAAAATTACAGCCGCTACCTTACGGGCCGGGCCCCCGGCGAGCCGCCGCCCACCCTGTTCGAATACCTGCCGGAAAACGCCCTTTTGGTGGTCGATGAAAGCCATGTCACCGTGCCGCAGATCGGCGGCATGTTCAAAGGCGATTACGCGCGCAAAACGACCCTGTCGCAATTCGGCTTCCGCCTGCCCAGTTGCGTCGACAACCGGCCCTTGAAGTTCGAGGAATGGGACGGCATGCGCCCGCAAACGGTGTTTGTCTCGGCCACACCCGGCCCGTGGGAGCTTGATCGTACCGGGGGCGTAATAACCGAGCAGGTGGTGCGCCCGACCGGGCTTATCGACCCGCTGTGTATCGTCCGGCCGGTGGAAAATCAGGTCGATGACCTGCTGATGGAGGTCAAGGAAACGGCGCTCAAGGGCCAGCGCACCCTGGTCACCACCCTGACCAAGCGCATGGCCGAGGACCTGACCGAATACCTCCATGAACAGGGTGTGCGGGTGCGCTATATGCATTCCGACATCGACACCCTGGAACGCATCGAAATCATCCGGGATCTGCGCTTGGGTGCTTTCGACGTACTGGTCGGTATTAACCTTCTGCGCGAAGGATTGGACATTCCGGAGTGCGCCCTGGTCTGTATTCTCGACGCGGACAAGCCGGGATATCTGCGGTCCAAGACGTCGCTGGTGCAGACCATCGGCCGCGCCGCCCGCAACCTGGATGGCCGGGTCATTCTCTATGCCGACAACATGACCGAGGCCCTGGACTATGCCCTGTCGGAAACCGAACGGCGGCGGGAAAAGCAGCAGGAATACAACCTCGCCCACGGCATCACCCCGGAAAGCGTGAAGAAGGGATTCTCCAAGGCGTTGGAAAGCGTTTACGAGGGCGATTACATGACCGTCGACACGGGCGTTACCGGCGAAACCCATCTCGCCGGCAACAACCTGACCGCCGTCATCAATGACATGAACGACAAGATGCGCAAGGCCGCCGGTAACCTTGAATTCGAGGAAGCGGCCCGCCTGCGTGACGAAATTCGAAGGCTGGAAGCGGTCGACCTCGGGTTGGCCTCGCCAGGCACGGCGCCTTCCAAACTGGTCAGTCGCAAGCCGGGGGCGGAAAAGCGCGCGGCGGGCGGCCCGGCGTGGAAACCGAAAGGCAAGGGCGCGCGCAAGGCGACGTCTCGCGCGCCGAAGCGGCGGTCGTGAACATCGCTGGCTACACGATCACAGAAACAGCGGCAGAAGCAGAACGCCGATTATGATGATCGCGGCGCCGACGAGTTCTAGAAGCATGTCCTCGAACACTTCCTTCACCGTGCGCTCGTTCTTGGGATGGGCGACGATGAACACGCGGATCGCCAGGTAGATCAGCACCACCAATAGGACGATGGCCGCCGGGCCGCTGGGGAACGCAGTCATCACGTACTCAGCAAGACCGGGCTCATGTGCCAGAGGATGGTCCAATGGCCGCCGTTTTCCGTGATGATGGGGTCGCGTTCCAGGCAGACCACGGAACCCGGATCGAAGGCGATGACCCCGGCGTTGGCATCGCCCGCGGTGAAGAACGAGGTGATGCGGCTCATGAACGGATCGTGGCCGACGACCATGGTGTCCTCGGTCCATCCGGACGCGGCCTGCACCAGGCTGTCCAGGCGCGACGACGGCTTCAGGTCTTTCATTTCCTCGACGATGCGCCCGGGTCCGATCACGGCCGACAGATGCATGGCGGTCTGTTGGGCTCGGAGGATTTCCGAATGGATGACGCGTGGCATCCGAACACCGGCCCGTCCGAGAAACGACGCCATGCGCTTTACATCCTTTTGACCTTGCTCGCTGAGTGGCCGATCTGGATTTTCGTCCTTGGTCAGCGCAAGGCCGTGACGCACGAGGTAGAGGCGCATAGACGGCTTCCCTTCAATTGGTCTGTTTTTTATCTTTAATGGGCAGCCTTGTTATAGCAGCCCCCCTGCCCCGGCCAAATGCTCTTTGGCGTGAGGGGGGGGCTCATGAACGCGGGGTAATGGGCATGAAAAAAGCCGCGCAAGCGCGGCTTTTTCCCAAATGCGTGGGCCGGTTTAGGGCGCGGCGGCGATCATCGCCTCGGCGACCTTCACTTCGCTTTCGGCGGCGGATTTTGCCCTGGCGTCATCGGCGTCGGCGAGGGCCTTTTGTGCGTCCTGAAGGCGCTGGCTGGCGGCCGCCTTGTCGATATCGGCGACGGCGGTCGCTTCTTCGACCAGGACCGTGCAGGTTTCGGGATTAACCTCAACGAACCCGCCGGCGACGAAGATGCTGTTGGTCACCTTGCCGCCTTCATGGATGTCGATGACGCCGGGACGCACGGTGCCGATCAGCAGCGAGTGGCCGGGCAGGACACCCAGGTCGCCCTCGCCGCCGGGAACGACGACCATGTCCACGGCCTGTGACGCCACCAGCTTTGTCGGCGAAACCAGATCGAATTGGATCGTATCGGCCATTATCGGATGTCCTTTGTTCGCACCAAGTCCTTAGGCGGCTTCCGCGGCCATCTTCTTGGCCTTTTCGATGGCCTCGTCGATGGTGCCGACCATGTAGAAGGCGGCTTCCGGCAGGTGATCGTATTCGCCGTCGACGATGCCCTTGAAGCCCTTGATGGTGTCTTCGAGGGACACCAGGACGCCCGGCGTGCCGGTGAACACTTCGGCGACGTGGAACGGCTGCGACAGGAAGCGCTGGATCTTACGGGCGCGCGACACGGTCTGTTTGTCTTCTTCCGACAGTTCGTCCATGCCCAGAATGGCGATGATGTCCTGCAGGGACTTGTATGTCTGCAGGGTCTGCTGAACCTTGGTGGCGACGCCGTAATGCTCTTCACCGATGATCCGCGGATCAAGGATACGCGAGGTCGAATCGAGCGGATCCACGGCCGGATAGATGCCGAGTTCGGCGATCTGGCGCGACAGCACCGTGGTCGCATCCAGGTGGGCGAACGAGGTCGCGGGCGCGGGGTCGGTCAAATCATCGGCCGGGACGTAAATGGCCTGGACCGAGGTGATCGAGCCCTTCTTGGTCGAGGTGATGCGTTCCTGCAGCGTGCCCATATCCGTGGCGAGCGTCGGCTGATAGCCCACGGCCGAGGGAATGCGGCCCAACAGCGCCGACACTTCCGAGCCGGCCTGGGTGAAGCGGAAGATGTTATCGATGAACAGCAGCACGTCCTGACCTTCTTCGTCGCGGAAGTATTCCGCCTGCGCCAAGCCGGTCAACGCCACGCGGGAGCGGGCCCCCGGGGGTTCGTTCATCTGACCGTAAACCAGGGCTGCCTTGGAATTGTTGCCTTCCAGGTCGATAACGCCCGATTCGATCATTTCGTGATAGAGGTCGTTGCCTTCGCGGGTACGTTCGCCGACACCGGCAAACACCGAATACCCGCCGTGGCCCTTGGCGACGTTGTTGATCAGTTCCATGATCAGCACCGTCTTGCCCACGCCGGCGCCGCCGAACAGGCCGATCTTACCGCCCTTGGAGTAGGGCGCGATCAGGTCGACGACCTTGATGCCGGTGGTCAGAATTTCGGTTTCCGTCGACTGCTCGGCAAAGCTCGGGGCCGCGCGGTGAATGGGGGCGCGGGACTTGGTTTTCACCGGGCCGCGTTCGTCAACCGGGTCGCCGATGACGTTCATGATGCGGCCCAGGGTTTCGGGGCCCACGGGAACCGTGATGCTGTCGCCGGTATCGGTCACTTCAGCACCGCGCTGCAGGCCGTCCGTGCTGTCCATGGCAACGGTGCGCACGGTGTTTTCACCCAGGTGCTGCGCCACTTCCAAAACAAGCAAACGGTCGCCGATCTTCAGGTGCAGGGCGTTCAAAATCGCCGGCAATTCGCCGTCGAATTTGACGTCCACCACGGCGCCCAGAACCTGGGACACTTTACCAACACTGTTCGTAGCCATACTCTTTCTAGCTCCCGTTCAAATCGTCTCTAGACCGCTTCCGCGCCCGAGATGATTTCGATGAGTTCCTTGGTGATAAATGCCTGACGTGTCCGGTTATAGGTCAGCGTCAGATTGTCGATCATTTCGCCGGCATTTCGGGTCGCGCTGTCCATGGCGGTCATGCGCGCACCGTGTTCCGAAGCGGAGCTTTCCAGCAACGCCTGGAACAACTGCACCGCCATGTTGCGGGGCAGCAGATCGGCCAAAATTTCTTGTTCTTCCGGCTCGTACAGATAAATCGCCGACGGGCCACCGGTCTTTTCCTTGTCGCCGTCGGTTTCCGGCGGCTGGAAGGGGATGATCTGCTGGTTCGTGACGATCTGCGTCATGGCCGACTGGAATCGGTTGAAGATGACGGTGCAGATGTCGAATTCACCGGCTTCGAACATTTCCGTGATCTTATCGGCGACGCTCTGAGCCTGCTCGTATTCGACACCGCGCCGTCCAATGCCTTCAAAGGTTTCGACGATGTCGGCCTTGAAGTCGCGGCGCAGAAGGTCGCGAGCCTTTTTACCCACGCAGAGAATCTTGACCGTCTTGCCTTCGCTTTTGAGCTTGCGGGCCACACGGCGCACTTCGCGAACGATGGTGCCGTTGAAACCGCCGCACAAACCGCGGTCGGCGGTGCAGGCGACAAGAAGATGGGTGTTGTCCGAACCGGTTCCCGCCAACATTTTCGGCGCGCCGGTCGGGTCCCCAATCGACGCTCCGATGGCGGCAACCATGCCTTCCATGCGCTGCGCATAAGGACGGGCGGCTTCCGCACCTTCCTGGGCGCGCCGCAGTTTGGCGGCAGCCACCATTTTCATGGCGGAAGTGATCTTCTGCGTCGACTTGACGCTGTTGATCCTGATTTTCAGGTCCTTGAGCGAAGGCATGAAAGCGCTTTCCTCGTTCGTCCGTCAGGCGTGCGTTAAACCGGTCTTCGGCGTCCGTTAGGCCGCGAAAGACTTGGTGAAGTCGTCGAGGAATGCCGACAGCTTCTCCGTGGTGTCGTCGCTGAGCGCCTTTTCCTTGGTGATCGTCGCCAGGATATCGGCCCCCTTGTCACGGGCGGCGTCCAGCAGACGGCGCTCGTAGGCGGTGATGTCGTTGACGGCGACCTTATCGGTGTAGCCCTTCACGCCGGCGAAGATGACGACGACCTGTTCGGCCACGGTCAGCGGCGAATACTGCGGCTGCTTCAGAAGTTCGGTCAGACGGGCACCACGGGCCAGAAGCCGCTGGGTCGACGGGTCCAGGTCCGACGCGAACTGGGCGAAGGCCGCCATTTCGCGATACTGGGCCAGTTCCAGCTTGATCGAGCCGGCGACCTGCTTCATGGCCTTGGTCTGGGCGGCGGAACCGACGCGCGACACCGACAGGCCGACGTTCACGGCCGGGCGGATGCCCTTATAGAACAGTTCCGTTTCCAGGAAGATCTGACCGTCGGTGATCGAGATCACGTTGGTCGGGATGTAGGCGGAAACGTCACCGGCCTGGGTTTCGATGACCGGCAGGGCGGTCAGCGAACCGGCGCCCAGTTCGTCGTTCATCTTGGCCGCGCGCTCGAGCAGGCGGGAGTGCAGGTAGAAGACGTCGCCCGGATAGGCTTCGCGGCCCGGCGGACGGCGCAGCAGCAGGGACATCTGACGATAGGCGACGGCCTGTTTGGACAGATCGTCATAGAAGATGACGGCGTGCATGCCGTTGTCGCGGAAATATTCGCCCATGGCGCAGCCCGTGTAGGGGGCCAGGAACTGCAGCGGCGCCGGCTCGGATGCGGTCGAGGCGACGACGATGGAATATTTCAGGGCGTCGTAATCTTCGAGGGTCTTGACCAGCTGGGCCACGGTGGACCGCTTCTGGCCGACGGCGACATAAACGCAGTAGAGCTTTTCCGACTCGTCCTTGGCGTTCTCGTTGACCGACTTCTGGTTCAGGATGGTGTCGATGATGACGGCGGTCTTGCCGGTCTGGCGGTCGCCGATGATCAATTCACGCTGGCCGCGGCCGACCGGGATCAGGCTGTCGATGGCCTTGAGGCCGGTCTGCACCGGCTCATGCACCGATTTCCGGGGAATGATGCCGGGCGCCTTGACTTCGACCAGGGAGCGTTCGGTGGTGTCGATATCGCCCTTGCCGTCGATTGGGTTGCCGAGCGCGTCAACGACGCGGCCCAACAGAGCCTTGCCGACGGGGACGTCAACGATGTCGCCGGTCCGCTTGACCGTGTCGCCTTCCTTGATGTCTCGGTCGTCGCCGAAAATAACGATACCGACGTTGTCGGTTTCCAGGTTCAACGCCATCCCTTTGATGCCGCCCGGGAATTCGACCATTTCGCCGGCCTGGACCTGGTCCAGACCATAGACACGGGCAATACCGTCACCGACGGACAGCACCTGGCCGACTTCCGCGACCTCGGCTTCCGAACCGAAGTCGGCAATCTGTTTCTTGAGAATGGCGGAGATTTCCGCGGCGCGGATTTCCATTTTCGGGATCCCCTCTTATCGCAGGCTTAAGCGAAGTTGCTGAAGTTTGGTTTTGATCGAGGAATCGATCATACGTGAACCGATTTTGACCACGAGGCCGCCCAGAAGATCTTCATCAACCCGTGCGTCCACGGCGACTTTCGCGCCCATGGCCTTTTTCAGTCCGTCCTCGATCGCTTGACGCTGTTTGTCGCTCAGCGCTTGGGCGGACGTGACCTCGGCGGTCATTTCACCCCGGTGCTGGGCCAAGATACCTTGAAATTGCGTGATCATGGCGGTCAGCGCGAACAAACGGCGGTTCTGCGCGACGACACCAACGAAATGTTTGGTTAGCTCGGAAACCCCGGCCTTGGTCAGGATCGCATCCATGGCGGCGATCTGGTTGTCCCGGGCAATGACCGGGGATCGGATCAGGCGCGCCAAGTCGGCACTGCCATCGACCATATCACGGATTGCAGCCAGATCCTGGGCGACCGTGTCCAGCTGCTTGTCGGCCTCAGCCAATTCGAAAAGGGCGGTCGCGTAGCGACCTGCAAGGCCGGAAGCGCCTGCGATATCCGATGACACCTGGGAAACCCCTTGATTAAGTTTTTTTTACGGACCCTGATATGCCGGTTTCGGACAGGGATCGCGCCTAAAAAACAGCCGTAATCCCGCCAATTCCGGCGGGCCCCGCCTGGAAAGCGCGGCCAGTCCTACCACAGAGGTTTCGCGCATGCAACCAGAGTCGCCCGGGTTTTTTCACAGACTGTGAAAGACCTCTGATTGGGCCCGTTTCGGGGCAATTTTAAAGCCCGATGAGCAACCGGATTTGGGGGCCGGTCACATGCCGGTTACATGAAGGAATAGGGATCTATATCGATCAGCACGCGAACCTTTTTCGGAATGCTGGCGCGCTTGATCCAGGCCCGCACCAGGGGTTGCACTGCCGTGCCACGCCCGGCCTTCAACAACAGCCTGCGGCGATGGCGGCCCCGGATCATGGCGAGCGGCGCCGGCGCCGGGCCCAGGACCTGAATATCCGCGCCCTGAGGGGCGGAGCGACCCAGTGCGCGGGCCCCGGCATCGACCGCCGCTTCGTCCGTACCGGACACCACCACGCCGACCAGGCGGCCGTAGGGCGGCATGCGGGCGTCCTCGCGGCCCTTGGCCTCGGCGGTCAGGAAGGCGGCGCGGTCGCCCTTCAGAATGGCATCCATGACCGGATGCTCGGGCATGAAGGTCTGGATCAGGACCCGGCCCGGGCGGTCCGCCCGCCCGGCCCGCCCGGCGACCTGGTAAAGTAACTGATAAGTGCGCTCCGCCGCCCGCAGGTCGCCGCCGGAAAGCCCCAGATCGGCATCGACCACGCCGACCAGGGTCAGCAGGGGGAAATGGTAGCCCTTGGCGACGATCTGGGTGCCGATGATCAGGTCGATCTCATGGGCTTCGATGCGGTGGACGAATTCGCGGGCCGTGCGCTGATTGTAAAGGTTGTCCGATGTCGCCATGGCGATGCGGGCATCAGGGTAGAGGCCGCGGACCTCTTCCTCCAGGCGCTCAACCCCCGGCCCGCAAGGCACCAAGCTATCTTCAGCGCCGCAGCCGGGGCAGGTATGGGGCGGGGCCATCTGGTAGCCGCAATGGTGGCATTGCAGGCGCCCGAGCAGGCGGTGTTCGACCAGCCAGGCCGTGCATTGCGGGCATTGCAGGCGGTGGCCGCAGGTCCGGCACAGGGTCAGCGGCGCGTAACCCCGGCGGTTGAGAAACAGCAAGGCCTGCTCGCCGCGCTCAAGCGTCGCCGTCACGGCCTCGCGCAGTGGCGGTGACAGCCATTGTCCGCGCTGCGGGGGCGTCTTGGTCATGTTGACCAGTTCGACATCGGGCAGGTCGGCGCCGCCGTGGCGGGCCGGCAGATGCAGATGGACGTAGCGGCCCCGGTCCACGTTGGCCTGGGTTTCCAGGGACGGCGTTGCTGAGACCAGAACCACGGGGATGCGGCCCATCCGGGCCCGCACCACGGCCATGTCGCGGGCGTTGTAGACGACACCCTCTTCCTGCTTGAAAGAGCCGTCGTGTTCCTCGTCGATGATGATCAGGCCCAAATCCCGGAACGGCAGGAACAGGGCCGATCGCGCGCCGACCACCACGTCCGCCTGGCCCAGGGCCACATGGCGCCAGGTCTCGCGCTTTTGCGCCTGGGTGACCTCGGAATGCCAGAGCGCCGGCTCCCCGCCGAACCTGGCCTGAAACCGTTCCAGCCATTGCGCCGACAGGGCGATTTCCGGCAGCAGCACCAACACCTGGCGGCCGCGCGAGACCGCTTCCGCCACGGCCTGCAGATAAACCTCGGTCTTGCCCGACCCGGGGACGCCCTCCAGAACCTGAACGGAAAAGCCCTCGGTCACGGCCGCACTCAGCGAATCCGCCGCCGCTGCCTGTTCCGCCGATAAATCGGGGCCGGGACGACCCAGGTCCGGCGCCGGGGGCGGGGGAAAGGCCGGAATCGGGTAGGCGATCAGCCCGCCGACCTTAGCCAGACCGGTGACCACGGCGGGGGTGACGCCCGCGGCGCGGGCAAGCTCCGCCGCCTGACGCGGCGGGCCTTCGGCGGCGGCGGCCAACACGCGCTCGCGGGCCGGGGTCATCTTGATCTCAGGCCGGGGATCGGCGGGGCGGTAGGCCGTCAGCGGCTTGGGTGGTTCCAGGGCTTCCGGCACGCTCAAGGCCATGCGCAGCACGGCGCCCGGCGGGTTCAGGGTGTATTCGGCGACCCAGTCGACGAAGGCCATGGCCTCCGCCGTCATGGGCGGGGCGTCAAGCCGGTCCAGGATTTCCTTCATCTTGGCGTCGGGCACGTCGCCGGTGCCGGGGCCCCAGACGACGCCGGCCATGCGGCGCGGACCCAGGGGGACGCGCACGAAATCCCCGGCGGCCAGGGGCAGTCCGGCCGGTACCCGGTAGTCATAGGCGTCGGTCAACGGCAGCGGCAGGCGCACGGCGACCCGCGTGCCCGGCTGGAAAACCGGGGCGTCTTTCCCGTCGGCCGATTGGTGATCCTTCGTCATGGTGGGTTTGCAGGGTCCTTGGGGGTGGTTCTATGGGGACGCGGGGCTTGGCATTATAATAGGGATCATAGGCGCGCGCCTTCACCGCGCGTGAGTACGAAAGGACCCAAGGGATGCCCCAAGGCAAGGACGAGGTTGCAGCCGAGACCCTGGAAACGGCGGATATCAGCCTGTCGGACGACGACGTGGCCGAATTCCTGGTGGCCCATCCCGACTTCTTTCGCGAACGCCTGGAAGTGCTGTCCTTCATGAACATGCCGGGCCGATTCGCCCAGGAAGGCCCCCAGGAAGGGGCCCAGGTGGTGGATTTCCAGCAGGCCCTGCTGACCCAGCAGAAAGAGGCGGTCGAGGAATTGCGCGAATGCGTGCGCGATGTGATCGAGACCAGCCGCTCCAACATGTCGGTACAACAGCGCACCCATGCCGCCGTGCTGGCGCTGCTGAGCGCCCGCGATTTTGAAGCCCTGATCCGCATCGTCAATGATGATCTGGCCCGGATTCTCGACGTGGATATCGTCTGCGTCGGCTATGAGCCGTCGAACAATCCGCTGTCCTGGTTGGTCTCTCCTGAAATCACCGACCTGAAACCGGGATTGGTCGATGCCCTGTTGGGGTCGGGCGGGGCGGCCAAACTGTACCGCGACATCGCTGACGACGGGTCCGTGTTCGGCGCCGCCGCCGGTCTGGTGCAGTCGGCCGCCGTGGCACGCCTGCGCCCGGGACCACGCACGCCCGTGGGCCTGATGGCGCTCGGCTCACGCTCCGATTCGTTCTTCCAACCGGGCCAGGGCACGGAACTGGTGGTGTTCCTCGCCCGCGTGTTGGAAAACTGCATCGAGCGCATGCAGGAACCTTCGATGTGACCTTGGCGCCGGAGCTGACCTGCGATCCTGCCCTGGCGGCCGCGGCGTCGCGGTGGCGGGATTGGTTGGCCCACGAAAAGCGTTATTCCAAGCACACCCTTGCGGGATATCAGCACGACCTTGCCGGGTTCCTGCGCTTCATGGCGGATCATCTGGGCGGGCCGCCGGGGTTGAAGGAGATCGAAGGCTTGAAGCCGCTGGATTTCCGCGCCTGGCTGGCCGATCTCAACCACCGGGGCCTGTCGCGGACCTCCACCGCCCGGGCGCTGTCCTGCCTGCGGGGCTTCTTCCGCTATCTGGAAAAACAGGGTGTGGTGCGCAATTCGGCGATCAGCGCCCTGCGCACGCCCCGCGTGCCCAAATCCGTGCCCAAGGCGCTCAGCATCGAGGAAGCCTTCGACCTGATTCTCTCGGCGCCGGACTTGGCCGACGATGCCTGGATCGGGCTGCGTGACCGGGCGTTGTTGACGCTGCTTTACGGCTGCGGGCTGCGCATCGGCGAGGCGTTGGACCTCAACCGCGACCGCGCACCGGGCCTGTTCGGCAATCCGGCCGATACCATGATGGTCCGCGGTAAGGGCAACAAGGACCGTCTGGTTCCCGTTCTGCCCGCCGTGCGTCAGGCGATCGCGGCATATCTGGATGTTTGCCCTTATTCAGGCGATGGCACCACGCCGCTGTTCCTGGGCGCGCGCGGCGGGCGGCTTGCCGCCGGGGTTGCCCAGGCCCGGGTGCGGAATTTGCGCGCCCTTTTGGGTCTGCCGGAAACGGCGACGCCCCATGCGCTGCGTCATTCCTATGCCACCCATTTGCTGGCCGGCGGTGGTGACCTGCGCACCATTCAGGAACTGCTGGGCCATGCGTCGCTGTCGACGACCCAGCGCTATACGGATGTCGACATGGCGCGGCTCAGCGCCGTTTACGAGGACGCCCACCCTAGGGCCCGCAAGAAAATCTAGGTTGCGCGGCCGCCGCCGCGCCATCGAGGTGGTCTTAGAATTGTAGACTGATCACCCCGGCCGCGATGACGGTCGCCGCCGCAAGGCGCAGAACCAGGCGGCCTTCCTTCAGAACGAAACCGGCGAGCAGCGCGCCGAACAGGACACTGGTTTCCCGCACCGCGGACACCGGGGCCATGGGTGTGACGCTCATGGCCCAGATGACGATCCAATAGGCGCTCATGGACATGGCGGCGCCGGTCAAGCCCGGCCTCCAGTATTCCCTGGCCGTGGCCAGGAACTGCCGTCCGCGCCGCAGCAGCACGATCGGGGTGAACAGGCAGGCGTCGGTGACGAACATCCACAATGCGTAGGCATGGGCGCTGCCGGCAAGCCGCCCCCCGATCCCGTCGACCACCGTGTAGGACGCGATGAACACGGCCGTGCCCACGGCGAAGGCCAGGCCAAGCAGCGGAAGATCGCGCCAGCCGTTGGCGAAGGTCAGGCCGGAAATGGCGATGGCGATGGCGATGATGGCGGCAAGCTGCGTCGGGTTCAGGCTTTCTCCGGCGAACACATAGGCGCCCAGCGCCACCAGGGCCGGCGCCATGCCGCGGGCGATGGGATAGACCACGCCCATGTCGCCGTGGACATAGGCCCGCACCAGAAACAGCTTGTAACCCACATGCAACACCGCCGAGGCGACGATAAAGGGCCAGGCCTCCAGGTTCGGGAACGGAAAGAACAGCAGCAGCGGCAGGGCGAGCAGGCCGTGGCCCGCGTCGATCACGCCCATCATCACCAGCTTGTCGCCGCGCATCTTGACCAGCAGGTTCCAGCCCGCATGGAGGGCCGCCGCCAGCAGGACCAGCGCGAGAATCCAGGTATCCATGATCCATCTTTCGTCGAACGACGCCCCGGCGGATGCCAGGAGGGATAGACGTTTAGACCATTAAAAAACGCCCACGCCTAGATGGATGAAAAGGCGCATTCGTGCTCGCCCCTGGACGAGGCAGGCCATTGGTAGATCAGGCTGGGTGGGACGATCAGATGTGGATCGCGCGCCCAGCGACGCCGAGTGCGGCTTCCTTGACCGATTCCGGCAGGCCCGGATGGCCGTGACAGATGCGGGCGATATCCTCGGCCGAGCCTTCGAATTCCATCACGTTGACGACCTCTTGGATCAGGTCGCCGGCCTGGGGGCCGATGATGTGGCAGCCGAGAACCCTGTCCGTCGTCGCGTCGGCCAGGATCTTCACGAAGCCGTCCGTGTCGTCATTGCAGCGCGCGCGGGAATTGGCGGTGAAGGGGAATTTCCCCTTGTTGTAGGCGATGCCCGCTTCCTTCAATTGTTCCTCGGTCTTGCCGACGGCGGCGATTTCCGGATGGGTGTAGACGATGCCCGGGATGGCGCCGTAATCGATATGCCCGGTCTGTCCGGCCATGATCTCGGCGCAGACGACGCCTTCGTCCTCGGCCTTATGGGCCAGCATGGCGCCGCCGATTACGTCGCCGATGGCATAAATGCCTTCGACGTTGGTCTGATAATCGTCATCGACGGGGATGAACCCGCGCTCACCGATCTCGACCCCGGCTTCCTTAAGGCCCAGGCCTTCCGTGAACGGCCGGCGGCCGATGGCGACCAGCACCACGTCCACCTTTAGGGTTTCGGCCTTGCCGCCGTCGCGCGGCTCCATGGTCAGGGTCACACCGTCCTTGCCGGCCTTGGCGCCCGTCACCTTGGTCTTCATCTTGAAGGTCAGGCCCTGCTTGCTCAGGATGCGCTGCGCATGCTTGGACACTTCACCGTCCATGCCGGGAAGGGCAACGTCGAGGAATTCGACCACCGTAACCTCGGCACCCAGCCGCCGCCACACACTGCCGAGCTCCAGCCCGATCACGCCGGCGCCGATCACCGCCATGGTTTTCGGCACCTTGGGCAGCGCCAGGGCGCCCGTGGAGGACACGATCTGCTTTTCATCGATGGTCACGCCGGGCAGGGGCGTGACCTCGGAGCCCGTGGCGATCAGGATGTTCGCCGTGTTCAAGACCTGCGCCTTGGCCTTGCCCTCAAGCGGCTTCACCGACACTTTGCCGACGGCGTCGATCTTGCCCCAGCCCTTGATGTAGTCGACCTTGTTCTTCTTCATCAGCATCTCGATGCCGCCGGTCAGGCCTTCGACAACCTTGTCCTTGCGCGCCAGCATGGTCTTCAGGTTGACCTTCAAGCCGGAAACGTCGATTCCGTGATGGGCGAACTCCTTGTCCGCCATCTCAAAGTGGTGGGACGACTGCAGCATTGCCTTCGACGGGATGCAGCCCACGTTGAGGCAGGTTCCGCCCAGGGCGCCGCGTCCTTCGACGACGGCCGTCTTCATGCCCAGCTGCGCCGCGCGGATGGCGGCGACGTAGCCGGCGGGCCCGCCGCCGATGACCACCAGGTCGTAAGCGTCACTCATAATCTGATCGCTCCTGATCGTGTTTCGGGAGTCTCGTTCTTCAATGTAACCCGCTGGGTCACACGTTCAACAGGATGCGCTGCGGATCCTCGATGCACTGCTTGATGCGGACCAGGAAGCTGACCGCCTCGCGGCCGTCGACGATGCGGTGATCGTAGCTGAGGGCCAGGTGCATCATGGGCCGGATTTCGATCTCGTCGTTCACCACCATGGGGCGCTTCTGGATCGAATGCATGCCCAGGATCGCCGACTGCGGCACGTTGAGGATCGGCATGGAGTTGAGCGATCCGAACACGCCGCCGTTGGAGATGGTGAAGGTGCCGCCGGTCATTTCGTCCATGCCCAGCTTGCCGTCGCGGGCGCGGCGGCCGAAATCGGCAATGCCGCCCTCGATATCGGCGAAGCCCATCTTGTCGGCTTCCTTGAGCACGGGAACGACCAAGCCCTGCGGCGTGCCGACGGCGACGCCGACGTTGTAATAGTTCTTGTAGATGATCTCGTCGCCGTAGATTTCCGCGTTCACGGCGGGCCATTCCTTCAGCGCGATGCAGGCGGCGCGCACGAAGAAGGACATGAAGCCCATGCGGGCCCCGTGCTTCTTCTCGAAGACCTCTTTGTATTCGGAACGCAGCGCCATGACGTTGCCCATGTCGACCTCGTTCCAGGTCGTCAGCATGGCCGCCGTGTTCTGGGCTTCCTTCAGGCGCCGGGCGATGACCTGGCGCAGTTTGGACATCTTGACCCGTTCCTCGCGGTCGTTGGGCGCGCGGGGGGGACGGGGGGCGAACATGTTTTCCGTGGTCAGCGCCGGGGCAGGGCCGACGGCGCGGGCGGCGGCGGGGGCAGGTGCCGCCTGGCGCTTGGCGGAGCCGTTGGCGATGGCCTGCTGCACGTCGCCCTTGGTGATCCGGCCGTCGGGCCCGGTGCCACTGATGCGGGCCGGATCCAGGTCGTTGTCATCGACCAGTTTGCGCACGGCGGGGGACAGGGGCGGACGGCTGCCGGATGCGGCCGGCGCCGGTGCCGCGGCGGGTGCCGGAGCAGCGGCTGGTTTGGCGGTAGGTGCGGGAGCAGCGGCAGGGGCAGGGGTAGCGGCGGGAGCAGCGGCGGCGCCGGCCGCGCCCGCTTCGATGGTGCCGATCTTCACACCGGGGCCGACTTCAGCACCCGCTTGCGCGTCGATGGAGGCGAGGCGTCCGGCGGCCGGGGCATTGACCTCGATGGTCACCTTGTCCGTTTCAACCTCGACCAGGACCTCGTCTGCGGTGACCGCGTCACCGACCTGTTTGGCCCAGGTGCCCAGGGTGCCCGTGGATACGCTTTCGCCCATGGTCGGGGTGACGATGTCGACCGTCTTGCCGCCGCCCGATTTCGCAGCGGCGGGTGCGGCAGCCGGGGCGGCGGCCGGTTTGGCCGCTGCCTTGGCGGGGGCGGCCCCTTCCTGGATGGTCGCGAGCAATGCGCCGACGGCAACCGTCTCACCCTCCTGGGCGGCGATGGCCCCCAGCGTTCCGGCAGCCGGGGCGTTGACCTCGATGGTTACCTTATCGGTTTCCAGCTCGACCAGGGCCTCGTCCATGGCGACGGCGTCGCCCGGACTTTTGGTCCATTTGCCGACGGTCGCCTCCGTAACGGATTCACCCAAGGTCGGGACATTAACTTCAACGGTCATAAAATCTTCCCCTGCGATTATCGACTGCTCGAAACCCTGCGACCGGTTTCGGCGTTATTTCTTGGCTTTGGCCGGGGCCTTGGCCGGGGTCTTGGTTGGTGCTTTGGCCGGTGCTTTGGTTCTGGCGCGCGGCGGCGCCTGGACGGTCAGCGCGGCATCCATGAAGGCGGCCAGTTCGACCTTGTGCTTGTTGGCGCTGCCGGTTGCCGGGGCTGCGGCGGCGGCACGGCCGGCATAGGACGGCTTGGCCTGTTTCAGTTTCAGTTCTTCCATCACGGCCATCATCGGCTCAAGGATGAAGCTCCAGGCCCCCATGTTCTTGGGTTCTTCCTGGCACCACATGATCTCGGCGTTCTTGAAACGCTTCAATTCCTCGACCAGGGCGGAATGCGGGAACGGATAAAGCTGTTCGACCCGCAGCAGGTAGACATCCTTGATGCCGCGCTGGGCGCGTTCCTCGAACAGGTCGAAATAGACCTTGCCCGAACACAGCACGACCCGCTTGATCTTGTCGTCGGCGACAAGGCCGCCCTTGACCAGTTGCGCGTCGTCCCACAGCAACCGATGGAAGGTTGTGCCCGGCCCCATTTCCTCCAGCTTCGACACGCAGAGCTTGTGACGCAACAGCGATTTCGGTGTCATCAGGATCAGCGGCTTGCGGAAGTCGCGGCGCATCTGGCGGCGCAGGACATGGAAATAATTGGCCGGCGTGGAGCAGTTGCAGACCTGCCAGTTGTCATCGGCGGAATTCTGCAGATAGCGTTCCAGGCGGGCCGATGAATGTTCCGGTCCCTGGCCTTCGTAGCCGTGCGGCAGCAACATCACCAGACCGCACATGCGCAACCACTTCTGCTCGCCCGAGGAAATGAACTGGTCGATGATGACCTGGGCACCATTGGCGAAATCGCCGAACTGGGCTTCCCACAGGGTCAGGGTCTGCGGTTCGGCCAGGGAATAGCCGTATTCGAATCCGAGCACGCCGAATTCAGACAGCGGCGAGTTCAGGACCTCGAACGGCGCCTGGCCGAAACGGATGTTGGCCAGCGGGGTGTGGCGGTCTTCGTTCTCCTGGTCGATCAGCACGGAGTGGCGTTGCGAAAACGTGCCGCGTTCGCAATCCTCGCCCGACAGGCGTACTGGATGGCCCTCGACGACCAGAGTGCCGAAGGCCAAGGCCTCGGCGGTCGCCCAGTCGATGCCTTCACCGGTGTCGATCATCTTGGCCTTGGCGGCCAACTGGCGTTCGATCTTCGGATGCGGGGTGAAGTTGCCCGGAAGTCGGGTCAAACCGGCGCCGACTTCCTTCAGGAAATCAATGGAACAGCCGGTTTCGCCGCGCCGGGCGTCGCCGGAGGCAACGGCCATGCCGGCCCATACGCCGTCCATCCAATCCGCCTTGTTGGGCTTGTAGCCCTTGGATGCTTCGAAAGCCTCATCCATGGTGGTGATGAAGGTCTGCATCTGCTTTTCGATTTCGTCCTCGGTCAGGACTTTTTCGTGGATCAGCTTGCGGGCGTAGATGTTCAGCGTCGTCGGATGCGTCTGGATGGTCTTGTACATCTTCGGCTGGGTGAACATCGGCTCGTCGCCTTCGTTATGGCCGTGGCGGCGATAACAGATCATGTCCACCACCACGTCCTTCTTGAAGCGCTGGCGGTATTCCGTGGCGATGCGCGCCGTATGGACAACGGCTTCAACATCATCCGCGTTGACGTGGAAAATGGGTGCCGAAACGATCTTGGCCGCGTCGGAACAATAGGGTGACGAACGGTGCTGCTTCGGATTGGTGGTAAAGCCGATCTGGTTGTTGATGATGATATGGATGGTGCCGCCGGTCTGGTAGCCGCTCAGGTTGGACAGATCCAGGGTCTCCTGGATGATGCCTTGTCCCATGAAGGCGGCATCGCCGTGCAGCAGGATGCACATCACCTTTTCCATTTCCGGGTCGTTACGCTGGCGCTGTTTGGCCAGGGTCTTGCCCAGACAGACCGTGTTGACGCATTCCAGATGCGACGGGTTGGCGGTTAGCGACAGGTGGATGGAGCGGCCGTCGAACACGCGGTCGGCCGAGGCCCCCAGGTGGTATTTCACGTCACCCGATCCGCCGACGTCCTCCGGCTTGGAGGCCCCACCCTGGAATTCATTGAGGATCGCCTGGAACGGCTTGGACATGACGTTGGCCAGCACGTTGAGGCGGCCGCGGTGAGCCATGCCGAGAACGATTTCCTCCATGCCCAGCTGGCTGCCGCGCTTGAAAATCTGTTCCATGGCCGGGACCAGGCTTTCCCCGCCGTCCAGGCCGAACCGTTTGGTGCCCGTGAACTTCTTGTCCAGGTAGCGCTCAAAGCCTTCCGTCTCGATCAGGCGGTTGAGGATCGCGCGCTTGCCTTCGTTGGTGAACGAGGTCTGATTCCGGATGCGCTCGATCCGTTCCTGCAGCCAGGATTTCTCCTCCGGGTCCTGGATGTGCATGAACTCGATCCCGATGGACCCGCAATAGGTCTCCTTCAGGATTTGCATGATCGTGCGCAGCGTCGCGGTTTCCAGGCCCAGGACGTAGTTGATGAAGATTTCCCGGTCCCAGTCCTTGTCCGTGAAACCGTAGGTCGCCGGGTCCAGTTCCGAATGGGGCGCCGGTTCGGTCAGGCCGAGGGGGTCCAGGTTGGCGTGCAGATGGCCGCGCACGCGATAGGCGCGAATCAGCATCAATGCCCGCAGGGAATCGAGGGTCGCTTCGCGGACCTTGGCGGAACTCATGCGGTCTTGCGCCGGTTCCTGGTCACGTCCGCGGTCGTCGCGGCGGCGGCCCTGTTGGGCCGCGGTCAGATGGTCGGTCAGGGGGACGACATCGCCGTGGCCGAGGATCTTCTCGGACCGCGGCGCCCAACTGGCCCCGTCCTGTTCCTTGGCGAATCCGCGGGTGTCGTCTTCCAGCCCCTTGAAGAAATCCTGCCAGCGCAGGTCTACAGAGCCGGGGTCGTCCATGTAGCGTTCATAGAGTTCGGCTACGTAGACCGTATTGCCGGAGTAGAGAAATTGTGTCGGATCGAGATCGATTTCCGTCATGCAATAAGGCGCGAGCCCGGCGCGCCCTCCCTGATATGGGGGCCGCGCCGGGTCGATCCCAGGCGCGGGTTACCCCTTGAACACCTTCATCATCGTTTCGCCGAGGGCCGCCGGTGAATCCGATACGTGGATTCCAGCGGCCTTCATGGCGTCGATCTTATCTTCCGCACCACCTTTACCGCCAGAGATAATCGCACCGGCGTGGCCCATTCTGCGGCCCGGAGGGGCCGTGCGGCCGGCAATGAAGCCGACGACGGGCTTCTTGGTGCCGGATGCCTTGAGGAACTCGGCGCCTTCTTCTTCCGCGGAACCGCCGATTTCACCGATCATCACGATGGCCTTGGTGGCGTCGTCTTCGACGAACATCTGCAGGCAGTCGACGAAATTGGTGCCGTTGATGGGGTCACCGCCGATGCCGATGCAGGTGGTCTGGCCCAGGCCGGGCTTGGTCGTCTGCGCCACGGCTTCATAGGTCAGCGTGCCCGAGCGGGACACGATGCCGACCTTGCCCGGCTTGTGGATGTGGCCCGGCATGATACCGATCTTGCATTCGCCCGGCGTGATGACGCCCGGGCAGTTCGGCCCGATCAGCCGCGTGCTGGAGCCCTGCAGGGCGCGCTTCACCGCCAGCATGTCCTTCACGGGAATGCCTTCAGTGATGCAGATGACCAGTGGGATTTCCGCCGCGATGGCTTCCAGGATCGCGTCGGCCGCGAAGGGCGGCGGCACGTAGATCACGGAGGCGTCGGCGCCGGTGGCTTCGCGGGCATCCTTGACCGTGTCGAACACGGGCAGATCAAGATGCTTCGTGCCGCCCTTGCCCGGCGTCACGCCGCCGACCATGTTGGTGCCGTAGGCGATCGCTTGTTCAGAATGGAAGGTGCCTTGCGCACCCGTGAAGCCCTGGCAGATGACCCGGGTGTTCTTGTTGACCAGAACCGACATGATTACGCGGCCTCCTTCACGGCTTGGACGATCTTGCGGGCGGCATCGCCCAGGTCGTCGGCGGATTTGATGGGAAGCCCCGAATCGGCGAGGATCTGCTTGCCCTTTTCGACGTTGGTGCCCTCAAGGCGAACCACCAGAGGGACGCTCAAGGAAACCTCCTTGGCCGCCGCGACGACGCCTTCGGCGATGACGTCACAGCGCATGATGCCGCCGAAGATGTTGACCAGGATGCCTTCGACGTTGGGGTCGGACAGGATGATCTTGAAGGCCTCGGTGACGCGCTCCTTGGTGGCGCCGCCGCCGACATCCAGGAAGTTGGCGGGCGAGCCGCCTTCCAATTGGATGATGTCCATGGTCGCCATGGCCAGGCCGGCGCCGTTGACCATGCAGCCGATTGAGCCGTCGAGCTTGATGTAGTTCAGCTCGTGCTTGGCGGCTTCCAGTTCCGTGGGGTCTTCTTCGTCTTCGTCGCGCAATTCGGCCACGTCCTTGTGACGGAACAGGGCGTTGTCGTCGAAGTTCATCTTGGCGTCGAGCGCAATGACGTCGCCCGAACCGGTGACGACCAGCGGGTTGATCTCGACCAGCGAGCAATCCAGGTCCATGAACGCCTTGTACAGCGCCATCACGAACTTGACGCCCGACTTCACCTGATTGCCTTCAAGGCCCAGGCCGAAGGCGACCTGTCGGGCGTGGAACGCCTGGATCCCGGTGGCCGGGTCGATGAAGACCTTGATGATCTTTTCCGGGGTGTTGTGGGCAACGTCCTCGATGTCCATGCCACCCTCGGTGGAGGCCATGATGACGATGCGCGAGCTATCGCGGTCGAGCAGCACCGAAAGATACAGCTCGCGGGCGATGTCGCAGCCTTCTTCGATGTAAAGGCGCTTCACTTCCTTGCCCTCGGGGCCGGTCTGCTTGGTGACCAGGACCTGGCCCAGCATTTCCGAAGCGCTCGCCTTGACGTCGTCGACGGACTTGACGACACGGACGCCGCCCTTGCCGCCTTCGTTGCCCTTGAACTTGCCGGCACCGCGGCCGCCTGCATGAATCTGGGACTTGACCACGAACACCGGTCCGCCCAGCTCCTGGGCGGCCGAGACGGCCTCGTCGACGGTATAGGCGACCTTGCCTTTCGGCACGGCGACCCCGTATTTGGCGAGCAGCTGCTTGCCCTGGTACTCATGGATGTTCATTGCGTCCCCTCAAACTCCCAACTCTGCTGGTTAAGTTTCAAAAAAACCGGCCCGCGCCCGGGGGACGGGCGCGGGCGGTTGTTCACTACGACTTCGTCGGCGGCGTGGAAGCGGCCGCCGGTGCGGCGGCCTTCTTCGCCGGGGCCTTGCGGGCGGCCGGCTTTTTCGCCGCAGCTTTCTTCGCCGGCGCCTTTTTCTTCGCCGGTGCCTTTTTCTTGGCCGGCGCCTTCTTGGCCGCGGCGGCAGCCTTCTTCATCAGACGCTGGGTCACGGTGACCAGGCTCTTCACGGCCGAAACCGATGCCTTGAACATGGCCTTCTCGTCGGCATCCAACTGGATCTCGACGATGCGCTCGACACCCCGGGCGCCGATCACCGTCGGCACGCCGACGTACATGCCCTTAACCCCGTATTCGCCCGACAGATAGGCGGCGCAGGGCAGGACGCGCTTTTTGTCCTTCAGGTAGCTTTCGGCCATTTGAATGGCGGAAGACGCAGGCGCGTAGAACGCGGAGCCGGTCTTCAGCAGCGCGACGATCTCGCCGCCGCCCATGCGGGTGCGCTGGACGATGGCGTCGATTTTTTCCTGGGTCGTCCACTTCATCTTGATCAGGTCGGGCACGGGAATGCCGGCGACCGTGGAATAGCGCACCGACGGCACCATGCTGTCGCCGTGACCACCCAGAACGAAGGCGGTGACGTCTTCGACGGAAACCTTGAATTCCTCGGCCAGGAAATGGCGGAACCGCGCACTGTCCAGAACGCCGGCCATGCCGACGACCTTGCGGTGGGGCAGGCCCGAGGCATCGCGCAGGACCTGAACCATGGCGTCGAGCGGGTTGGTGATGCAGATGACGAAGGCGTTGGGCGCGTACTTCTTAATGCCCGCACCCACGGACTGCATGACGGAAGTGTTGATGCCGATCAGGTCGTCGCGGCTCATGCCCGGCTTGCGGGCGACGCCGGCGGTGACGATGCAGACATCGGCGCCGCGGATGGCGGCGTAGCTGTTCGCACCCTTCATGTTGGAATCAAAGCCTTCGACGGGGCCCGATTCAGCGATGTCCAGGGCCTTGCCCTGGGGAATGCCGTCGACGATGTCGAAAAGCACTACGTCGCCCAGTTCCTTGAGGCCGACCAGATGGGCCAGCGTGCCCCCGATGTTACCGGCGCCGATGAGCGCGATTTTGTTGCGTGCCATTTTTAAATCCCTTGCCGCGAGTCGTTTGTGGTGATGCGATTACCTGGATTCCGGATCGGGACATTGGGATTTGTCCCGGAACTCCCCAAGAACCCCAAGAATCTCAAACTGTTCGTAGCGCGAAACGATCCCCAGGGCAACCGGGACTGGCTGCCCACCCCTTGGTGTTACAATCTGGTATACAATATCCCACAGGGATTTCATCTCGGCAAGCCTGTTCCCGCCGGGTGATGAAAAAATTCTGTGCCTGCCAAGTGTTCCGGCGATGCGTCCCCCGCGGCTCTGGCGCTATAGTTGTGCAATGATCGAGATCGCCCCTCCGGACAACACGACCCGCTTCACCGGCCTGGCCGAAACCTACGAGAAATTCCGACCGAGCTATCCCGCGGAAGCCCTTGCGGCTGTGCGGGCCTATTGGGCGGAAACCCCCGGTGTGCCGCGTCTGTTGGCCGATATCGGCGGCGGCACGGGGATCTCGACCCGAGCCATGCTGGCGATTCTGGCCGAGGGCGGCGGGGATGCCTGGACCGCTCAGGTGGTGGAGCCCAACGACGACATGCGCACCCAGGCGGAAGCGGCGCTGGCCGACCGGCCGGACGTTTCGGTGGTGAAGGGCACGGCAGAGGCCCTGCCATTCGGCGACGGCGCTGTCGGACTTTTGCTGGCGGCGCAGGCGGCCCATTGGTTTGACCGTCCCCGGTTTTATGCCGATGCGGCGCGGGCCCTGGCGCCGGGCGGGGCGATGGTGATCCTCTACAATAACCGCGATCTCTATGACGATCCGCTGATGGCAGCCTTCGAGACCGAGGTCGAAACCTCGGTCGAGGGCTATTGGCGGAATTATCGCAGCTGGGACCTGATGGCGGAACTGCATGCGCTCGCCTGGGCGCAAGACGTGACCGAGATCGTCCATCCCTGGACCTGGCGTCTGACGCCGGAAGGCTTCACCGGGCTGATGCTGTCGCGGTCCAAGATGACGCCCTATAAAGAGGTGCACGGAGAGGAAGCCGCCCGCGCGGCGATCCTTGGTCTCGCCCATCGCTTTGCCGATGCCGAAGGCATGGTCGGCGTGCGTTACAATACGCAGGCCGCCTGCGTGCGGCGTTGAATTCAGAAGAAGTGAAAGCTACTCGGCCAAATCAAGCCCGATGTCGACGGCGGGCGCACTCTGCGTGATGCCACCGACAGAGATGTAATTGACCCCCGTCTCGGCGATGGCGCGGATGGTGTCGAGCTTGACCCCGCCCGAGGCCTCCAGCGGCACGCGCCCGGCGACCCAGGCCACGGCCTCGCGCAGGACGGGCGGCGGCATGTTGTCGAGCAGCAGCGAGTCCGCCCCCGCGTCGACCGCTTCGCGGACCTGATCAAGCGTGTCGCATTCGCAGCGCACCTCAAGCCCGGTGTTCGCGTTCTTGGCCCGCGTCACGGCCTCGCCGACCGATCCGCCACAGACCGCGACATGGTTGTCCTTGATCAGGATGCCGTCGTCCAGCCGCATGCGGTGATTGGTGCCGCCGCCGGCACGCACGGCGTATTTCGACAGGCCGCGCAGGCCGGGAATGGTTTTCCGCGTATCCAGCAGCACCGCCCCGGTGCCGTCGATGGCGTCGACGTACTGGCGGGTCATGGTCGCGATGCCGGACAGCTTCTGCAGCAGGTTCAAGGCCGTGCGTTCCGCCGACAACAAGCCCTGAGCCGTGCCGGTAAGGCGCGCCAGATGGGTGCCCTTGGCCACATGATCCCCGTCCTTGACGAAGACCTCGACAACGGCGTCGGGGGCAAGACGGCGGAATACTTCCAGCGCCACCGGCATGCCGCAGACGACGATGTCCTGGCGGGTGTTGAGGTCGAGGGTCAGCTGTGTGCCGGCGGGCACCGTGGCGCGGGTCGTCACGTCGCCTTCGCCGATGTCTTCGGTCAGCGCGGCGTCGACGACGGCCTTGATGTCGGCCGGATCAGGGGGGGCGAAGGTCATCTGCTTTGGGCTGGACAGGCGGGCGGCGGCGATCAGGCCGCGGCCTTGCCTTTACCGTTCTGGCTTTTGGTTTCCTGGTTCGCCTTGGCCGGTGGCGACATCTCCAACATCTTCTCCAGCGGCTTCAGGGCCTTGAGGCGCAGATCCTCGTTGATTTCCACCCGAGGCGCTTCGTTGACCATGGACAGGTACAGCTTTTCCAGGGTGTTCAGCTCCATATAGGGGCAGTTGGCGCAGTTGCAGGTGCCGTCCGCACCCGGGGCGGCCAGGAAGGTCTTGCCGGGGGCCGACTTCTGCATCTGGTGGAAGATGTGCTGTTCCGTGGCGACGATCACCGTATCGGCGGGATGCTCGACCACGTAATCGAGGATCGAGCGGGTCGAGCCGACATGGTCCGCGTGCTTCAGGATGCCCTCGTGGCATTCCGGATGAGCAGCAACGGGGGCGTCCGGGTGGCGCGCCTTCAGTTTGACCAGTTCGCGTTCCGAGAACATGTCGTGGACGACGCAGGCGCCGTTCCAGAAAATCATGTCGCGGCCCGTCTGGCGCTGGATGTAGGACCCCAGATGCTTGTCCGGCGCGAACAGGATCGGCCGGTCGGCCGGCAGGTTGCGCACGATGTGTTCGGCGTTGGACGAGGTCACGATGACGTCCGACAGGGCCTTCACCCGGGCCGATGAATTGATGTAGGTGACCACGATGTGGTCCGGGTGCTGGGCGACGAACTTGGCGAAGTCGTCGGGCGGGCAGCTTTCTTCCAGCGAACAGCCGGCTTCCAGATCGGGCAGCACGACGGTCTTGGTCGGGCTCAGAATCTTGGCGACTTCGGCCATGAAGCGCACGCCGCAGAACACGATCATATCGGCTTCCGTGGCCGCCGCCTTGCGCGACAGGTCGAGGCTATCGCCCACGAAATCGGCCAGATCCTGGATTTCCGGGTCCTGGTAATAGTGGGCCAGGATGACGGCGTTCTTTTCCTTGCGCAGCCGGTCGATTTCCGCCCACAGGTCGATATTCGGGTCGACGTCCGTCCACGAGATTGCCTCGGGGCCCGCCGGGATCACCGTATCGGGCACGATCAATGGGGTCATATCGGCGGCCATTGCCTGAAAGCTCCTTGAAACGTCTTCCCCCGGCCAGCGGCATCGGGGCCAGCCTCGGAGGGGGTCTCTGAACCCTAATATAGGTTCAGACCTTAAGAAAACCAGAACAAGGTGTCGGGTCAATCTGTATTTTTCAATTGCATGACACCTGTGCCTGGACGGCACGGGTGGCAATTTGCCCTAAACACCGTTGCCGTGGGGCTGGGCGATGTACTCGGGCGACTGCATTTCAATCAGGCGCGAGACCGTGCGTTCGAACTCGAACGCGCCGTCACCTTGTGTGTAAAGCTCCGTGGGCGGCGCGTCGGCGGCGCAGATGAAATTGACGCGGGCGTCGTACAGCGCGTCGATCAGGGTCACGAAACGTTTGGCCTGATCGCGCTTTTCCGGACCCAGCCTGGGCACCCCGTTCATCACCACGGAATGGAATTTTTCCGCGATCGCCAGATAGTCGCCGGCTCCCAGCGGCCGCGCGCAGAGATCCGAAAACGTGGTGAAGGCAACGCCCTCGGCGGCCAGCGGAATGTCGATCGACCGGCCGTTGACGGCCAGCGTCACGGCCCGCGGTTCCATGCCCACGGTCAGGTCGCGGAAGGCCCGTTCAAGCTTCCTGTCCGCTTCGGCCGAATTGGGGGTGATGTAAATGTCCAATTCCTGCAGCCGTTGCAGGCGGTAATCGGTGCCGGAATCCAGCTCGATGACCTCCATCTTATTGATGAACGTCTCGATGAACGGCACGAATCGTTCGCGCTGCAGGCCGTCCTTGTACAGGTCCTTGGGGTGCCGGTTCGACGTCGCGACAACGACCACGCCCTGTTCGAACAGGGTTTCGAACAGGCGGCCCAGGATCATGGCGTCGGCGATGTCGGTAACGTGGAATTCATCGAAGGCAAGAAGCCAAGCCTGATCGACGATGACCCGGGCAAGCGCCGGCAGAGGGTCCTTTTCCTCGCCGACCTTGCCCGCCTTCTGGGCTTCGCGGAAGGCGTGGATGCGGCGATGGACCTCCTGCATGAAGGCGTGAAAATGGACGTGCTTCTTGGCCTCGACCGGGGTGTGTTCGAAGAACAGGTCCATCAACATGGTCTTGCCGCGGCCAACGCCGCCCCACATGTAGATGCCCTTGGGTGGGGGTTGTTTGCGTCCGCCCAAGCCCAGGCGCGCGGCCCAGCCGGAACGACCCATCTGGGAGCCATACCCTTGCAACCGTTCGGACAGGTCCTGCAGGCGCTTGATGGCATGGGCTTGGGCAGGGTCGGGACGCACGTCGCCGTTTTTGATCAGCGCGTCATAGGCTTCCTGCGGGGTGCGGATGATCGACACCTGCGGTCACCTTTCTTGTCTTTGGAAATCGTGCAGGGGTCAGTTCCTTGCCGCGGCGACCTGGTTGTCCTTGGGCTTCGTGGGGCCGGATGCAGTCCCGCCACCCGAAGCGGCACCGGGTGTGGCCGGTGGCGCACCCGCCGGGGTCTTCGGCGCGGGGCCGAACAGGGCCTCCATCTCGCGGCGGAACTGGTAGGTGGCGTCCGTCCGGTCCTGGTCCACATCGTCCCAGGTGACGATGGCGCCCTGTTTGATGGGGCGTTTCAATTTTACCTTTTGCGCCAGCCCGATGGGCAGGGCCTTGGTGCGCAGGCTGTCGGCGGCGGGCATCAGCTTGCCCCAGACGGTAAATCCGCCTTCGCCGTCCAGTTCCTCGCCGGCGCGCAGGTCGCGCTTGGCACAGGCGGCGACATCGCCGACGAACTGGGTCGACGCCCCCGTTGGCTGCTTCAAGATTGCCGCATAGGCGACGGACACGCCCAGTTCCAGGCCGATCAGGTGATAGGGCCGCCACAGGGCGGAATAGCCGCCCCCGGCATCGGTGATCATGCCGTAGTCGGAAAAGCAGCGCTTGACGTAGTCGGTCGGCGCTTCGAACACCACATAGACGCCCCAGCGCAGATCGTTTTCCAGATCCTCGCCCGAGCGTTCGCGGCTTGAAATCACTTCGACCTGGCCTTTGTGGTGCAGTTGGCCACCGGCCTCTTTCGGAATAAGGGTCGAGGCCAGCTCATCCACCGGCACGGCCGGAAAGTCGAGCCCGTGCGGCGCCGGGGTCAGGCCGGTCGCATTGGCGACGGCGGCCATTTCGATGCCCGATTTGGTGCCGTCGAGGAAGGAATTGAACATCTTGGCGTTCATGCCGCTTTCCTTGGCGCGCTCGGGGGTCAGTCCGTAATGGGACCAGACCGTATCCGGCGTCGATGCGTGGAATTCCGGCATGTACAGGGTGCCCTTGCCGGCGGCGACGACCTCAAGCCCGATGGTGCGGGCCCAGTCGACCTGCTGGCAGATTAGCGACGGCTGGTCGCCGTAGGCCATGGAGTAGACGACCTCCATCTCGGCCGCCTTTTTGGCCAGCAGCGGGCCGGCCAGGACATCGGCTTCGACATTGACCATGACCACGTGGCGGCCGCGACTGAAGGCGGCGAGCGCATGTTTGATGCCGACCTCGGGGATGCCCGTGGCCTCGACGACGACTTCCAGGCCGCCGTGTTCGATCAGCGACAGGGCGTCGTCGGTGACGAAGGTCATGCCCTTGTTGAGCGCCTTGGCGGCGGAATGGCGGGTGATCCGTTCCTTCGGCCAACCCGTGTTCAACAGGGCCTTTTCCGCCGTCGCGGGGTTCAGGTCGGCGACGCCGACGACGTGGAAGCCCGGATGATGCAGGGCTTGGCTGAGGAACATGGAGCCGAACTTGCCGGCGCCGATCACGCCGACGCGCACGGGGTTTCCTGCATCGGCGCGGGCGTGCAGAAGCGAATTAAGGTTCATCCGTTCCCTTTCCCCGGACCCTTTCCCCGGATCCGTTCCCAGGCACCACTTCCCAGGTTGGCGGCCGACCCTGGTGCGGCTGGGTGCGGCGCGTCCCCCCGGGTATCACGTTTCCGTGGCCCTGCTGGCCGCCCGGGGGAAAACGCACCATACTACAACCGTATCCCAATTCGGAACGGGAAACAGGCCCGATGCCGGATTCCCCCCGGCCATTGATCAGGTAATCGAAGACCAAGGCATGACTGCGCTCAACGACTTCATCTCGGCCCATGAGCCTCTGCTACGGCTGGGCTGCTTCGCCGGTATGCTGATCGCCATGGCGACGGCGGAAGCCCTGTGGCCGCGCCGCCCGGACACGGGCCGGGCACAACGGTGGCCGCGTAACGCGGCCCTGGTCGTGGTCGATACCCTGGCCGTGCGTGCCGTGGCCTGGGCGCTGCCGGCCTTCCTGCCCGTGGCGGCGGCGGTGCTCGCGGCGGATCGGGGCTGGGGGCTGTTTCCCCTGCTCGGGCTGGACGGCTGGATGGCTTTCTGGGTGGCTCTGCTGCTGATGGACCTCGCCATCTATGCCCAGCATGTGGCCGTTCACCACATTCCGGTGCTGTGGCGCCTGCACCGGGTGCATCACACGGACCTGGCCATTGATGCGACCACGGGCGTGCGCTTTCACCCGCTGGAAATCCTGCTGTCGATCGCGATCAAGGTCGGATTGGTCCTGGCCTTAGGAGCGCCGGCGGCGGCCGTGGTGGTGTTCGAGGTCGTGTTGAACGCGACGTCCCTGTTCAACCATGCGAACCTGCGTCTGCCATTGGGGCTCGACGCTGTCCTGCGCCAGGTCCTTGTGACGCCGGACATGCACCGGGTTCACCACTCCGTCCATCGGGACGAGACGGATAGCAATTTCGGCTTCAACCTGTCGGTCTGGGACCGTCTGTTCGGCACTTACCGGGCCCAGCCCCGCGATGGCCACGACGCCATGGCGATCGGCGTCGGCGATTATCGTGACCCGCAAAAATTACGGCTCACCGACCTGCTGGTTCAGCCGTTCCGCAGATCCTAAAGCCGGTCCTTGTTGGCTTTGGCGACGATCTCGGCGACCTGATTTTCGACCTTGCCACCCGTTGCCTTCAGGCCGTCGATGGCGCCCTGGGCATCCTCCGGCTTGCGGTTCTGGCTCATCTTGCGTTTGCCTTCCAGGCGCTCGATCCGCATTTCGAAGGCGACAATGCCCTTCAACTGCGCGCGTACGAAATCATCGGGCAGGCCGTCCATGGTCCAGGGCGGCGGTTTGCCGTCTTCGTATTGCGCCGTCAATGACGCCAACCGGCGTATCACCTGATCCGGGTCAGCCATCACTCTGGGTCGGCCGTAGGCATGCACGGCTTCGTAGTTCCAGGTCGGCACGGACTTTTCCGTTACGTACCAGCTCGGCGAAATATAGGTGTGCGGGCCGCCGAAAATGGCCATGGCCTCGGCCGTGCCGTCGAAGGCCTGCCATTGGTCGTTGGCCTTGGCCAGGTGTCCCCACAACAAACCGAATTCCCCGTCATCCATCAGGTGCAGGGGAATATGGCTTGCGGTCATGCCCTGGTTGCCCGCCGTCACCAGGGCGGCGAAGCCGTTGGCGCGGATAATTCCGTGCATGTCGGTGACGTCGGTAATGTCGAACATCTTGGGGCGGTACATGATGGTGGTCCTTCAAGTCGTCGGGGGGCGGCCCAGGCTGCGCCGGATTTCCGTTTAGGCCTGGAATGGGGCCTATGAAAGGACCATTTCCATGAAATGAAAAGGGCCGCTTTGGCCGTTGCCCGGGCGCGGGGCACGGCCTAGGTTGCCAGGATGCAATGGGACAGCCCGTTCAATGGCGGATGGGCGCGCCCGGACGACGGAGGGACCGATGGACGAAGAACACTTCAACATGCAGATCAGGAAATTCCTGAAACAGGTCGGCGTGACCAGCCAGCGCGAGATCGAGGGTGCGGTGCGTGCCGCTCTTGCGTCCGGCAAGCTGGCCGAAGATGGCGGTGTGACCGCCAAGGTGACCCTCAGCATTCCCGAACTGGGCCTGAGCCACGACATCACCAGCGACATCACGCTGGAGCCCGAGGACCCGCACGGCACGCCGTCCTACGACTGAGTAGGACGCTTAAGGTCGGACAGCAAAAAGCCCGCCATAAGGCGGGCTTTTCGTTGGCGAAATTGAATGAAACCTACTGCCGCGCCGCGATTGATTTCTTGATTTCCGCGATCGCCAGGCCCGGGTTCAGGTGCTTCGGGCAGGTGTTGGTGCAGTTCATGATGGTGTGGCAGCGGTACAGCCGGTACGGATCGTTCAGGTTATCGAGCCGCTTGCCCGTGGCCTCGTCGCGGCTGTCGGCGATCCAGCGGTAGCTTTGCAGCAGAATAGCCGGGCCGAGGTAGCGGTCGCCGTTCCACCAGTAGCTCGGGCAGGACGTCTGGCAGCAGAAGCACAGGATGCATTCCCACAGGCCGTCGAGCTTTTCGCGCTCTTCCGGGCTTTGCAGGCGTTCGCGGGTCGGCGCCGGCGTGTCGGCCTGCAGCCAGGGTTCGATGGATTTCAGCTGCGCATAGGGCACGTTGAGGTCAGGCACCAGATCCTTGATCACCGGCATGTGCGGCAGCGGATAGATCTTCACGTCGCCCTTGATGTCCTCGATGGCCTTGGTACAGGCCAGGGTGTTGGTGCCGTCGATGTTGAAGGCGCAGGACCCGCAGACCCCCTCGCGGCAGGACCGGCGGAAGGTCAGGGTCGAATCCATCTCGTTCTTGATCTTGATCAGGGCATCCAGGACCATCGGCCCGCAACGGTCGAGATCGACCTCGTAGGTATCGACCCTGGGCAGGTCGTCCGTGTCCGGATCCCAGCGGTAGACCTTGAACTTGCGGATATTGGTCGCGTCGGGGGCGGCCTTGACGGTCTTGCCCTCGGTAATGCGCGAGTTGGCGGGAAGGTTGAATTCGACCATGTGCTGCGTTCCTTCCTTCTTTTAGTACACGCGAGCCTTGGGCTCGATGTACTGGACCTCGTCGGTCAGGGTCCAGGTGTGGACCGGCCGGTAGTCGAGACGCACGGACCCGTCCTCGTTGACCCAGGCGAGCGTGTGCTTCATCCAGTTGGCGTCGTCGCGGTCGGGATAATCCTCGTGGGCCTGGGCGCCGCGGCTTTCGTGGCGGGCTTCCGCCGAATGGATCGTCGCCTTGGCGCAGATCAGCAGGTTTTCCAGTTCCAAGGCTTCGACCAGGTCCGAGTTCCAGATCATGGAGCGGTCCTCGATGCGCATGTCTTCCTTGGATTTCCAAACCGCGTCCATCTTCTCGCAGCCTTCCTTCAGCGTCTTCGACGTGCGGTAGACGGCGGCGTCGTTCTGCATGGTGCGCTGCATGGCGTCGCGAATCTCGGCGACCTTGGTGCTGCCCGAGGAATGGCGGATGCGGTCGAGCCGCTCCAGCGCCTTGTCCGTGCAGCCCGAGCGATAAGGGCGCAGCGGCGAGCCCGGCTTGATGGTTTCGGCGGCGCGCAGACCGGCGGCGCGGCCGAACACGATCAGGTCGAGCAGCGAGTTGGTGCCCAGCCGGTTGGCTCCGTGCACGGAGGCGCAGGCGCATTCACCGACGGCCATGATGCCGGGACTGACCGCGTCCGGATCGTCGTCCGTGGGGTTCAGGGCCTCGGTCATGTAGTTGGTCGGAATGCCGCCCATGTTGTAGTGCACGGTCGGCAGCACGGGGATCGGTTCCTTCGTGGCGTCGACGCCGGAGAAGATCTTGGCCGTTTCCGTGATCCCGGGCAGGCGCTTCATCAGCGTGTCCGCCCCCAGATGCTCCAGGTGCAGCATGATGTGATCGCTGTTGTCGCCGATGCCGCGGCCTTCGCGGATTTCCATGGTCATGGCGCGGGACACGACGTCGCGGGACGCCAGGTCCTTGGCCGTCGGTGCGTAACGTTCCATGAAACGCTCGCCCTCGGAATTCGTCAGGTAGCCGCCTTCGCCGCGCGCCCCCTCGGTAATCAGGCAGCCGGCGCCATAGATGCCGGTCGGGTGGAACTGCACGAATTCGTGGTCTTCCAGCGGCAGGCCGGCGCGCGCGAACATGGCGTTGCCGTCGCCCGTGCAGGTATGGGCCGAGGTGCAGGAGAAATAGGCCCGGCCGTAACCGCCCGTCGCCATCACGGTCTGATGGGCGCGGAAGGTATGGATGGTGCCGTCGTCCAGGTTCCAGGCGACGACGCCTTCACACACGCCGTCGTCGCTCATGATCAGGTCGAGGGCGAAATATTCGACGAAGAATTCCGCGTTATGGGCCAATGACTGCTGATACAGGGTGTGCAGCATGGCATGGCCGGTGCGGTCGGCGGCGGCGCAGGCGCGGCGCACCGGGGCCTCGCCGAAATTACGCATGTGGCCGCCGAAGGGACGCTGGTAGATTCGCCCGTCGTCGGTGCGGGAAAACGGCATGCCGAAGTGTTCCATTTCGATCACCGCCGGCACGGCCTCGCGGCACATGTATTCGATGGCGTCCTGGTCGCCCAGCCAATCGGCGCCCTTGACGGTGTCGTACATGTGCCATTCCCAATGGTCTTCATCCAGGTTGCCGAGCGCTGCCGACACCCCGCCCTGGGCCGCGACCGTGTGGGACCGGGTCGGGAATACCTTGGTGATGCAGGCGGTCTTCAGTCCCGCCGCCGCCATGCCCAGCGTCGCCCGCAGCCCGGCGCCGCCGGCGCCCAGCACGACGACGTCGTATTTATGATCGGTGAGTTCGTAGGCTTTCGGCATTTCGGATCAGCTCCCGAAGGTCAGCTTGAGGACGGCGAAGATGTTGATGACGCCAAGGAACACGGCGCCCAGTTTGACAAGGATCAGCGACGCGGTCTTGGGGCCTTCGGCATGGACGTAATCCTCGATCACGACCTGCAGGCCAAGCTGCGCATGATGCATGCCGGCGACGATCAGCAGGATCAGCAGAACCGCGTTCTGTCCTGTGCCGATCCAGGCTTTCATGGCCGCAAGGTCAGCGCCGAGAAGTCCGGACATGGCCCAGATGAACCACAGGGTCAGCGGCACCAGGGCGATGCCGGTCAAGCGCTGGGCCCACCAATGGGCGACGGCTTCGTGGGCCGCACCCAGACCGCGCACGCGGGAAAGGGGGGATCGCATTTCCATGGGCTTAACCTCCGATCACGAAGTAGGCGCAACCGAGCGTCGCCGCCGTCATGACGATGGCGAACAGCACGACCAGCATGCCCGTGCGCCGGACCGACGGCAGGTCGAAGCCAGACCCGGCGTCCCACATCAGGTGCCGGATGCCGTTGCCCAAATGATAATAAAGAGAGAACAGAAGTCCCCAGAGAACCACCTGGCCGACCCAGGACCCAATGACCGCCTGCGCGGCGGCGAAGGCGTCGGCGCCGTAGGTCGCGGCCGTCAGCCAATAGGTCAGGATCAGGATGCCCCCCGCAAGGGCGATGCCGGTCATGCGATGCGTGATCGACAGTACGGAAGTGATTTGCGGCCGATAGACCTGCAGATGGGGCGACAGGGGCCGTTCACGACGCGCCATGGGAGAACCTCGCCTAGTGATGAATCCGCGGCAAACCTAACGCCTATTTCGCAATTGCGCAAACGTCTGTTGGCGATTGGATATGTCACGATTTCAGATACTTATGGTATATGGTCTTTTGTATCCCACAATAAATCCCATTGGTGCTCGCACGTCTCGATGCAGATCGTGCCGTCGCGGTTTTGGCGGCGGCGATATGGTGGTTCCGTAACCTTTCAATGGGTTAGGTGGAATGTCCTTGATCGCCTGGGGAAAACCTGTGGATGAAATGTGGGAAGATACGGGAGTTATGCACAACTTTCGCCGCTCATCCCCAGGTTTCCGCGTTGCCGCGACACATATGCCAAGACCATGATGTTGCGCGCTTTGAAAGGCGTCGCCATGGTCCCGGCCGTCCGGCCGGGCCACCCGAAAGAAAGACGAAGCTTCGCTTCGCCGATCCGGAGGGAGGGAGAGCCGGTATCAGCCGCAGTCCGGCATCCCGCCGTAGGGCCCAGGCCCGGGGCACGTTTTCGAACGCGCGCCGGTCGCAAGTCCAAAAACCCATCGTCCCGGGGTTCGATCTCTGCCCAGGGTGCGGCCGCGGGAGGAAGGGTTTTCACAGGCGGATAGGCGTTTTTCGTAAGCGTGGAGCCTGGCCGGCTCCAAGAGAGGTGTCAGGTGTGTCGCTTGTCGGCACGAGATGCAGGTGTCCCAGGACCTGTATCCCTGACGCCTCTTCTTATGGAATAAGCGCATCCGCTTGGTTGGCCCCCTTGTTTTGCTTCCATGAGAAAATTGGTCTAAACAAATGCAGTGGGCGTCCGCCCGCGTTTCCGCCGTTGCCCACCAAGGAGTATCCCCGTGGCGTCTGGTGATACGTTCCGCCGCGTTGTCTGGCCGCTCGCCGTGGCGGAAACCCTGTTGTGGGCCGGTTTCTACTATCTGTTCCCGGCCTTGCTGGGCATTTGGGAACAGGAATTTCCTTGGACCAAGTTGGAAATCGCGGGCGCTTTGACCACGGCGCTTCTGGTCTCCGCCTTCCTTGCCCCCGTCGCCGGGCGCCTGATCGATCATGGACACGGCCGGCGCCTGTTCATCGGCTCCGCCTTCATGGGGGCGGTGATGCTGGTGGCGCTGTCGCGGGTGACCGAATTGTGGGAATTCTATGCCGTCTGGGCCGGGATCGGCGTGATCATGGCCGGTTGCCTGTATGAACCCTGTTTCGCGATCCTGACCCGGATCATGGGCGACCGATCGCGCCAGGCGATCACCATCGTCACCCTGGTCGCCGGGTTTGCCGGCACGGTGGCGTTCCCGACGGTCCATACCCTGGACGCGATCATGGGCTGGCGCAACGTGGTGCTGGTGTTTGCCGGTCTGGCGGCTTTCGTCTGCGTGCCGCTGCTGTTCTATGGTCTGGCCCACCATGGCAAAGAAGCCCCGGCCCCGACCGAAGATGCGGCGGCGAATACGGGAAAGCCACTGAACCTGGCGCGGAATATCGTGTTCTGGCTGCTCGCCGTGGCCTACGCCATGATGGCGTTCAATCATTTCGCCATCATTTCCCACATGTTGCCGTTGCTGGCGGAACGCGGCGTCGGGCCGGAAACGGCGGTTCTGGCTGCATCGATGATCGGGCCCATGCAGGTCGCAGGCCGGCTTTGCGTGCTTGCCGTGCAGCGCCACGTGACCTCGGCACCGCCTATTGCAGCCGTCAGTCTGCTGGCCATGGCGATCGCCTCGGCGGCCTTGCTGGGGGCCCATGCGGTGCCCGGCCTGCTGGTCGTTTTCGTGTTGTTCCAGGGGGCCGGTAATGGGGTCATGAGCATCACCCGCCCGGTCATCGTCGCCGAACTTCTGGGCCGAAGGCGCTATGGTGTCATCGCCGGAATTCTGGCCATGCCCTATATCGGATTTTCCGCCCTCGCCCCCGGCCTGGCGGGGCTGGTCTGGCTGGTCGCCGGATATGACGGGGTTCTCGCCATGACACTGTTCGCGGGAATTTTCGGTGCCATCACGCTGATGGCCGCCGCCCGTTGCCGTCGGGCCCAGGCCCCGGAAAAGGAAACGGGCCCCGATTGACGGGGCCCGTTGGGTATTCCTTGATCGGAAGTCCTGGAATTAGAAGGCCACGTATGCCCCGGTCATGATCGAGTGGATGGCGTCGAAGTCGGTGCCGCTGCGATCAAGCGTGTGATAGCGGTAGGCGACATAGACGCTGGAGCCGGTCCCTTCAATCTCCTGCACCGCCTGGGCGCCGAAGGTGTCGAGGGTGTCGCCGTTCTGCGCCGAATCCTCGAACCGTCCCAGGTCGACGGCGAAGGCGGTCGTGCCGAAGGTATTGAGCTTCGCCTGATAACCGACCTTACCGTAATAGAATTTCGGATCGTCGCGGCCCTGGGTTGCGGATGACTTGGTCCCTGCGGCCAGCGTCAGGCTGAAGCCACTCGGCGCAAGCGCCGATACCGAGCCCGAAACCCCGTCCGTGAAGGCGTCCGTATTGCCTGACCCATTGTACCAGCCGGCCGCGGCTTCGACGGTGATGCCCGAGATGTCGCCGGAATAGTACAGGGCGGCGTCGATGATACCATTGTCCAACAGGCTCGTGGACAGATGGAAGCCATTGATCTCGGGCGAATCGTAGCGGATGCGATCGGCCACATTGAGGCCGTCGAGATTGTCCGCCGAGCCACCGATCGTCGCCGTCGAGCGGGCCCCCGTGGCCGAGGTGACGAAGGCGAAACCGCCGGCCACGTCGCCAACCGACGAATAGCCCGCGACGCCAGTCCCGGACAGGTCGGTTTCTGAGATGCCGTTGGTCGCCGTGTCGCCCTGACCCAGCCACAAGGTGCCGAGACGCCTGTGGGTGAAATAGACTTCGGCGGCTTCTTCCTCGAAGCTTCCTGCACCTGCGGATTCCGTGGAGGCGCTCATCTCGTTCGACGGGTTGGAGCGCATCAGCACGATGAATTGCGTGCCCACCGACCAGTCTTCATTGATCTTGCCGTCGGCATTGAGAAACATCCGCGTCGAATCGTTCTCGTTGTCGACATGGCGGTACATGCCTTCCTCGCCGTCATTGACGTAAAGGAACGCGCGGTTCAGTTGCCCGCCGATGGTCAGTTCTACGGGGCTGTTGTTCTTGATGGACCCTGCGGACGCTGGTGCGGACACCAAGCCCAGGCCGGCGACCAGCGCCGTCGAGGCCAGCATGATGGATGTGAAACGTCGGTTGATTTTGGTCATTCGTAACCCCTTTGGTGGTCTTTGCGCGGCGACGTCGCGTCTTATTTGCGAATCGTTCTTATCATGAGCCGGGATGGCATAGATAATAATAATTATCATTTGCGCGAAAATTGATGCGCAAAATGTTATAACATAACAAATGTTAAAATAACAATACGCCGATCAATTCGTGCGAACAGTTTGCTCGCGCGCGGATAAGGGGGAAGACAGGGCGGGCCAAATAACGGACGTGAATGGACGTCCGGGTGACGGATTAGGCCCGGCGCGGCATCAGTGCCCAGATATCGAAATCCAGAACCACGGCCGGGTTATCCTTGTTGTCGCCATCCTTCAGCGGGAAATCGGCGCAGGGATGATCCTTGGCCGCGACCAGACGCAGGCGGAGCGCGCCGACATCGTCGCGGTCGGGCAGGGCGGCCTTGTCCAGGACTTCCGACCAGGCATAGACCGTGTCGCCCGCGAAGGATGGCGCGACGTGCCGTCCGCCGTTGATGGCGGCGATGTGGAAGGCGTTGGCTAGGCCGTTGTAGCTGAGGCCCCGGGCGAGGGAGATGATATGTCCGCCGTAGATCAGGCGCTTGCCGAACCGCCCGCCTGATTGCGCATGCAGGTCGAAATGCACCTTGGCGGTGTTCTGGTAAAGCCGCGTCGCCAGCATGTGCTCCGCTTCTTCCAGGGTCATGCCGTCGACATGGTCGATCTTCTCACCGGCCGCGTAGTCGTCCCAGAAATGGGGGCTGCCGGCGGCGATCTCGTCATAGACGGCAAGGTTCAGGCTTTCTGGCACGGCCAAATCCTCGGCGGCGACGGCGTCGGGCAGGTCTGGCACTTGGGTTACTGGTGCCGGCGCGGCTTCGTCGCCCTTGCGGACCATCACCCAGCGCACGTAGGAGAGAACTTCCTCGCCGCGCTGGTTGGTGCCCGTGGTGCGGACCCAGACGACGCCGGTCTTGCCGTTGGAATTTTCCTTTACGCCGATGACTTCGGATTGGGCGCTCAGCGTGTCGCCCGGATAGACGGGCACCCCGAATCGCCCGTCCGCATAGCCCAGATTGGCCACGGCGTTGAGCGAGATGTCCGGTACCGTTTTGCCGAACACGATGTGGAACACCAGCATGTCGTCCACGGGCATGCCGTCGTAGCCCAGCGCCATGGCGAACATGTCCGACGAGTGCAGCGCGAAACGGTTGCCGTAAAGGGCGGTGTAGAGCGCGATCTCGCCCTCGGTCACTGTGCGCGGCGTCGCATGGCGGAGGATCTGGCCGGGGACGAAGTCCTCGAAGAAATTGCCCCGGTTTGTCTTGTCGCTCATGGCCTGTGGTGTTCCGGTCGTATGGATTGGGAAGTAGATTATTCGGCGGCCTGGGCAGCCTGTTCCATGGCCGCGATCGCACCGGCCATGGCGACCATCTGCTTGGCGCCCTCGACATGCAGGTTTTCGATCAGCTT
This sequence comes from bacterium SCSIO 12827, assembly GCA_024397995.1. Taxonomy (NCBI): domain Bacteria; species bacterium SCSIO 12827. Next base: position 3,330,516 of record CP073746.1, on the reverse strand, counting down.
GCCGTCGACCAGAACCACGCCCTTGCCGGCCTTCTCGGCCTCGGCATGGGCCTCGATGATGCGCTTGGACCAGGCGATTTCATCTTCCGACGGCGAGAAGGCTTCGTTGGCCATGGCGATGGTCTTGGGATGGATCAGGGTCTTGCCGTCCATGCCCAATTCGCGGCCCTGGCGGCAGGACGCCACGAAGCCGTCGTCGTCGGCCAAGTCCAGATGCACGCCGTCGAGGATCGCGATCTTGGCCGCCCGCGCCGCCAGAATGCACAGGCCCAGCGACGTCATGAAGGGAATGCGGTCCGGCGTGTGCTGTGCCCGCAGATCCTTGGCCAGGTCCGACGTGCCCATGACCAGGCATTGCAGGCGCGGGCTGGAAAAGGCGATTTCCTCGGCGTGCAACATGCCGAGCGGCGTTTCCATCATGGCCCAGATCGGCAGGTCCTTAGGCGCCCCGGCGCCGTCCAGGATGGCGATGGCCTGATCGACCATGGCCTTGCTTTCGACCTTGGGCAGCAGCACCGCATGGGCGCCCATCTTGGCGGCGGCCTTCAGGTCGTCCTCGCCCCAGGGACCGTCCAGCCCGTTGGTGCGCACGATCAACTCGCGCCCCCCGTATCCGCCCTCGGCGATCGCCGCCGTGATCTGGTCGCGGGCGGTCTGCTTGGCGTCGGGGGCGACGGCGTCCTCCATGTCCAGAATCAGGCCGTCGGCGGCCAGGCTGCGGCCCTTTTCCAGGGCGCGGGCGTTGGAGCCGGGCATGTACAGAACGGAACGGCGGGGCCGAATGGAGGGGGCCATCTGAAAGCTCTCCTTGGGACAATGAATTGGGTCGGAAATGCGATGATTATGTTGCGGCGCACACTAGCAAGTTCCCGCGACCGGTGGCAAGCTTCCGCGCATGTCCGTTCTGTCCTTCCATTCCCGGGTTTCCCGGGGCTACGTGGGCAACAGCGCCGTTGTGCCGGCGCTGCAGTCCCTAGGCCGCGACGTCGCCGCCGTGGATACGGTCGTGCTGTCCAATCATCCGGGTCACCGCACGGTGACCGGCCGCCGGGTGCCCGCCGAAGAAGTCCGCGCATTGGCCGACGCGGTCCTGGTGCTGGCCGGGACCCCCGCCTTCCGTGCGGTGATGACCGGTTACATGGCCGGGGTCGATACGGCGCGGGCGGCGCTTGGTGTCGTCGACCGGGTCAAGGCGGCGCGCGCCGGGGCATTCTATGTCTGTGATCCAATCCTGGGCGACCGGGATGAAGGCATCTACGTGGACGACGCCCTGGTGCCGTTCTTTCGCGGCGACGCCCTGCCGCGCGCCGATTTGGCCCTGCCTAATGCCTTCGAGCTGGAACAGCTGACCGGCGACCGGGTGGTCGACGTCGGCACGGCCGTGGCCGCCGCCCATGCATTGCGCGCGCGGGGCACGGGGGCCGTGGTCGTGACCTCCGTGCCCGATCACCCAGATCCGAACCTGGGCGGATTGATGATCGGGACACTCGCCGTCGACGACGAGGGCGAATGGCTGATCGAGGCGCCGAAACTGACCCGCCGGGCGAAAGGGGCGGGCGACGTGTTCGCGGGCTTGATCATCGGACATCTGCTCACCGGCATGGCATTGCGCGATGCGGCGGCGCGGGCCACGGCCTCGGTTCATGGGTTGCTGGAAGCGGCCGATGAAAGTGATCTGGATCTACCGGTGATCCGTCGCCGCGAGCTTCTGGTGACGCCCGAACGCAGCTTCAAACCACAAGCCGTGCGCTGACCCGAAATGGTCACAGAGGTGCTCTTGACAGGTCGCCGCCGGTTTAGTATTTAACTAATGTGTTAAATAAAGAAAGCCAATGCAGCATGAGCACAGACGCCCTCAGCGAAACCTTCCAGGCCCTGGCCGACCCGACCCGTCGGGCCATCCTGGCGCGGCTTGCCTCGGGCGAGGCGTCGGTGTCGGAACTTAGCGAGCCGTTCGCCATGTCCATGCCCGCGATCTCCCGGCATCTGAAGGTGCTGGAGCGCGCTGGCCTGATCGAACGCGGCCGCCAGGCGCAATGGCGGCCCTGCCGCTTGAACGGCGAGGGGTTGAAGCCGGTCTTTGACTGGGTCGAAGAATACCGCCGGTTCTGGGAGCAGAGCTTCGACCGGCTTGAAGCCTATTTGGAAGAAATACAGAAAAAGGATGCCAGCGATGAGCGGCACTAACGCCTTGTCCGTGTTCGAGATGTCCCGCCGGGTCAAGGCGCCCCGCGATCTTGTCTGGCAGGCCTGGACCGACGAAGGCCAGCTTGCGGACTGGTTCGGTCCGCACGGCAGCACCATGTCGCATTCGCGCGTCGACCTGCGCGTGGGCGGCACCTTCCATTACCGCATGACGGTGCCGGGTATGGGGGTGCTGTGGGGCATCTTCCGATACCAGGAAATCACGGCGCCGGAACGGCTGATCTATCTTTCCGGCTTTTCCGACCCGGAGGGGGCTTTCGCCCGAGCCCCCTTCGCCGACAACTGGCCGCTTGAGACCGTGAACGTCGTCACGTTCACGGACCTGGGCGACGAGACGGAAATCATCCTGCGTGCCGAGCCGCACAACGCCACGGCGGAAGAACAGCAGATTTTCGCTATGAGCATCCCCGCCATGCAAGGCGGATGGTCCGGTACCTTTGAGCGGCTGCACACCTACCTGGAACAGTAACCCGATACTCTTAACTTCTGGCCCGGGGAGGGGCAGACATGGATTCCATCGAACCCGCGGAACTCGACACACCCCGCACGACCTTGCTGCTGACTCGCACCTTCGCGGCACCCCGCGCCCTGTTGTTCAAACTGTGGACCCAGCCGGAACATATCGTTCGCTGGTGGGGCTGCGCCGAAGCGGGCGACGTCGATTTCACCAACGACCTTAGGGTCGGCGGCGAATTCACCGCGGTTATGCAATTGTCTAACGGTCATACGCACCGCATCACCGGCGTCTACTGCAAGATCGAGGAACCGGCGCGTCTGGTCTTCACCTGGTCCTGGGAAAACACGGACGGCTTCCAGGGCGGTGAGACCCTGGTCACGGTGACGTTCGCGGACAAGGACGGCCAGACGGAACTGACGCTGCGCCACGAATCCTTCACCCAGGAAGACCACCGTGACGCCCATGGCGAGGGCTGGGGCGCCAGCCTCGACCGCCTTGGCGGCTACCTCGCTGATTGCAACGGTTGAAGGGACGTCGCTGCCATGACCTCACAGATCAAAACAGCCTCGACCGACGCCGACGCCCTGATCGTCACGCGCCGGTTCGCCGCCCCCAGGGCGCTCGTCTTCCGCATGTTCACGGAGCCGCGGCATGTCGTCCGCTGGCTGGGCTGCGCACCGGAAAGCGATGTCACCTTCCGCAACGACCTGCGCGTGGGCGGCGAATTCGTTTCCGAAGGCCGCATGCCCGACGGCACCGTCAACCGCGTGTGGGGTGTGTACCGCGAGATATCCGAACCGGACCGTCTGGTCTTCACCTGGTCCTGGGAAGCCGGCGGTTTCAAGGGCGCGGACACCCTGGTCACCGTGGCCCTGGCGGAACAGGACGGCGGCACGGACCTGACCCTGCGCCACGAAGCTTTCACCGACGACGAAGCGCGCGACCTGCACGGCCAGGGCTGGGGCATGTGCTTCGACAAGATCGCCACCCTTCTGGCGGCCGGGTGAACCGACGCGCCATGGCGACCGTGCATTTCACCAGCCAGCTTGAACGCTTCCTGCCGGCCCCCAGTGTCGACGTGGGGGCCGAAGCCCCGACCCTGGGGGCGGCGTTGGCCGCCGTGTTCGCGGACCATCCGGCGCTGAAAAGCTACATCCTGGATGACCAGGGAGCGCTGCGCCGTCATGTCGCGGTGTTCGTCGCGGGCAAGCCGGTCCGGGACCGCGAGAAATTGACCGACCCCGTGGGGCCGGACGAAGAAATCCACGTATTCCAGGCCCTGTCCGGTGGATGACGGGGCCGGGGGCTGAAACAAAAGGAACGAGTGATGAGTGATCTGTTGCAGGTAGCGACCCGCAAGGGCCTGTTTGAAATCGCCCGCAAGAACGGCGGCTGGGACATCGTCGCCAGCCATTTCCTGGGCGATCCCATTTCCGCCGTGCTGAGCATCGATGGCATGACCCTGGCCGCCCCCGACCTGGGCCATTTCGGGCCCAAGCTGTGGCGCCGCGACGGCAAGGGCAAATGGTCGGAAATGGCCATGCCGACCTTTCCGGAAAAGCCGGCGGATGCTGACGACGACCCGCACCCCTGGACGCTTGGCCGTATCTGGAATTTCACGCCGGGCGGTGCGCCGGGGCGGCTTTACGCCGGGACCATGCCGGGCGGCCTGTTCCGCTCCGACGACATGGGCGAAACTTGGTCCCTGGTCGAGGAACTGTGGCGGCATCCCGGCCGCAAGCAATGGTTCGGCGTTGCCGGGGGCGAGCAGCCGGGGTTGTCCTCGGTCCTGGTCGATCCCCGCGACCCCGCCCATGTCACCGTCGGCGTGTCCACGGGCGGCGTCTGGGCGACGCGGGATGAAGGCAAAACCTGGAACGTCATCAACAAGGGCATGACCAACGCATACATGCCGCCGGATCAGCAGGGCGACCCCATCCCCCAGGACATCCATCAGCTCGCCCAATGCCCCGCCCATCCCGACGTCATGTGGTGCCAGCACCACAGCGCCATCTTCCGCTCCACCGACGGCGGCGAGAACTGGGTGATGGTGACGGCGGCCAAGCCCACGGGCTTCGGCTTCGCTGTGCAGGCCCATCCGACGGACGGCGACACGGCCTGGTTCGTGCCGGCGGAAAAGGATGAGCGGCGCATCCCCAAGGACGGTAAGCTGGTCGTCTCGCGCACCCGCGACGGCGGCAAGACCTTCGAGGTTCTGTCCAAGGGCCTGCCACAACGCCATGCCTATGACTTGGTCTACCGCCACGCGCTGGCCGTCGACGAAACAGGCGAGCGGCTGGCCTTCGGGTCGACCTCGGGCGGGTTCTGGATATCCGAGGACGCGGGCGACAGTTGGCAGGCGTTGGACGCGCGCCTGCCGCCGATCGCGGCCGTGAAATTCGCCTGATCCCCGGGCCGCGGGGTTACCCGCTGTTGCGCAGGCCCGCCGAAATGCCGTTGATGGAGAGCAGCAGGCCGCGCAGCACCTTGGGGTCGTCGGCGCCGCCCCGATGGGCGCGCAGCAGGTCGACCTGCAGGTGGTTCAACGGGTCGATGTAAGGGAAGCGGTTCTTGATGGATCGGGCGAGAAGCGCATTGCCGGCGAGCAACCGGTCGTTGCCGGTGATTTCGAACAGCGCCGTGATGGTCGCGATGCGTTCCTCGCGGATGCGGTTGAAAATGGTATCGCGCAAGGCCTTGTCCGGCAGCAGGTCCGCATAGCGCGAGGCGATCGCCATGTTCGATTTGGCCAGCACCATGTCCATGTTCGACAGCAAGGTGGCAAAGAACGGCCAGTCGCGGTGCATTTGGCGCAGCAGGTCAAGGGCGCCGTCGCCCGCTTCGTCCCGCCAGGCCTGAACGGCCGACCCGAATCCGTACCATCCCGGCAGCATGATCCGGCATTGCGACCAACTGAACACCCAGGGGATGGCGCGCAGGTCGGTGATCTGCCCGGACGCCTTGCGCGATGCCGGCCGCGATCCGATGTTCAGGGTCGAAATCTCGTCGATGACGGTCGAGGCACGGAAGTAGTCGTTGAACCCGGGTGTCTCGAACACCAGGTCGCGGTAGGCGCGGAAAGCCAGATCTGACAGCCGATCCATGGCCCCGGTGAATGCCTCGGGCACGGGGCCGTCGGACGGGTGCAGCAGCGAGGCCTCAAGCGTCGCCGCGACGTGAATTTCCAGGTTGCGTCGGCCGACTTCCGGGTTGGTGTATTTGGACGAGATGATCTCGCCCTGTTCAGTCAGGCGGATCTGGCCGTCGACGGCACCCGCCGGCTGCGCCAGGATGGCGTCGAAGCTGGGACCGCCGCCGCGCCCGACGGACCCGCCCCGGCCATGGAACAGGCGCAGTTTGACGCCGTGGCGTTTGCACAGATCAACCAGGCCCGTCTCGGCCTTGTACAGTTCCCACCCAGAAGTGACGTAGCCGCCGTCCTTGTTGCTGTCGGAATAGCCCAGCATGATTTCCTGCAGCCCGTCGCGGCTGTCGACCAGACGGCGGTAGGCGGGCGTCGACAGCAGGGCGTCCATGATTTCGACCGAACGGCGCAGGTCGTCGATGGTTTCGAACAAAGGCACCAGGTTGAGGCTGCTCTGCCCCGCCTCGTCGATCAGACCGGCTTCCTTCAACAGGACCGCCAGGCATAGGATGTCGGAGGCTTCCCGGGTGTTGGACACGATGGCGGTGCGGATGGCGTCCGCGCCGTATCTGTCCAGCCCGTCGCGGGCCGTCCGCAGCACGGCCAGTTCCTTCGCCGTCATTACGGAATAGGCGTGGCGCGGGATGATCAGGGGGCGCCGGCGCTGCAGTTCGGCGCCGAGAAGATCGCGCCGCGCCTGTTCGTTCATGTCCAGATAGCCAGTGCCGGGGTCGGCCGCGTCCAGCAGTTCCGCCAGGGTTGCGTTGTGAACGTCCGACCCCTGCCGCAGGTCAAGGCGGGCAAGGTGGAATCCGAAGCAGTCGACGGCCCGGCGCAGATGGCGCAACCGGCCCTTGGTCAACGCGAGGGAGCCGTGCTGCGCAAGTGAGTCGTGAATGACCCGAAGGTCGTCGCTCAGCTCGCGGGCGCTGCCGTAGGGTGCGGCCTCGCCCAGCGGCGCGCGCGCTGGGGTGATTCCGTTCAGGTGCTGCTGCGTCGCAGCCAAGCGGGCGTAAATGCGACTAAGGGCGCGGCGATAGGGCTCCGCATTGCGGTGCGGTGAGGTGTCCGGCGACCCGGCGGCGAATTCCGCAAGGGCCGGCGACACGTCCACGATCAACGAGGATAGGGGAAGCTCCTGCCCGAGCTTATGAACCTCCTGCAGGTAGAAGGTCAGCGCCTTCTCGCTATGCCGGCGCAGGGTGCCCCGCAGGACGTCGGCATCGACGAAGGGATTGCCATCCCGGTCGCCGCCGATCCAACTGCCGATCATCAGGAACGACGGCAGGGCGGCCGTGTCCGTATCGGCGCCGGCCGCAGCAAGACGGTCCTCGACCTCCGCGAACAGGCGCGGCAGTTCGGTGAAAAAGGTATGGTCAAAGTAGGTCAGGCCGTTGGTGACCTCGTCCATGACATCCAGGCGCGTCTGGCGCAGCAGGTTGGTCTGCCACAGAACCAGAACGGCCCGGGCCAGACGGTCCTCGACCTCCCGCTGTTCATCGGGTGTCAGGTCGGTGCGCTCGCGCCGCGCGATCAGGTCCGCGATGGCGATCTCGCGGTGCATCATGCTTTGCCGACGTACTTCGGTCGGGTGTGCCGTCAGCACGGGGCTGATCTGGGCGCTGTCGAAGAACGCCCGAACCTCGGCCGGGGAAAGGCCGGCGCTGAAGGCCCGGTCAAGGGCGTCGGCGATGGTTCCCCGCCGGGGCTTCGATCCGGCGATGGCGTGGTGGCGGGTGCGCCGCACGTGGTGGTGGTCCTCGGCGATGTTCGCCAGGTGGGAAAAATAGCTGAAGGCGCGAATGACCTGGACCGCTAATGCGGGATCAAGGGCGCGGAGGATATCCTCCAGCGCCTGCCGCGCCGACAGGTCGTCCTCGCGGTGGAACTGCACGGACACGCGGCGGATGGTTTCGATCAGGTCGAACACGCCGTCGCCCTGCTGTGCCTTCACCGTCTCTCCGAGCAATCGGCCGAGTAGCCGGATGTCTTCGATCAGCGGTTGGTCCTTCGCGATGTCCTCGGCTTCCGCCGTCAAGTCGATGCCTGCCGTCATGACCATCTCCGTGTCGCCGTTGGCGGATTGAGACCGATCAGAGAAAGCCGCCCGGTCAAGCCGCGATCATAGCGGTTTTGAGCAAACCGGAAAGCGGCGCCAGGATGCCCGTCGCCATTGCCGCCTAACCGACCCGGAAGTGCCCCATCATCCCGGACTTCTGGTGTTCCATGATGTGACAATGGAGCATCCAGTCGCCCGGGTTGTCGGCGACGAAGGCGATTTCCGCCTCGCCGTCCACGGTAAGCAGCACCGTGTCCTGCCAGGGCTGGTCCGGGGCCGGCTTGCCGTTCCGGGTCAGCACGCGGAAGGTATGGCCATGCAGGTGGATGGGGTGTTCGAAGGCGGTGTCGTTGCGGATCGCCAGGATCACGCTTTCCCCCTTCTTGAAGGTGAACATGGGGTGGCTGTGTTCGCCGTATTGCATGGGCGGATGGACCTCCCCATTGAACGACCAGACCATGCCGTGTTGACGCGCCAATTCGCGGCCGGTCAGTTTTTCGCCCTTGTACAGGGCGCTTTCCAGTCCGCCCATGGCACCCCCTTCCATGACCAGTTCCAGGCGCGTCGCGGTGTCCAGGTCCGGCTCAGGCAATGGATTCTCGGCCCAGGCCTCGGGCGCCCTGCGTGCCGGCGGCGGGGTTGCCGGGGTGGGGCCATAGGCCAGGTCGGCCAGGCGGTAGCGGATGCCCTCGGGCGAATTGTCGATCACGGTGAAGCGGTCGCCGGTCTTGCCCGTCATGTCGATAATCAGGTCGGCGCGCGATCCGGGGGCGATGATCAACTGCCCTTCGTCGAACTGCCGGGGCGGCACGGGATGGCCGTCGATGGCGGCAAGCCACGGCCGATGGCCGGTGAAGATCAGGCGGAAGATGCGCGCGTTGGCGACATTGACGATGCGCAGGCGGATGCGCTCACCCGGGGTCACGGGCACGTCTTCGGCGATCTGGCCGTTGACGGTCACCGTATTGCCGAACCGCCCGCCGTGAACCATGTCGTGAAAGGGCCGGTCGAAAGAGGCGATGGCCGCGTCCTTGGTCAGGCGCCAGTCGTCGATCACCCACAGCACGTCGCGGTCGACTTCGGGCGGGGCAGGTTCGTCGATGATCAGGGCCCCGGCCAGGCCCATGGCGACCTGTTCCGATGAATTGAAATGGGGGTGGTACCAATAGGTTCCGGCGTCGAAGGCATCGAATTCGTAGGTGAAGGTCCCGCCGGGCGGCACCGGATCCTGGGTCAGGTAGGGCACGCCGTCCATGGCGTTGGCCAGGCGGATGCCGTGCCAGTGGATCGTGGTCGGCTGTTCCAGGGTGTTCTTGAAATGCACGCGCAGGCGTTCGCCCTGCATGGCCCGGATCACGGGGCCCGGTGTGCGCCCATTATAGGCCCAGACGGCGGTCTCTGGGCCTTCCGGGCCGACCAGCCGCGCCGTGGCCGGACCCGCCTGCAGGCGGACGTCGCGGATATTGCCCTTGGCGCGGGCCAGCGGCGGGAGGGTGACGGAAATCAGGGCGGCACCCGCCGCCGCACCCAGGCCGGTCAGCGCCCGGCGGCGCGTCACCGGCCAGCCGGTCATTTCGGCGCGGGGGCCGTGGGCCGTTCGCGCAGACCCGTTTCCTTTTGGGATTCGATCTGGCGCGCGGTCCAGGTGGTCTTGAAGTAGGCGATGAGGGCCCAGATTTCCGCATCCGTCAGGCGCCCGCCCTGGACTTTGCCAAAGGCCGTGTCGTGAATACGGTCGGTCTTGCCGCCCTTCACGCGGGTGCCGGTGGCGATGGCGTCGAACAGATTGCGGTCGGACATGTGCCAGGTGGTGCCGTCGGCGGATAGCGGAATGCCGGCCTGTTTGGCTGAGCCAACCTCCCACGACGGCTTGCCTTTCAGCTTGACCCCGTGACAGGCCATGCAGGTCTGCTGATAGGTCAGCTGGCCAACCTCCACCTGTTTGTGGTTCTCCGCATCGGCCAGGCTGATTTCGGCCGGGCGCTGGCTGGCGATATAGCCGATGATGGCGACGCAGAGAACAATCACGCCCAGGCCGATCCATTGGCCGATGCGGCTGTGCCGGGGGGCGGTCACCTGCGTCGCCTGTGTCGTCATCGGATCAGGCCGCCTTCTTCATGTAGGCGCGGATCAGTTCCTCGGCGATCTGCACCGTGTTCAATGCCGCCCCTTTGCGCAGGTTGTCGGAGACAACCCACATGCTGATGCCGTGTTCGACGGTCGGGTCCTTGCGGATGCGCGACACGTAGACCGGGTCCTCGCCGGCGCATTCGATCGGTGTCACATAGCCTTCGTCGGCCTGGTGGTCGACGACGGTCACGCCGGGCGCCTTGCGCAGGGCGCGGCGCGCTTCTTCAACACTGACCGGATATTCGAACTCAATGTTGACCGCTTCCGAATGGCCGATGAACACGGGCACACGAACGCAGGTCGCATGAACGGCGATGTCCGGGTCCAGGATCTTCTTGGTCTCGACCACCATCTTCCATTCCTCCTTGGTCGACCCGTCGTCCATGAACACGTCGATATGGGGAATGCAGTTGAAGGCGATCTGCTTGGTGAACTTTTCCTGGTACTTGTGGAACGGCTCGTTGGAATAGATGCCGCGCGTCTGGTTGAACAGTTCGTCCATCCCGGCCTTGCCGGACCCGGACACGGACTGATAGGTCGACACCACCACCCGCTTGATCGGTTGCAGGTCGTGCAGCGGCTTCAGCGCCACCACCATCTGGATGGTCGAGCAGTTGGGATTGGCGATGATGTTGCGCTTGGCATAACCGGCCAGGGCGTCCGGGTTCACTTCCGGCACAACCAGGGGCACGTCCGGGTCCATGCGGAACTGGCTGGTGTTATCGATCACGACGGCGCCGGCGGCGGCGGCGATCGGCGAATACTTGGCCGAAACCTTGGCGCCCGGGCTGGACAGCACGATGTCCGTGCCCTTGAAGTCGTAGGTTTCGAGATTCTGCACCTTGAGGACTTCGTCCTCGCCATAGGAAATCTCGCGGCCGACCGACCGTGCGGAGGCCAGTGCCACGACCTCGTCGGCGGGGAATTCCCGCTCGGCCATGATCTGCAGAACTTCGCGGCCCACGTTGCCCGTGGCGCCGACGACGGCAACTTTATAACCCATGCTCTCAACTCTCCTTACGTCCCTGGGGCCCTTGGATCGAATATCCCGGGCGGGACGATGCGCGTATCTTAACGCAAACGGCCCGCGGGGTGTATCCGCGGGCCGTTTGCTAATATCGCACAATGCAGCAAGCCCGCGTCACCTCGTGGTGGCGGTTTTAATCTTCCCTTTAATGGTGGGAAGGGGGGCCAGGATTGCGTCATGCGTGTTCATGGCCGCTGGCATACTCCCAAGGGGGCCGTGACGCAAGAAAAAACCAGGGTTATCCCGCTAATCCGTGTGACTGCCCGGGTGTGTGAAGGCGGTCGGCAGGTCCATGCGCACGGCCGTCCCTTCGCCCGGCACGCTGACGATGGAAACGTCGCCACGCAGCATTTCGACCAGGCGCTTGACGATCGACAGGCCCAGGCCCGTGCCTTTCTCCTTGCGCACATAACTGTTCCCCGATCCGTCATAGGGGTTGAACACGGTCTCGACCATTTCCGGTGGCATGCCGATGCCCGTATCGGTGACGGTCAGGGCGAACCGCTCGTAGCCGGACATTTCGGCGGTGACGGTGATGCACCCGCCGTCGGGCGTCGCCTTGACCGCGTTGGACAGCAGGTTCAGCAACGCCTGGCGCAGAAAGGTCTCATCCAACTGGACATTGGGAAAGTCACTTGGCACCAGGTTTTCGATGGTCAGGCGCTGGGCCCCGTCCGTCCGTTGAATCAGGTCAACGCAGGTCGAGGTACAGTCATACAGGTTGACGGTAACCAGACGGAATTCGGTCTTGCCCGCCTCGATCCGCGACAGGTCAAGCAGATCGTTGATGATGTTCAACAGCAGCTCGGCGCTGTTTCGGATGTCGCCGGCATATTCCTGATAACGGTCGGGATCGTCGAATTTGGTGTGAATCATCATCTCGGCGAAGCCCATGATGGCGTTGAGCGGCGTGCGCAGCTCGTGGCTCATGTTGGCGAGGAAATCGGATTTCACCGCGTTGGCGTTCTCGGCCTGGGCCTTGGCCTCGCGCAATTCCTCGGCGGCGCGGGCACGTTCCGTCACGTCGTTGAAGATGGAAACCACGCCGCCGTCCGGCAGCTGCCCCCGGTGGACGTCGAATGTCCGCCCGCCCGCCCGGTGGATGACTTCGTGCGGGGCGGGGGCGCCTTTTTCCCACATTTTCCGGTAGCGGGCGCGGGCCAGTTCTTCCGGGTCGCCTTCGCCGAGATTGCCGAGGCGGGCGGAACTGGTCAGGGTTTCGAGGATATGCATGCCCTCGTGGGCGTCTTTCGCATCAAGGCCGCTCAATTCCAGAAACTTATCGTTCCAGGCGATGATTCGATGGTCGCCATTTATCACGCAAGCCGGCTGATCCAGAGTTTCGAACAGTGTTTTCAGGATTGCGGATTTGTTAGCCAGTTCCTGTTCGATGATCGTTTGCTGGTCGATATTGCGCGAGGTGGCGATCTGGATGCCGTCTTCCCGCCAGAATCGTTTGCGGGTTCGGAACATGCGGGGCAGAACGGCGATTTCTTCGGGTGCGCCGCGGTCGCGGTTGTTGCGGATGGTGCGAAGCCGTTTGGTCGCAAGTTCCTTCGGATCACCGTCGCCGTAGTAGCCGCGCCGCGCCAGCTGCTCCAGCACCTCGTACTGGGTCATGCCGATGCGCCATTCCAGTGGAGGGGTGCCGGCAATCTCGGTAAAGGCTTTGTTCCAGGCGACGAGTCGGTCGTCCGCGTCAAAGGCGCGGATCGACGTATCGATGCTGTCGACGATGGTCTGCCAGTCGGGCCCGGCGTCGGAAGCTGTTCCGGACAGTTCCGACGGGGCCTCTTGTTCTTCTGAATCCCGCATGCTCGACCCTCCGGTTGCGGCGCTCCCAGGGTCGGGGCGCGCCGGTACCGAGTGTTTATAAGGGGCTAACCTAAGCAGCGGTGTGCTGCAAAGCTGTGACGCAGAACACTATTTGTCGTGGGCCGGAGGAAGGAACCGGTCAAGCCGCCAGCTTGTCCAGTTCCTTGGCCACGTTTTCGCCCATCTGGGTGGTCGAGATTTTGGTCATCCCGGCTTCCATGATGTCGGCGGTGCGCAGGCCCGCGTCCAGCACGTTCTTGCAGGCCTGTTCGATCAGGTCCGCATCCTCACCCATGTCGAAGGAATACTTCAGGCACATGGCGAAGGACTGGATCATGGCCATGGGATTGGCGATGCCTTGGCCGGCGATATCGGGGGCGGAGCCGTGCACCGGCTCGTACAGCGCTTTGCGCCGCCCGTCGCTGTCGGCCGCACCCAACGAGGCCGAAGGCAGCATGCCGAGCGAGCCCGTGAGCATGGCCGCGCAATCGGACAGGATGTCGCCGAACAGGTTGTCGGTGACAATCACGTCGAATTGTTTGGGCTGACGCACCAACTGCATGGCGCAGTTGTCGGCATACATGTGATGCAGTTCGATGTCGGGGAAATCCTTGCCGACTTCGGTGGCGATGGCGCGCCACAGCACGCCTGTCTCCATCACGTTGGCTTTTTCCACGGAATGCAGCTTGCCCGACCGCTTGCCCGCCAGTTCGAAGGCCAGGCGGCAGACGCGCTCGATCTCGGCTTCCGAATAGACCTGGGTATCGACGGCCTTGCGGCTGCCGTCGGCCAGCGTCTCGATGCCGCGCGGCTTGCCGAAATAGACGCCGCCCGTCAGTTCGCGGACGATCAGCATGTCCAGGCCGGACACTAGATCTTCCTTCAGGCTCGACGCTTTGGCCATGGCCGGCAGGACCGTCGCCGGGCGCAGGTTGGCGTAAAGGTCCATTTCCTTGCGCAAGGTCAACAGGCCCATTTCCGGGCGCAGGTCACGCGCCACGTTGTCCCACTTGGGGCCGCCGACGGCCCCCCGCAGAACGGCGTCCACGCCCATGGCGTCGGCCAGGGTGTTGTCGCCAAGGGGCTGGCCGTATTTATCGATGGCGGCGCCGCCGACCACGTCCTCCGCCACGTCGAACGAGACGTGGCGGCGCTTGTCCATCCAATCGATGATGGTCTGGACTTGTTTCATCACTTCGGGGCCGATGCCGTCGCCGGGCAGCATCAGCAGTTTCTTGTTGGCAGCCATGGGCTGGTTTCCTCGTCTTTGATTTTTATCGCGTGGCTCAGCTGACGGTTGCGGCACCCGGAATCCAGGGCTGCGCGGCGTCGCGGCGTTCTTCGAAGCTGTCGATCTTCTTCACTTTCTGCTCGGTCAGGCCGATGTCGTCCAGGCCGTTGATCAGGCAATGCTTCTTGAAGGGGTCGATGTCGAACGAGATTTCCCCGCCGTCGGGCCCGGAAATGGTCTGGTTTTCCAGGTCGATGGTCAGGGTCGCGTTGGCGCCCCGGTCGGCGTCGTCCATCAGTTTGTCCAACTCTTCCTTGGACACCTTGATCAGCAGCATGCCGTTCTTGAAGCTGTTGTTATAGAAGATGTCGGCGAAGGAGGTGGAGATCACGCATTTGATGCCGCAATCCTTGAGCGCCCAGGGGGCATGCTCACGCGACGAGCCGCAGCCGAAGTTGTCGCCGGCGACGATGATTTCCGCGTTCCGGTAGGCCGGCTTGTTGAGCACGAAATCCGGGTTTTCGTTACCGTCGGCGTCATAGCGCATATCGTGGAACAGATTCTTGCCCAGGCCGTCGCGCTTGACGGTCTTCAGGAACTGCTTGGGGATGACCATGTCGGTGTCGATGTTGATCATGTCCATGGGTGCCGCGACACCCGTCAGCTTGGTGAATTTTTCCATTTGAACGATTCCTTTTGCGAACGGGGGTCAGAGCTTGCGCACGTCGGCCAGGTGGCCGCTGACGGCAGCTGCCGCCGCCATTGCCGGGCTGACCAGATGGGTGCGCGCACCGGCACCCTGGCGGCCCTTGAAGTTGCGGTTCGACGTGGAGGCGCAACGCATACCCGCAGGCACCCTGTCCTCGTTCATGGCCAGGCACATGGAGCATCCCGGCTCGCGCCATTCAAAACCGGCTTCCAGCAGGATCTTGTCCAAACCTTCCTGTTCGGCCTGTTCCTTGACCAAACCCGATCCGGGAACGATCAGGGCCGTCACATGGTCGGCGACCTTGCGGCCCTTGGCGACCTCGGCGACGGCGCGGATGTCTTCGATCCGCCCGTTGGTGCAGGACCCCACGAACATGTAGTCGATCTTGATGTCTTCCATGCGGGTACCCGGTTCCAGGCCCATGTAGTTGAGCGCCATCTTGACCGATTCCTGCTTGTCCGGATTGGTGAAATCGCCGGGTCCGGGAACGACGGCGGAAATCGGCACCACGTCTTCCGGGCTGGTGCCCCAGGTGACCTGCGGTTCGATGGTGGACGCGTCCATCGTGACTTCTTTCTGGTAGGTGGCGCCTTCGTCCGAGGGCAGCGTTTTCCAATAGGCGACGGCGGCTTCCCAGTTGGCGCCCTTGGGCGTCATGGGGCGACCCTTCAGATATTCGAAGGTGGTTTCGTCCGGCGCGATCAGGCCGGCGCGGGCACCGCCTTCGATGGTCATGTTGGACACGGTCATGCGGCCTTCCATGGACAGGTCGCGGATCGCCTTGCCGGCGTATTCGATGACATGGCCGGTGCCGCCGGCGGTGCCGATCTTGCCGATGATCGCCAGGATCAGGTCCTTGGCCGTGCAGCCGAAGGGCAGGTCGCCATCAACCGTGATGCGCATGTTCTTCAACGGAGACTGCAACAGGGTCTGGGTCGCCATCACGTGCTCGACCTCGGACGTGCCGATGCCGAAGGCAAGCGCCCCGAAGGCCCCGTGGGTCGCCGTGTGGCTGTCGCCGCAGACGATGGTCGTGCCGGGCAGGGTGAAGCCCTGTTCCGGGCCGATCACGTGGACGATGCCCTGGCGGACGTCACCCATGTCGAACAACGGCACGCCGAATTCCGCGCAGTTCTTGGTCAGCATTTCCAGCTGCAGCGCCGATTCAGGATTGTCGATGGTTTCGCCCCGCTTGGTCGGGACGTTGTGATCGGCGACGGCGAGCGTCAGGTCCGGGCGGCGGACCTTGCGGCCGGCGTTACGCAGGCCTTCGAAAGCCTGGGGGCTGGTGACCTCGTGGGTCAGGTGCCGGTCGATGTACAGCAGGCAGGTGCCGTCTTCCTGTACTTCGACCAGATGGCTGTCCCAGATTTTCTCGAACAGCGTTTTCGGTTGTGCCATGGGTATGTGTCCTCCGACGTGTGCACGAACGCCGGCCCCCGACGGCGCTGCGGTTCCTTGGTTTCTTATATATGGCGCGCAGACCCGACCGGAACAAGCCGGGCCCTGCGTGCCAACCTTGGAAAGCTTCCCTGGGTTGCCCCTCGGGAATTATTCCTCGGTCGTGGCTTCCTGTTCGGCGGACTTTTTCTTGCCGCCTTTTTTGTTCGACGCTTCGTCGCGGTTGGCCTTGGCTTCGCGCGCGGCCTTCTTTTCTTCCTGCGACACCTTGCCCGAGAACCCGTCGGTCTTTTCCGCGATACGCGCGGCCTTACCGGTCAGGCCCCGGAGATAGTACAGCTTGGCCCGGCGGACGTCACCACGGCGCACGACCTCAACCGAGTCGACGTTCGGGGAATACACCGGGAATACACGTTCCACACCTTCGCCGTAGCTCAGCTTGCGCACGGTGAAGGCCGAATTGACGCCGGCGTTCTTGCGCGCGATGCACACGCCTTCGAAAGCCTGCAGACGGGTCCGCTCGCCTTCGACGACGCGGACGTTGACGCGGATCGTATCGCCCGGGGCGAACTTCGGCATCTCCTTGTCGCCGGTCAGGCGGGCCATCTGTTCCTGATCCAGTTGTTCAATCATGTTCATGGTTCAAACCTTTCCTTACAAACGCTCTGCCGTCGCCGGCAATTCCTAGGTCCGCTCGTGCGCCGCCCAAAGATCGGGCCGCCGGTCGCGGGTGATTTCCTCCGCCTGGCGCTGGCGCCAGGTTGCTATTTTCTCGTGGTGCCCGGAAACCAGAACCTCCGGCACCTTGCGGCCCTGCCATTCCTGGGGCCGCGTGTAGTGGGGATACTCCAGCAATCCCCGCTCGAAACTCTCTTCCTCCAGCGATGCGTCCTTGCCCATCACGCCCGGCAACAGACGAAGGCAGGCATCCAACACCACCAGGGCCGCCGGCTCGCCCCCCGAC
The DNA here is from genome assembly GCA_024397995.1 of bacterium SCSIO 12827. NCBI lineage: Bacteria > bacterium SCSIO 12827. Next base: position 3,313,373 of record CP073746.1, on the reverse strand, counting down.
AGGACGAAATCGCCAAGCGATATCTCTTCCGCGTCCTGGGCTTCCAGCACCCGTTGGTCGACGCCCTCGAACCGACCACACAGCAGGATCATCCCAGGCCCCGCCGCCAATTCCGCCACCCGTTTCTGGCCCAATGGCCGGCCCCGGGGGGTCAGATAGATGAACGGCAGATCCGCAGCACCTTCCCGGGCGCTCCGGATGGCGCCGTCGACCACGTCGGGCCGCATCACCATGCCGGGGCCGCCGCCAAAGGGGGCATCGTCCACGGAGCGGTGTTTATCGCTTGCAAAGTCGCGAATGTCCACCGTTTCCAGGGCCCAGATGCCCTTTTCAAGCGCCGTTCCGGCAAGCGAGCAACCAAGCGGTCCCGGGAACATTTCCGGGAAGATCGTCAGTACCTTGGCCGTCCAACCGCTCATTACGCGTCCTGCCCGCCTTCGTCCGGTCCGTTGTCGTCCAGCAGCCCGTCCGGCGGATCGACCACCAGCCGGCCGCCGTCGAGGTCCACCACCGGCACGATGGCCCGGGTGAAGGGCACCATGACCGTTCCGAAATCCCCGCCTGCGATCTCCAGCACGTCGCCGGCGCCGAAATCGAACACCTGACGCACCGTGCCCAGATTGCCCTGGGGTACCTCGACCGCCAACCCGATCAGGTCCGAATAATAATATTCGTCCTCATTGGGGGGCGGCAGCCGGTCGCGGCCCACGAAAAGGCGCAGGCCCTTCAGCTTGTCCGCCGCCGTGCGGTCGCCGACACCCTCGGCGCGGGCGATCAGAACGTCCTTGGTCTGGCCGGTGATCCGAAGGTCGATCCGGCGGCTGCCGGTTTCGTCTTCCAGCGGACCATAGGCGGTGAGGTCTTCCGGGACCTGGGCGAAACTCTTGACCTTGAGGTCGCCCTTCAGGCCCCTGGCCCCGACGATGACGCCGAGACAGACCCGTTCCGGGGTTTTCCCTTCGCCGCCCGTCATGGCCTGGCCACCCTGACGCTCGTGTCGCGCTTCGCCGACTACTCCTTCGTCTCCTCTTCCTGTGCCGCCGGGGCTTCTTCAGCCGGCGCCTCGACCGCGGCTTCTTCTGCCGGAGCTTCCGCTTCGGCCGGGGCCGCTGCGGCTTCGGCCGCGGCTTCTGCGGCTGCCTTTAACTTGTCTTCGCGTTCCTTCATGCGCTCGACCGTCTTGGCCTTGGGGGCCGCGCGCTTGGTCTGGTTTTCCGGGGTCGGACGCGCGTCGGTCAGGCCGGCCTGGCCCAGGAAACGGTGCACGCGGTCGGTCGGCTGGGCGCCGACGCCGAGCCAATGCTTGATGCGCTCTTCATTCAGCTTCACCCGGTCGGGGCTGTCCTTGGGCAGCATGGGGTTGTAGGAGCCCACGCGCTCGATGAACTTGCCGTCGCGCGCGCGGCGGCTGTCGGCGATGACGATCTGGTAGTAGGGGCGCTTCTTGGCGCCGCCCCGGGCGAGCCTGATTTTTACTGACATGTTCTATTCAATCCTTGTCTGGTCTGATGTCTTGGAATGGGTTGATGTTCTGGTTGTCTTGATTGCGGGTTACGTGATGCCGGATTACCGGGGCATGCCGGGGGGCATCATGCCGGGCGGCATGCCGCCCATGAGACCCTTGAGGCCGCCCTTCTTGCCGACTTTCTTCATCATGTCGGCCATCTGGCGATGTTGTTTCAGAAGCCGGTTGACCTCGGGCACAGAGGTGCCGGAACCGGCGGCGATGCGCTTGCGGCGCGAGCCGTTGATTTCCTTTGGATTGCGCCGCTCCTTCGGCGTCATGGACAGGATGATGGCTTCCTGGCGGGCGATCATCTTGTCGTCCACGTTATGCTGGTCGAAGGCGTTCTTGACCTTGGCCGCGCCGGGCAGCATGCCCAGGATGCCGTCGAGGGAGCCCATCTTGCGCAACTGCTTGAACTGCTCACCCATGTCTTCAAGGGTGAACTGGCCCTTCATCATCTTCTTGGCGAGCTTCTCGGCGTCTTCCTGCTCGACGACCTGGGCGGCCTTTTCGACCAGGCCGACCACGTCGCCCATGCCCAGGATCGAGCCGGCGACCCGGTTGGCGTCGAAGCCGTCGATGGCGTCGACGCCTTCGCCGGTCCCCATCAGCTTGATCGGCTTGCCCGTGACCTGGCGCATGGACAGCGCCGCGCCGCCGCGGCCGTCGCCGTCGACGCGGGTCAGCACGATGCCGGTGATGCCGACCCGGTCGTTGAATTCCTTGGCCAGATTGACTGCGTCCTGGCCGGTCATGGCGTCGGCGACCAGCAGAACCTCGGACGGTACGGCGGCCATGCGCACGTTGATGACCTCGGTCATCATTTCCTGGTCGAGCGCGAGGCGCCCGGCGGTATCCAGGATGACCACGTCATAACCTTCGCGGCGCCCTGTTTCCATGGCCCGGTTGGCGATGGCGACCGGCAGTTCGCCCAGCACCGGGGTCATCACGGGCACGCCCGTCTGCTCGCCCAGAACCTGCAACTGCTGCTGGGCGGCCGGGCGGTAAACGTCGAGTGATGCCATCAGTACGCGTTTTTTCTCCCGCTCAACCAGGCGCTTGGCGATCTTGGCGCTGGTCGTCGTTTTACCCGACCCTTGCAGACCGACCATCAGGATCGCCTGCGGCGGGTTGCCGTGGATGGCCAGGCCCGCCCCTTCGGCGTCGGCGGGGCTCAGCATCTCGACCAGGGCATCGTGGACGATCTTGACGACCATCTGGCCCGGTGTGACGGATCGCAGGACGTTCTGGCCGACGGCCTGTTCCTTGACGCCGTCGATGAAGTCCTTGACCACGGGCAGGGCGACGTCGGCCTCCAGCAGGGCGACGCGGATTTCGCGCAGCGCTGCCTCGACGTCGGCTTCCTTCAAGGCGCCGCGTCGTTTCAGGCCGTCGAAAATGCCGGACAGGCGTTCGCTTAGAGACTCGAACATATGCGCCTGATTACCCTTTTCGGTCCAAACTCAAAAAAACCAGATCAAATGCCCAACGGCAAACGCGCCAGTGCGCGAAACTCGCGGACTGGCGTCGCCCCTCGGGACGGAATGATCCGTACACCCAGTGGAATGTCGGCGCGCAATCTATGGACCAAGGCCCCGGAAGTCAACCGCCGGCTGGTCCCGGCGCATATTTGAAAGGCTTGCGAATGCTGCGCCCCATGCTATAGGAGTTAAAATACTACATATTATGCAACCAAAAGTTTCAACTTGATTGGATATAGCGCGAATTTCTGAGCGGCAGATGGCGACGGACGGTAAGGACGACGGGAAACTGGCCTCACATATCGGCGCGCGGTTGCAGGCGCTTCGCGAACGCGGCGGTGTTTCCCGCGCCACCACCGCCCGTGCGCTCGGCCTTTCCGTGCAGGCCTATACCAACCGGGAAATCGGTTTGACCGAGGTCAAGGCGGGCGAAATCCTGATTTTGTCGCGATTGTTCGGCTGCGATCCCGCCGATCTGTTCGACGGCGCGGACGAGATCTGGTCAGGGCCGGACATCGGCGCGGGGGCGGCGAAGGCCTTCGCGGGCGAAGCCGAGGACTTCTTACGGCAGCTTGCGCGCATCCGCGACCCAAGCTTGCGCCGCAGCGTCACCGAGGCGATCCGCGCCCTGGCGCGGGCGGCGGATAAGACCGCCTGACGCCTTGACCCCTGAACCTGCCGGGAGGACAAACGCAGTCATGGACCTGATCACGGTAACACGCCGCATCGCGGCCACGGGCCTTGCCCTGCGGGGCGGGTTTCATCCGGCAGGGCAAGACGCCGTGCCGGGGGGAACCCGGACCCTGATCCTGGTCGGCGACCAGGGTGGCCGTTTGTGGCCCCATTTCAAGGCCAATCGCCGGGATGAGCCCGATCCTCTGGACGCCTGGACGGAACGGGTCCTGGCCCCGGCGGCGGCGGACCTTGGCGCCCGCGTGGTCTACCCCTTTGGCGGCCCGCCCCATCATCCGTTTCAGCAATGGGCCATGCGCGCGGAGGGGTTGAAGCCATCGCCGATCGGCCCGCTCACCCATCCTGAATTCGGGTTGTGGCACAGCTACCGGGGGGCGCTGCTGTTCGCCGGGATGATCGACCTGGGCTCGCCGCCGGCGGCCGCCCATCCCTGCGACGGCTGTGTCGACCGGCCCTGCTTGTCGGCCTGTCCCGTGAACGCCTTCGGAGAGACGGGCTTCGACCTTCCGGCCTGCCTGGGGCATCTGCGCGCGGCTGAAGGGGAGGGCTGCATGACCGGCGGTTGCCTGGCGCGGCGCGCCTGTCCGGTCGGCGCGGGCCATGCTTACGGTCCCGAACATCAGGCGTTCCTTGCCCAATCGTTCCTCACCGCCTTCGGGTCCTGAGGGCGAAGGGCATGGACTTCTCGGCCTGTCGGGCCTATGTAGCGAGCCATGGAACAGGTGCCCTTTATAAAGATGCACGGCCTGGGCAACGACTTCGTGGTGCTGGACGCCCGCGAGACGCCGATGCCCCTGACCGCCGGTCAGGCCGCAGCCATCGCCGATCGCCGACGCGGCGTCGGCTGTGACCAGCTGATCGTGCTGGAACGGCCGCGCTCGGACATCGCCGATGTCTTCGTGCGGTTCCACAATTCCGACGGCGGGGAATCGCTGGCTTGCGGCAATGGTACCCGCTGCATCGCGGCCATGCTGATGGATGAAAAATCCTCCGACCATCTGATCGTCGAAACGGGTGCGGGGCTGCTGGACGCGGAAAAGGGCAAGGACGGCCTTGTTACCGTGGACATGGGCACCGCACGCCTGGACTGGCGGGAAATCCCCCTGTCCGAAGCGGTCGACACCCTGCATGTCGATGCCGGTGCCGGGCCGCTTCAGGATGCGGTCTGCGTTTCCATGGGGAATCCCCATGCGGTCTATTTCGTCGATGATGCGGATGCCGTGCCGATCGAGGTGTTCGGCCCCGTCATCGAACAGCACAAGATGTTCCCCCAGTTCACCAATGTCGAAGCCGCCAGCCTGCGTCCTGACGGTTCCATCCGCATGCGGGTGTGGGAACGGGGGGCGGGCGTGACCCAGGCCTGCGGCACGGGCGCCTGCGCGACCTTGGTCGCCGCCGTGCGCCGCGGCCTGATCGCCGGCCGCAAGGCCGACGTGATCGTCGACGGCGGTACCCTGACCGTCGAATGGCTGCCTGACGACCACGTGCTGCTGACCGGGCCCGTGGCCACCAGTTTCACCGGCACCCTGGACCCCCGGCTGCTGAACGGCGCCGCGACCGGCGGGTGATGCCATGAGCGGTGCGGATGTCATCACCCTGGGGTGCCGCCTGAACGCCTTCGAAAGCGAAGTCATGCGCGCCAACGCGGCCCGCGCCGGGTTGGCCGACACCATCATCGTCAATACCTGCGCCGTCACGGCCGAGGCCGAACGCCAAGCCCGCCAGGCGATCCGCCGTGCGCGCCGCGACCGCCCGGGGGCCAAGGTCATCGTTACCGGCTGCGCGGCGCAGCTCGACCCCGCGAAATATGCCGCCATGCCGGAAGTCGACCGCGTCATGGGCAACGAGGAAAAGCTCGACCCCACTGCCTATGCAGCGCTCGGCAATCCGGACGGCCCGGAAATCCAGGTTGCCGACATCATGACGATCAAGGAAACGGCGGCCCATCTGATCGACGGTTTCGACGGCCGCGCCCGCGCCTTCGTTCAGGTGCAGCAGGGCTGCGACCACCGCTGCACCTTCTGCATCATCCCTTTCGCGCGCGGCAACAACCGCTCCCTCGCCATGGGCGCCATCGCCGATCAGGTACGGGCATTGGTCGCCCGGGGCTACCGCGAGGTCGTGCTGACCGGCGTCGATATCTGTTCCTACGGTACGGACCTGCCGGGCAATCCGACTTTGGGCCAGCTGGTGCGGCGACTGCTCAAGGCGGTGCCGGAACTGGAACGCTTGCGCCTGTCGTCCCTCGACCCCGCCGCCATGGATGACGAGCTGTTTCGCGCACTTGCCGAGGAAGCGCGCCTGATGCCGCATCTGCATCTGTCGCTCCAGGCCATGGACGACATGGTCCTGAAGCGCATGAAGCGCCGCCACAGCCGCGATGACGCCTACAAAGTTGCCGAGCGTGCCCGTGCCCTGCGCCCCGATCTGGTTCTGGGCGCCGACCTGATTGCGGGCTTCCCGACCGAAACGCAGGCCATGCACGACAACACGCTTGCCGCCGTGCGCGACCTCGACTTGGTTCATCTGCACGTGTTTCCCTATTCGGAACGGGAGGGCACACCGGCGGCCAGGATGCCGACCGTGGACGTGCCGGAACGCAAGGCCCGTGCGGCGGAATTGCGCGATGCGGGCGCGGCCAACCTTGACCGCTTCCTCGCCGCCAGTGTGGGGCAGACCGTACCGGTGCTGATCGAACGCGACGCCATGGGCTACAGCCCCCAATACGCGCCCGTGCATCTGGATGCCTCGGTCGCCGAGGGTGCGGTCGTCGCCGCGCGGATCACCGGCGTGCGGCCCGGCGGTCTGACAGGCACCGCGGCCTGATGGCGGAGGAATCCCAGGGCTGGCTCGCCCGGCTGCGGTCGGGCCTGGCGAAATCCGCCGACCGGGTCGGCGGTGCCATTACCGACGTCTTTACCAAGCGCAAACTGGACCAGGCCGCCCTCGACGAGCTTGAAGAGATTCTCATCCGGGGTGATCTGGGTGTGGCCACGGCGGCCCGCCTGACCACGGCGCTGGCCAAGGGCCGGTTCGACAAGGAAGTGACCGACGGCGAAGTCCGCGAAGCCCTGGCCGATGAGATCGCGGCCCTGCTGGAACCCGCCGCCCGGCCGCTTTCCGTCGACGGCGGACCCCGGCCCTTCGTGCTTCTGGTCTGCGGCGTCAACGGGTCGGGCAAGACGACGACCATCGGCAAGCTGGCGGCCCAATTCAAGGCTCAGGGAAAATCGGTCTTGCTGGCCGCCGGCGACACCTTCCGCGCCGCCGCCATCGAACAGCTTCAGGTCTGGGGCGAGCGCACGGGCTGTCCAGTGGTCGCCCGCGCCCAGGGCGCCGACCCGGCGGGCTTGGCGTTCGATGCCGTCCGCGACGCCCGCGACCAGGGCCACGACATCGTCATCATCGACACCGCCGGCCGCCTGCAGAACAAGAAAGACCTGATGGCGGAACTGGAAAAGGTTGTCCGCGTCATCAAGAAACAGGATGAAACGGCCCCCCATGCCTGTCTTCTGGTGATGGATGCGACCATCGGCCAGAACGCCCATTCCCAGGTCGAGGCGTTCAAGGACGCGGTCGAGGTGACGGGCCTGGTGATGACCAAGCTGGACGGTTCGGCCAAGGGCGGCGTGGTCGTGGCCTTGGCGGAAAAATTCGGCCTACCGGTCCATGCCGTCGGCGTGGGCGAGGGTATCGACGACCTGAAACCTTTCGAGGCCCGCAGCTTCGCCCGCTCGCTCATGGGGTTGGACGGCTGATGGCGTCGGGCCGGTACGACGCGGTCCTTTGCGACCTGCTGACGGGCCTGCTGAATTCCTGGGACCTGTGGAATGATGCCGCCGGTGGGACGGAGCCGGGCCGCCGTTGGCGCATGGCCTATCTGCGCGTGACCTTCGCCCAGCCCGGACCCTATGTGTCCTATGAAGATCTGGTGCGCGAGGCCGCCCGTCAGGAAGATATTTCCGAGGCCGCCGTGCAGACTCTGTTCGACGGTTACGGTGATCTCCAGCCTTGGCCGGGTGTCGCCGAGACTCTGACCGGGCTGAAGGGGCGGGTTCGTGTCGGTGTCGTCACCAACTGCTCCGTCGCCCTGAGTGAAAAGGCCGTGGCCGGTGTCGGTGTCGGTGTCGATTTCGACGCGGTTACCATCGCCGAGACCTCGGGCTGGTATAAACCCAATCCCAAGGCCTATGCGGCAGGCTTGGCTGCGCTCGGCACCACGGCGGAACGCACCTTATACGTCGCGGGATCGCCCTTCGATATCGCGGGGGCGCACAAGGCCGGGATGGACGTGTTCTGGCACAACCAGGCGGGCATGGCGCCCGGCGACGGGAGTGCCCCCGTGGTCATGGACTCAAGAACCTTTGAGCCGCTGTTGGACTTCCTGAATTAACCCAGGTCGGGCGCTTTCTCGTGCCAGTCCGTGGCCTGCTGATAGGCGTGGCCGAGACGATAGAGCAGCCCTTCGTCGAAGGGGCGGCCCATCAATTGGAACGAACAGGGCAGGCCGTCCGGCGTGAAGCCGCAGGGCACGTTGAGGCCCGGCAATCCAAGGAAATTCCCCGGCCGGGTGTTGTGCCCGATCTTCAATAGATAATCGGCGAACCCCGGGTTGGCGGACATGTTGCTTTCGGCCAGGGTCGGCACGGGCATGGTCATCAATGGCGTGTGCAGGACATCGACTTTGCCGAACACCTGATCGCAGAATTCCCGGACCAACTGCTTGCGCAGGGTCAGCACGCGAAGATAGACACTCGCCGGCGTGAACAGGCCGATGGCCAGGCGGGCGCGGGTCTGCGGGCCGTAATTGGATGCCCGCTCGGCCATCCAGCGGGTATGCACGGCCGCCCCCTCCGTCGCCGTGATTAGGTTGGTCAGGCGGTTCATGACGGCGACGGCATCGGGGATCTTCACGGGCACGATCTCGCAGCCCTGGTCCTCGAACACCTTCAGGCTGGCTTCGACCAGGACCCGAACCTCGGGGGCGACGTCTTCGTAGAAGAAACTTTCCGGCAGGCCGACCTTGAGCCCCCGCACGTCCTTGTCCAGCCCGCCCAGATAATCGCCGACGGGCGTCCCGGCGGTAACCGGGTCGTTGGCGTCAAACCCGGCGATGGTCTGCATGATCAGGGCGTTGTCGCGCACGGTGCGGGTCAGCGGCCCGACCGTATCCAGGGAATAGGCTAAGGGCATGGCGCCATGGCGGCTGACCCGCCCGTAGGTCGGCTTCATCCCGACAAGCCCGCAGCAGGCGGCGGGCAGGCGGATCGAGCCGCCCGTGTCCGATCCCAATGCGCCGAAGCACATGCGCGACGCCACCGCCACGCCCGAGCCGGAGGATGATCCCCCGGTCATATGGTCCGTGTTCCAGGGATTACGGGGTGTGCCGACGACGTCGTTATGGCCGGTCACGCCGAAGGCGAATTCAACCATATTCAGCCGCGCGATATCCAATGCCCCCGCGGCGTCGAGCCGTTGCAGCGCCGTCGCCGTGTGGTCGGGGCGGAAATCCTTGCGGATGACGGAGCCGCAGGCGGTGATCCGGCCACGGCGGTAATACATGTCCTTATGGGCGAGCGGCACGCCGTGCAGCGGGCCCAGGTTCTCGCCCTTGGCTCGGGCCTGATCGGCGGCGTCGGCCTGCGCCAGGGCGTCTGCTTCGTCCAATCCCGCGATGGCGTTGACCTTGGGATCAAGCGCCGTCATGCGCTTGAGGCAGCCTTCGGTCAGTTCGCGCGACGAAATGTCACCGGCGGCAATCGCGGCGGCGGCCTCGGCCAGGGTCATGAAGGCGGGATCGGCGGCGGGCTTGGTCACGGGATCAGGGGTCTTTGCGGGCAAGGGTTTCAAGCAGGCGGGTAAAGCCCGCCGGGTCAGCATCGAAGGGCAGGTCCCGGGCGGCGTCGCGTCCGGCCCTGGCGGCGTTGCGGGACGCCCCTGCCGGATCGGCCAGGCTTACGTCTTCGGGCCGGAATCCCTGAAACTGGTCAAGCCAGTCGAGCAGAGCAGACATGTCGCCGGTGTTGGTGTCGGATGGGGTCATGGGACTACTTGCGGACCCATTGGCCGCCGGGCGTCATCACGTATTCGCCGGGCCCGGCACGGGAAATCAGTTTCTGGCCGACCACCTGTTCGACGGCGGCAAGCGAGGTGCCGTTCCGTTGTGCGAGCGCCTGGTACTGGGCGCGGCGCTGCGCATTGATGTCGTTGACCAGGGCCTGCACGTCGGCGCGCCCGGCGGCGACAGCGCCCAGATAGCCGTCCGGGCGTTCACCCACCCACCCCTGGCCCTTGGCCGTACTCAAATCCATGGCGAAGGCGTTGACGGTCAGGGTCACGACCAGCACCGCCGCGAGGGCGATCGATTTCATCATGCGCTTCATCAGAACAAACCACTGTTTTTCTTGAGAAGATCGTCCACGTCTTTCTCCAGCTTCACCCGGACCTCGTGTTCGATTTTCACGTTCAGATTGATGACGATGGGTTTTTCCGGTGCATTTACCTGCACGGTCGGCTGGCATGCCGCGATCACGCCCAGGGCCGCGCCGCAGACGGCGCCGCGAAGCAGGGTTGCAGGGGCAAAGGGCCATCGGAAGCAGACTGTCATGGGGGGACTCTCTCCGTTCCATATGCCGAGCCGGAAAAAACACGCCGCTTGCACGGCAGGGCGTGTACGCTATCGCTAAAGAGGGGGGCATAACAAGGGTCCGTGGGCCTGTTATGGTTGTTTGGCGGTAAGGGACACAGGAGGGCCGCATGTCACGGGCGGCGGTGATCGAAGAGGTTCTGGATTTCTGGTTCGTGCGGGACGACACGGGCGAGCCCGTGTTCCGCGACGTTTGGTTCAAGACCGATGCGGCGTTCGACACCGATATCCGGGCCCGTTTCGAAGATCATTACCATTGGGCGGCCAAGGGCCATTACGACAGCCTGGCGCGCAAACCCCTGGGCAGCCTCGCCCTGGTCATCCTGCTTGATCAGATGCCGCGTAATCTGTTCCGTGACAAACCGGACGCCTATGCCACGGATGCGCAGGCCCTGGCGCATGCGCGCAAAGCGCTGATGGCGCGCCACGACCGGGGGCTCGACTGGGCGCAGCGCATGTTCCTTTATATGCCGTTCATGCATGCCGAGGATCTGGCGGCCCAGGAACGCTCGGTCCTGCTGTTCGCCACGATCCCCAACGATGCCGGCGTCGATTCGGCGCTCAAGCACCATGCGATTATCCGAGAATTCGGCCGCTTCCCCCATCGAAACGCCGTCTTCGGCCGGCCGTCGACGGAGGCTGAAATCGCCTTCCTGGCCGACAACGGGCGCGGATTCTGAGGCGTAATTGATTGAAAATAAAGCCGCCTGTTTCGCGCGCGAAAACTTGATTTCCCCTGCCCGCGGACCCAATTTATAAATGCAATATTGAACGTATGTCCGGGAAGGGGCGGTTTCCGGATCCATCCGCCATTCACTGGAGTGTCCGCAGATGAAATCCTCCCGTACGCAATCCTCATCGGCGTTGATGTGGAAAAGCGTCGCCGTTGCCGGTGCGGCGCTGTTGATCGCCGGTTGCACCATGAACGCGACCTGGAACGTTTCCCCCGCCGTCGCACCGGTGCCGCCCGGCAGCGAGTTATTGTCGTTCGACGCGCCGGGTTTGGCGCCACAAAGCGTTCTGCGTGCCGAGTACAAGGACAACTACCAGGAAGAAGAATACGCCTTGTTCCGAGGTGCCGGCGGCGCTCAGGCGGAAGTCATTTCCGTCGAGGCCTCGTCCTACGGTTATGGCGCGCAAGGCGGCGACAAGCATGTCTTGGAATTCGACAAGACCACCCGGGACACGTTGGAGCTTTGGAATCTGGCCAAGGGCGGCAAGTTCGCCTACGGCGCCGACAGTTTTGCCTACAAGGGCAAGCTGCCCTATTACCTGCTGCCGTTCGAACGCAAGGACACGGGGCAAAGCTGCTTTGGTTTCCATGCCGAATTCAACAGCGATCCCCATGACTATCGCGGCCGTTACGACAACCACCTTTTCGGTTACTACTGCGCGCCACAGGGCACCAAATTGTCGAAAGAGGACATGGTTGCGGCGATCGGCCATCTGGATATCGCCGGCTTGACCAAGCGGGCACCTGCCGTGGTCATGGAACGGAAGTTCCAGCAACTCGCCAACAATCCGCAATTGACCCAGGCCGTGAAGCGCGGTGAGCCCGCCGGCACGGCCGGCACCGAGGTGTTTCCGCTCGACATCGTGCGGATCTATTCGGATCGCCTGGGCGGCGGCAGCAGCGATCAGAATTGAAGGGGGCGACGCTGACGGCGTCGGCTCTTCGTTTTAATTTCCAAGATCGATCGTGATGGTGCGGCCTTCCTTCCCCAGGGAGAAGGCCGCTTCCTCGAACGCGGGAGCGCTCAGGAACACCTTTGCGCCCATGGAAAAGCCGAAATCCTCCAGCGGAATCCCGAACAGGCCCTGGTCGAAGGAATGGTTGCCGTTGGCGTCATGGAACGCCGCGATGGCGTAGCGTCCGGGCTTCAGGTCCTTGAACACCCAGGTCGCGCGGCGTCCCGCGGGCGGGATGACACCTTCCGACAGCATGCCGTCGCTTTTGGGGAACGTTTCCGACCGGTCATAAACCGCCATATGCACGTTGCCTTCATCGGACCTCAGCCCCGTCACGGTCACGGTCAGATCGGCGGCATGGCCGGGGCCGGTCGCCAATGCACTGCACATCGCCAGGGAAATCAGGGCAGTTCTGAACACCGGCCGGGGATCCTGTGTCGGGTTTCGGGCTTCTTGGGTGAAGCTATGAACGGATCGCGCTGGGATCAAGCCCGCAGGGGGTCTGCGGGCGCGGGGGCGTCAGACCGTGATGTTCAGGTAGAACCCGCGCGGCACGTCGCGGCGCAGATCCTTGCCCGTGGCCATGACTTCGTTCAAACGCCGCATGCCGCGCCGTTCGACCGCCGTTTCGCCTTGGCGGATATGGTTGGCGCGGGCCTGGACTTCGCGCACGGACTCCGACTCGTAGGTCACCGTCGACCGGCCGGCGGGCTTCGCGGGAAGGGCGGTTGATCCGCCTGTGGGCGTGTTGACGCTGTTCATGCGCCGAGGATAGTCGGGCAAAAGTTAACGGAGTCTCAAAGCCCGGTAAATTTTGCCCAGTTGGTGATGTGGCGGTCAGCGGGGGCCGGCGGCAGGCCGGGGCGGGGCCTGGGCGATGTCCGGTGGCAGGCCGTCCTTGTGGCGTTCCAAGGCCCATCGGATGGAGGGAAAGGCCAGGTCGTCCCATGGGATATCGTCCCACGCAAGCAGTTGGGTATCAGTGCTTTCCGGACCGGGGGCGTGGTCGCCCGTGGTCATGCGCCCGGCGTGAATGACGTAGATCTGCGAAATCCGGGGGATTTCGTATACGCCGATCAGACCGGTGATCTCAATATCGACGCGGGCTTCTTCCCAGGCTTCGCGCTTCGCGCCGTCGGCGGTCGTTTCATTGAGCTCGAGGAATCCCGCCGGCACGGTCCAGAACCCGGCGCGGGGTTCGATGGCGCGCCGGCACATCAGGTAACGTTCGCCCCAGGTCGCGACCACGCCGGCGATAACCTTGGGATTGTCGTAATGGATGAACCCGCAGTCCAGGCAGGTCAGGCGCTCACGTTCGTCGCCCTCGGGCACGGTCCACACGCTGGGGCCGGGTTTGCGCGTATCGTCACTCATGGAGGGGACTGTAGCCGAATGTTGGCCCAGGCGGCAAAGGGGCTGGCAACGCCACTTGCGGCAGGATCAGGCGATAACGTCGATGATCTGGCCGCGCCGCACGGGGGCATTGGGGTCAAGTTCGGGGACGGCGCCGTTCTGGGCGTTGAGTTCCTTCAGGTTGTTCTGCGCATCCTGCAACAGATCAGCCGCCAACTGATCCTGTTTCAGCGAGCGCTTCAAACCCAGAACGTTGGCAACGGCACCCAGAGGTCCGACGGATCCGACCATGACGGCATTTTCCCTTTGCGAATCGGTCTCAAATCATGGCAGATCAGGCAGAGAATTCAATATGCCTTATGGACTGGTTCCAAAGGGCCTGGACCATTGTATTTTAAGGAAATATTCGGACCTAATTGCGATAATCCGCATGGACTGGACGGCGCCCATGAAAGGGCGCAAATGTCGGCGTGTATAAAAAGAGCAGACTGAAGGCACCCGTGGCAGACCGCGACTACGATCACACCTACTTGGCGCTTCGCCGCCCAACCTACGCCAGCCGCACATTCCTGGGCGGAACCCGGCTGTCCACGCGCACGGGGATGTTCGTGATCGTGGGGCTGTTGGCGGTCATGGTCTATGCCGGGCTTATCGTGCATGTAAACGACCGGGTATCCGCCGCCCACCTGGGGCTTGAGCGGGCGCAGAATCTGAGCACATTGGTCACCGCCATCGCCCGCGGACAGGCCGCCCTGCAGACCGATGAGAAACGCTATATCCTGACCCGCGACGCGGCGGCCGCACAGGACATGCGCGGCCTTCTGGATGAACAGTCGCGCACCCTTGACGCCCTCGGTGCCCATGCGGATGCGGGCGACCTTTCACGACCCATCGCGACCCTGAAGGACGGTCTGGTGCAATACGACCAGCACCTGTCGGAACTTGTCGGCAGCCTGTCCGGCAATCCTGCGGCGGCGGGCGGTGCCCTGCGCGACGCCGATCAGGCCCTGTCGCCCCGGCTTGCCGCCTCGGGCCGGCGCGGGTTGCCCGAACTTCTGTCGCGGGCCAACCAGTTGGGCAGCGAAATGGTCCTGACCGGAGATCCGGTGCATCTGATCGATCTGCAGAACGCCTATAAGAAACTGGCGGCGCGGGTCGAAGATGCGGGCTTGCCGCGCGGCGACCTTGCGGCGATCACCGACCTGCTGGCCCGTCACCAGGACGCCATGATGGCGTTGATCACGGCACGGGTGGGCGTCAACGAAGACGCCCAGCGTTTTGATGATATTCTGACCTATATCGCACCTTCCCTGACGGCGCTGACCAGTGTCGCCGGCGAACTGATCGGTGAGCGCTGGGAAGCCCTGACCGCCGCCCGCAAGTTCGCCGCCGCATCCCTGGTCGGCGGTGGTGCGGCGATCATTCTTTGGGTGGTGACACTCGGGCTGATCGTCATGCGCACCATTACCCGCCCGGTCCAGGCCCTGGCCGAGGCGGCGGACCGGCTGGCCCGGGGCGACCGCACGGTCATGATTCCGGGCCGCGGAAACCGCGATGCCGTTGGCCAGCTTGCCCGCGCCTTCGACGATTGGATGGCGGCCATGGCCGACGCGGAGCATTTGCGTCAGGACTTGGATCATGCCCAGGCCAAGACCCTGCAGGCGGTCGAGACCATGGAGGCCGAAGCGCGCCGGGCCCAGGCCGCGGCCGACGATGCCGAGGTCCTGCGCCGTACGCTGGCCGATTACCGCCGCGAAATGGACGAGATGGAAAACCTGCTGGCCGAATTCGAAGAGGATCAGGCCAACCAGGTTCCGGTGCCGGCGCTCGCCAAGGCGCAGGCCCTGGCGCAATCCCAGGTTCAGGCCGCGGCGGCGGGCGGCGAGGCGGCGCTGGGCAAGGTTTCCGACCACCTGTCGCAGGTCAGCCGGCAGGCATCTGCGGCGATTATCGACGTCGAGCTGACCGATACCCTGATCCGCAACATCGCCGCCGCGCGCGAACAATTGGACGGTCTGGGTGGCCATGTCGTCGCCGTGCGCGAGGAATTCAACCAGTTCCTGTTCGGCCGTCCGAACACGCCAGGCGGGGCCGAGGCGGCGGCTGATGACGATAAAACCGTTGCGCTGAATGGTGGCGCCGTTCGTCAGGCAAGCCTGAAAGATCCGGAATCGCGGGCCCGCTTGGCGGCCATCCGCGATGCCGTCGACCGCGCCGAACGGGCGCTTGGCGCCTGCACGCGTGAAGTCGAACACGTCACCGACACGGCGCAGCGTCTGGCCGCGTCGGCGTCCGACGAGGCGCGCCTGGCGACCGACCAGCTGGCGGCGCAATCCGATTATCTGCGGGCACTGCTCGATACACTCGCCCACCGCACGCAGCCGCAGGCGATCACCGGGCCGGCAGGGGCCCAGGCCTCAGGTTCGAAGGACCGCGACGCCGGGTAGGTCTTTGCCTTCCAGCCATTCCAGGAACGCTCCGCCTGCGGCGGAAACGTACGAAAATTCGGCTGCCACGCCGGCGTTGATCAGCGCCGCCACCGTGTCACCCCCGCCCGCGACGGATGTCAGCGTGCCGTCCCGGGTCAGTACCGCTGCCGCGCGGGCCAACTCATTGGTGCCGGCATCGAAGGGTTTGATTTCGAACGCCCCCAGGGGCCCGTTCCATACCAGGGTGCGGCAATCCTTCAGCTGCTTGGTCAGGTCCTGGACGGTGGTCGGACCGACGTCCAGCATCATGGCGTCATCGGGCATGGCGCGCACATCGACCACCTCCGACGGTGCCCCTTCCTTGAACTCACGGGCGATCACCGCATCGACGGGCAGGGCGACATCACAGCCGGCTTTTTCCGCGCGGGCCAGAATATCCCTGGCCGCGTCGGCCATGTCGTGTTCGCACAGCGACTTGCCGACGTCGATGCCCTGGGCATGCAGGAAGGTATTGGCCATGCCGCCGCCGATGATCAAGAGGTCGACCTTTTCCACCAGATTGCCCAAGACTTCCATCTTGGTCGATACCTTGGCCCCGCCGACCACGGCGGCGACCGGGTGTTCAGGGGCTTCCAGCGCTTTGGTCAGGGCGTCCAGTTCGGCCTGCATCAGGCGCCCGGCGGCGGCCGGCAGGATGCGGGCGATGGCTTCGGTCGAGGCATGGGCCCGGTGCGACACGGAGAACGCGTCGTTGACGTAAAAATCGCCGAGAGCCGCCAGCTTGCCCGCGAAGGCCGCATCGTTGGCTTCTTCTTCGGCATGAAAGCGCAGGTTTTCCAACACGCAGATCTCGCCGTCCTTCAGGGCGCCGGTCGCGGTCTCCGCCTGCGGGCCGACGCAGTCGGCGGCGAAGGCGACCTGGCGGCCCAAAACGCCGGACAGGGCGTCGGCCACGGGTTTCAGGCTCATCCCGGGGACGACCTTGCCCTTGGGCCGGTCGAAATGGGACAGCACGCAAACCCGCGCACCCGCCGTCGCCAAATCCGTCAGGGTCAGGGCGGACCGTTCCAGGCGCGTGGCGTCGGAAATCTGGCCGTCCTTCATGGGGACGTTGAGGTCGCAGCGGACCAGGACGGTTTTGCCCCGGACGTCGAAATCATCGATGGTCTTGAACTGGCGCATGGTGCGGAAATCCCCTGAGTCGGTTTCTTGGTCGCGGAATTGCCGGGGTTATAGGCGGAAGTGGCCGCGCCGCCAAGGGGGCGTTGCGCGGAACCTAGGGTGCGAGGCGTTTGATCTCCGCCGCCGCCGCGTCGGCCTTGGCCGTTTCGCCCAGCACCCGGTAAGCGCGCTCAAGCCGTGTCCAGCCGGCCAGATCGTCCGGGTTTTCCTTCAGCCGGTCGGCCAGGCGCTGGACCATGCCGCGGACCATGGCGTCGCGGTCTTCGGCGGTCATTTCCTGGGCCGCTTCCATCTGTTCGCGAGACGGTCCCGGCTGGGCGGCGGGGGCGTCTGCATGGGGGTGACCGGCATGGGAATCAGCGCCCTCGGGCGGCATGATGGGGGTCGAGGGGCGCAGCACCGGCGGTTGTTGCGCAAGCAACTTGCGGGCGTCCTCGGACATGGTGATGGTCTGGGGGTCGATCTTCAGTTCTTCGGCGGCGCGGGCGATCTGCTGGCGCACCACGGGCACCCAGGGGGCTTCTTCCGGCGAAATAGCGACCAGGTCGGCCCAATCACGCAGCGCCCCATTGACGTCGCCCGCCTGCGCCTTCTTCAGGCCCAGGTAATAGCGGGCCTTGGGGTCGAACGGTGCCTTGTCGCGCACGGCCTGGAAGATTACCGCCGCATCGTCCGTGACCTTCATCTGGCCGGTCAGGATCAGGGCCTCGGCATAGGCGATGTCCACGTCGGTCCGGCCATTGGCGATCTTGCGCGCGTAGGCGAAGGTATTCAGGGCGTCGGCGAAGCGTTCCATGGAGATATAGCTGCGGCCCAACAACAACCAGCCTTCGATATCGTCCGGGTTTTCCTTCAACCGTTCCGCCAGGCGGCCGACCATGGCGGCCATTTCGGGATTGGCTTCCGGGCGGGCCGCAGTTTGTGCCGCCACCTGTTCGGCGGGCAGGTCGCGGGCGGCAAAGGGCTGGTCCGGCTGGTCGGGAGAGCCGAGCACGATGTAAAGGGCTGCCGCTGCCAACGGCACGCCGGCACCGATCAGCACGGCGGTCAGGCGGCGCGGGCTGCCGCTGCCGGTGGCGCCTGTCCTGGTCTGCAATTCCGTATCGGCGGCCAGCATGCGGCGCTGGACTTCCAGGCGCGCGGCCTCGGCGGCTTCGGCATCCAGCAGTCCTTGGCCCGCGTCGCGCTCGATCTCTTTCAACTGATCACGGAACACGGTCAAATCGTATTCGGCGCGGGCCGCGGGTACGGCGTTGCGGCGCAGCAGCGGCCCCGCCAGGGCCAGCCCGACAACGGCCGCCAGCACCGCCATGGCGATGACCAGGGCGGTCATGGGGCATCTCCCTCAAGCAGTTTGTTCAGACGCGCCCGTTCTTCGGGCGACAGAGGTTTCGCCGCGACCGGCGATGCCGCGCGGCGGCGGCGATAAAACAGGATCAGGGCCAGGATGCCGAACAAGGCGACCACCGCCGGCCCGGCCCAAAGCACGATGGTCGAGCCCTTGACGGGTGGCTTCAACAGGACGAAATCGCCGTAGCGGGCGACCACATAGTCGATCACCTGTTCGTTGCTGTCACCGACCTTCAGGCGTTCGCGCACCAGCACGCGCAGATCCTTGGCCAGGCCCGCGTCGGAATCGTCGATCGACTGGTTCTGGCAGACCAGGCAGCGCAAATCCCTGGAGATCACCCGCGCGCGGTGTTCCAACGCGGGGTCGGCCAGCATCTCGTCCGGATTGACGGCGTGGGCGGGTGACAGGGGAAGGGCGGCCAACAGCAGGGCGGCGAAAGCCATGACGCGTATCATTTGCCGGTCCCCTGGATCGAGCGGATCAGCGGCAGGATTTCCTTTTCCAGCTTGTCGCCGACGATGGGGCCGACATGCTTGAAGCGAATGCGCCCGCTGCCGTCGACGATGAAGGTTTCCGGCACGCCATAAACGCCCCAATCAATGCCGACGCGTCCGCTTTCGTCGGCGCCCGTGGCCGTGTAGTTGTCGCCCAATTGGTTAAGCCAGGCACGGGCCGCCTGGGGCGTGTCCTTGTAGTTCAGGCCATAGACGGGAACGATGCCCATCTTGGCCAGCTTGTTGATCTCCGGATGTTCGGCGCGGCAGGGCACGCACCAGCTGGCGAACACGTTGACCACGCTGACCTGGCCCTTTTTCAGATCGGCCGTGGAAAACCCCGGGGAGGTGCCGCCGGCCACGGGCGGCACGGTGAACTCGGGGGCGGGCTTGTCGATCAGGGCCGAGGGAATGATTTTCGGGTCCTTGGTCAGGCCGACCGCGAAATAAAGGGCGAGCACCAGAAACAGGCCGAGCGGCAGCAAATAGGGCAGGCGTGATTTCATGGCCTGTCCTCAGTCCGCGCCGGCGGCCTGGGCCACGGCGCCACGCCGCGCCGGGGCGCCGACGCGGTGGCGGCGGTCCGACAGGCTGAGCGCTCCGCCCGCGATCATGATCAACAGGCCGCCCCACATCCAGGCGACCAGCGGGTTGAAGTACAGCCGGGTGACGAAGCCCGGCTTGCCTGCGGGCGTGGTGCCCTGGTCGCCGATCACGGCATAGATGTCGCCCAGCAAGGTGGGCTCGATCCCGGCCTCGGTGGTCGGCTGGCCCGACACGTTGTAGACGCGTTTTTCCGGGTCGAGAACAACCAGCACCCGCCCGCCCTTGGACACTGTGAAATGACCCGCGGTGAAGGCGTAATTGGGGCCCTGGCCGTCTTGCGCGCCGTCGAAGCGAAATTCGTAACCGGCCAGCGTCACCGTATCGCCGGGCGCCATGATCTGAATGCTTTCCTTGACCCAGGCCCCGGCGCCGGTCATCCCGGCAATGGTCACGGCCAAGCCGAGATGGGCCAGGGTCATGCCCCAGGCGGCGCGCGGCTGCCGCGCCAGGCGGCTGAGGGCGCGGCCCAGGCCGTCCCGGCGCAGTCGCAAACGTTCCGTCAGTTCAACCAGCGTGCCGATGGCAAGCCAGGCCGCCAGCGCCATGCCGACGATGCCGAGGAACGGGCCGTCCGTGACCAGGGCCCAGGCGCCGATGGCGGCCAGCAGGGCGGCCACCATGGCGGGCCACAGGCGGGCGACGGCGGCGCGCCAATCGCCGCGTTTCCAATTGAGCATGGGGCCGATCGCCATGACCACGATCATCGGCAGCATGATGGGGATGAACACGGCGTTGAAGAACGGCGGGCCGACCGAGACCTTGCCGCCGCCGACGGCATCAAGCATCAGGGGGTAGAGCGTGCCCAGAAGCACCACCGCCGTCGCCGTCGCCATGACCAGATTGTTGAACAACAATCCGCCCTCGCGGCTGATCGGCTGAAACAGGCCGGTCGAGACCAATTGCGGGCCGCGCCAGGCATAAAGGGCGAGCGAGCCGCCGATCACGATGATCAGCAAAACCAGGATGAACACGCCGCGCGTCGGGTCCGTGGCGAAGGCATGAACCGAAGTCAGCACGCCCGAGCGCACCAGGAAGGTGCCGAGCAGGCTCATGGAAAAGGTGATGATGGCGAGCAGGATGGTCCAGCCCTTCAAGGTGTCGCGCTTTTCCACCACCGTCGCCGAATGCAACAGGGCCGTGCCGGCCAGCCAGGGCATGAAGGATGCGTTTTCGACCGGGTCCCAATACCACCAGCCGCCCCAGCCCAATTCGTAATAGGCCCACCAACTGCCCAATCCGATGCCGGCCGTGAGGAAGCACCAGGCGGCGAGCGTCCAGGGCCGCACCCAGCGCGCCCAGGCGGCATCGACCCGGCCTTCGATCAGGGCTGCGATGGCGAAAGAAAACGCCATGGAGAAACCGACATAGCCCAGATAGAGCATGGGCGGATGGAAGGCGAGGCCCGGGTCCTGCAGCAGCGGGTTTAGATCGTTGCCGTTGACGGGGGCGGGGATCAGGCGTTCGAACGGGTTCGATGTCAGCAAAATGAACAGGTAGAAGCCGACGGCGATCAGCGCCTGGATCGACAGCACGCGGGCGCGCAAGGACGGCGGCAGGTTGGCGCCGAAGGCGGCGACGGCCGATCCGAACAGGGCCAGGATCAGCACCCACAGCAGCATCGAGCCCTCGTGGTTCCCCCAGACACCGGAAATCTTGTAGATCAGCGGTTTATCGGTGTGCGAGTTCTGGGCGACGTTGAGAACGGAAAAATCCGACGTGATGTAAAGGTTCATCAGGCAGCCGAAGGCGACGGCGACCAGAAGGAACTGCATCAGGGCTGCCGGGCGGGCCACGGCCATCCATCCCGCATCGCCCCGATGGGCGCCGATCAACGGCAGGGTTGCCTGCACGGCGGAAACGAACAGCGCCAGGATCAGCGCGAAATGCCCCAGTTCAGCGATCATTTGGCAGCGTCCCCTTTGCCCGATCCTTCCTGCCAGCGGCCGGATTTCTTCAGCGCGTCGGCGACCTCGGGCGGCATGTAATTTTCATCGTGCTTGGCCAGGACTTCCTCGGCCACGAACAGGCCGCCCTGCAGGCGACCTTCGGTGACCACGCCCTGCCCCTCGCGGAACAGGTCGGGCAGGATGCCCCGGTAGGTCACGTCGATCACATTGGCGCCGTCGGTGATGCGAAAGGCGGTGACGGCACCGGCCTGTTTCTTCACGCTGCCTTCTTCAACCAGGCCGCCCAGGCGCACGCGGCGGTCGATCTTGACCTTGCCTTCGGCGATATCGGTGGGGGAATGGAAGAACACGATGCTTTCCTCGAAGGCGGTCAGCACCAAGGCGGCGGCAATGCCGAGAAGGCACAGCCCGATGGCGGCAAAGGTCAGGCGTTTATGCTTGCGCTTCACGGCTCGGCCGCTCCGTCGTTCGGGGTGGTACCACGCCGGGGGCGGCGGGCGTCTCCTTCAAGCCGGGCCAGTTCGTTTTCAGCCGCCTTGAGGCCGCGCAGGCTGAGCCACAGCAGAACCGCCAGCACGGCGATTACGGCGCCGTAGCTGGGCCAGACAAAGCCCGCGTAGCCGCCCATGTCGAGGAATTCACTGATCTTGGTCATGGTGCTGGAAAGGGGCCCTCTGATTGCGGCATTTATGTGGTGACCATGCGCCGGATTGGCAACGCCGGCATCATATCCCCGATACCGGCGCCGTTCTTGATATCGGTCAGTTTAGCGGCCCGAACCTCTGGGGCAAGGTTGCATTTTATTGAATATGTTTTTCACGCCCTGGCTTCCTCGGCCTGGATCTGTCGCCGCGCGCGCAGGCGGGTTTCCGTCAACTCGCGGCGCATGCGCAGCATCAACACCCAAAGATAATAGGTCGTGAACGCCCCGATCATCAGGAACAGGGGCCACAGCATGTCGGGATGGATGGTCGGCCCGTCCATGCGCACGATGGAGGCCGGCTGATGCAGGGTGTTCCACCAGTCGACGGAGAACTTGATGATCGGCACGTTGACCAGGCCGACCATGGCCAGGATCGCCGACGCCTTGGACCCCCGCTGCGGATCGTCGAAGGCGCTGTTGAGCGCCATGTAGCCGAGATACAGAAAGAACAGCACCAGGACCGAGGTCAGCCGCGCGTCCCATACCCACCAGGCTCCCCACATGGGCTTGCCCCAGAGCGCGCCGGTGAGGAGTGCCAGGAAGGTGAAGCAGGCGCCGATGGGCGCCGTTGCGCGGGCCGCCACGTCGGCCACCGGATGTTTCCAGATCAGCCCCACGGCGGCGGAAACCGCCAAGCCCACATAGCAGAACAGGGCCATCCAGGCCGCCGGCACGTGCACGTACATGATGCGCACGGTCTCGCCCTGCTGATAGTCGGCGGGCGAGGCGAACAGGCCCAGATACAGCCCGGCCGCGGCCAGCACGAGCGTCACCCCGGCCAGCCAGGGGCTGAGCACCGTGGCCAGCTTCATGAAGCGGCGCGGATTGGCGAAGTAATTGAACATGGCCGGGAAGCTACCCCCTTCCTTTGAATTATTCCAGGGCTTGGCGAAGCCCGGCGGCGGCCCCCCAGGGACAAAGCGCCAAGGCGCCTGCGAAGACCGCACCCAGCAGCAGCAGGGGGGCGCGCGCCGGGAAGCCGCCGATGGCCGCCTCGACCGCGCCGACGCCGAAGATCAGCACGGGAATGAACAGCGGCAAAATCAACAGCGCCAGCAGCACCCCGCCCCGGCGCGAACCCAGGATCAGGGCCGCCCCCACGGCGCCGATCAGGCTGAGGGTCGGCGTGCCCAGCAAAAGGGCGAGCAGCAACAAACCGAAACCGTCCGCCGGCATGTTCAGCAGCACCGCCAGCACGGGGGCGGCGATGATCAGCGGCAGGCCGGTGATCAGCCAATGGGCCAGAACCTTGGCCAGCACGACGACCTCCAGGGCCGGCGGGCTGAGGGCCAGAAGCTCCAGCGAGCCGTCCTCGAAATCCGTGTGGAACAGGCGTTCCAGCGACAGCAGCACCGACAGCAGGGCTGCGACCCACAGCACCCCGGGGGCGATGCGGGCCAGCACGTTGGGCTCCGGCCCGACGCCCAAGGGAAACAGCACCACGGCGATGACGAAGAACATGACGACCATGGCGCTGTCCATGCCCTGACGCAGGGCCAGGCGCAGGTCGCGCATCAGGATGGCGCGGAAGCCGGTCATGCGGCGGTGTCCGTGTCCAGCGACGGGCGGGCGGCGAAGCCGGCGAGGTCCAGATTGTCGGCGTCCTTCAGGCCCAGGTCCGAATGGGTCGAAACCACGGCCATGCCGCCGGCGTCGCGGTGGCCCTGGATCAGGTTGCGCAGGCGGTCGGTCGTTTCCGCGTCCAGCGCCGTCGCCGGCTCATCCAGCAGCCAGAGGGCCGAGGGGGCCAAGGCCAAGCGGGCAAGGTTCAACCGCCGTTTCTGCCCGGCCGACAGAAACCGCGCCGGCAGATCGGAAAGATGCCCGATGCCGAGCGCCTCCAGCGCCGGGGCGACCGCCGTATCGGGATCGGCGCCCATCAGCCCGGCCCAGAAGGCGAGGTTCTCCGCCGCCGTCAGGGCCGGCTTCACCGCATCCAGATGGCCGAGATAGCGCAACCGCAGGCGGTGGGCGTCAGGGTCGTCGGAAATGGCCTGGCCGTTCCATGACAAGGTGCCTGCTGCCGGCGGCAACAGCCCCGCCATGAGCCGCAGCAGCGACGACTTGCCGGAGCCGTTGGGCCCGGTCAGCACCAGCGCCCCGCCGCTTTCGATCTGGAACGCCAAGTCCCGGAACACGGGCCGGGCGCTGCGCAGACAGTCCAGCGATATGCCTTCGAAACGCTTCACGGGAATGACGGTCCTGTCCTGCCGGGCGGGCGTGCCTCCGGTCATAGATACCCCGGACGGGCGCGTGAATACAGGGGCCTCTGGCCGGGCCAACGACGAAAAAAAGCCGGGCTCTTGGGGAGAGCCCGGCTTTAAGTTCGGCTGGTGCCGATTAAGGGGACCAGAGAGGGGGGTCTCTGGTTAATAGACGAGGAGGTCTATGGTTCTTATTTAGCCCCCGATTGGGGCGAGATTATGTCCCCAATGTGATCTTTTCTTGTGCCTGCCAAAGGCCTGAAATTCCGGGCTTTTCCGAAGGCGCCCCTGACGATATTCTGAATTCCATGGCAAATCCGCGCCCGTTTGGGGGGCTTCGCGCCGCCCCGGCCCTGCTTTTGCTGCTGTTCCTGGCGCCCCTGTTCGCGCGTCCGGCGCTGTCGGCGGAACGCGATGACGCGGCCTTGGTCGCGGCCCTGCGCGCGGGCGGCCATGTCCTCTATTTCCGCCATGCCGCCACGGACTGGGCCCAGAACGATCAGGTGCGGCAGGCCGGCGACTGGCAAAGCTGTGACGGCGCCCGGATGCGCCAACTGTCGGACACGGGGCGGATGACGGCGCAGTTGATCGGCCTTGCCATCCGCACCCTCGCCATCCCGGTCGGCGAGATCCTGTCCTCGGAATACTGCCGCACGGCGGAAACCGCCCACCTGATGAGCCTGGGCGCTGTGCGCACGACGACGGAAATCATGAACCTGCGGTCCCAGCAATTCGTCGGCGGCCATGACGCGGCGGTCAAGAACGCGCGCGCCCATTTCACCCGCCCCCTACCGCCCGGCACCAACCGGGTCATCGTCGGCCACGGCAACCTGATGCGCGCCGCCACGGGCCAGTACACGGACGAGGCCGGGGCCGTGGTGCTCCGCCCGGACCCCGGCGCGGACCTGGGCTTCGCGTTCATCGCCCTGGTCACGCCGCAGGACTGGCTGCGGCTGGCGGAGGATTTTGGGGGTGGGAAGTGAGGTTTATTTCCAACCCAAGGCGGACTTTTTGTACTCAGACGGTACTCACCTGACAGATTGGCCCGCGTCAAACATTGCCGCATCAAGTACGAACGTTTCTCGCATTCCATCGGCTGTCATAGATGTTGAAAGAAGATCTCTTTGTATCAGTGATTCAATTGCGGCCATATTCAAAGGCGAATTATTCACTTGTGCCCAAGTGACGACACAGCCGCCTTGTTCAACAAAATACTGAACCACGGCTTTCTCATCCGAGCTCATTTGATCATAACGGTATTTTGCTTCTTCCCTTTCGGCACCGCGTATTTTTCTTCGCATGGCCTTCTCGTGCAGACCGGAGGCAATCAAACGCACGATCGGAAATGATATAATTGAAGAAAATGCGGCAATCACCCAATCGCCATAAGAAAGATAGACACCTAGGCCAATAACCCCGGCCAGCGTCGTTGCGATGCTTCGCCCGAAATCAGTTTCAATGTAAATCCGTTCGGCTAATTTCTCGACGGCGTTCATCCTAAAGCCCTAACGCTTCTATGCCCGGCGGGGCGACCGAGCTTCTGGTTTGACTCTTACGCTGCCGCACCCCGCCGATCATCGATCACCTTGCCGTCGTTGGGCAGGCTGCCCGGCGGCACGAATTCGACGCCGCCCTTGAGCTTGCAGGTCGCCTGGATGGTGTCGGCGAGGGCGGCGGCGAGGGCGTCCGGGGCGGGCGGGGTGGTCTCGCACATCAGGGTCATGACGTCGGTGCCGTCCCGGCGGTCCACCACCATGCGGGCGCGGGCGATTTCCGGGTGGCGTTTCAGGATGTCGGCGATCTGGCGCGGGTGGATGAACATGCCCTTGACCTTGGCCGCCTGGTCGGCGCGGCCCATCCAGCCCTTGATGCGGGTGTTGGTGCGCCCGCAGGGGCTGACCCCCGCCATCACCGCCGACATGTCGCCGGTGGCGAAACGGATCAAGGGGTAGTCGGCATTGAACGGCGTGGTCAGGAGAACCTCGCCGACCTGGCCCGGTTCGACCGGCTCACCCGTGCCGGGGGTGACGATTTCCAGGATCAGGCCTTCTTCAAGGACCAGGCCTTCGCGGGCGGTTGATTCATAGGCGATCAGGCCGATGTCTGCCGAGGCATAGATGTTGTAGGCGTCGATCCCGGCGGCCGCGCAGGCGGCGCGCTGATCGGGCAGAAAGGGTTCCCCGCCGACGGCGGCCTTGGCGAGCGACGACACGTCCGCCCCCGTTTCGGCGGCCTTGTCGAGCAGAAGCTTGAGGAACGACGGCGTGCCGCAATAGGCCGTGGGGCGGATGTGTTCGATGGCGCGTACCTGTAGTTCCGTATTGCCGACGCCGGCGGGCACCACGGCGCAATTGATGGCCTGGGCGCCGCTGTCGACCATCAGCCCGGCCGGGGTCAGGTGATAGGAAAAGCTGTTGTGAAGAACGTCGCCCGCGCGCATCCCGGCGGCATACAGCCCGCGCGCCATGCGCCACCAGTCCGCCCCCTGACCGTCGGCGTCGTAGGTCGGCCCCGGGCTTTGATAGATATGGCGAAGCCGGCCGTCGGGCACGGTCGTCAGGCCGCCCAGGGTATGGCCCGGCGCCTGCCGGTCGACCAGTTCCGATTTGCGGGTCACGGGCAGTTTGGCCAGTGCCGCGCGGTCGATGATCCCGGCCGGGTCGATGTCGGACAGGACTTCGCGGTAATAGGGGGCCTTCGCCTTGGCCTGGGCCAGCCGCGCCCGCAGCGCCTCGAACAGGGTCGCCTCGCGGGCCTCGGCCGTCCGGGTTTCCTGGTCATCGTAATGGGGGTTGTCGGGCATGGTCGGTCTCTCGTTGTTGGCTGCACGCAAATGCGTCGTCGCAATCCGTGCCGGATTGCCCGGGATTTGCGTCAGAGCCAGCGCTTGCGGCGGCGGTAGTGTTTGACGTCGCGAAAGCTTTTGCGGCCTTCCCCGGCCAGGCCGAGATAGAATTCCTTCACATCCGGGTTTTCCCGCAGGCCCGCCGCGTCCCCGTCCATGACCACGCGGCCGTTTTCCAGGATATAGCCGTAATCGGCGTATTTCAGCGCGATCATGGTGTTCTGTTCGGCGAGCAGGATGGACACGCCCTCCTGCTCGTTCAGCGCCTTCACGATCTCGAAAATTTCCTCGACCAGCTGCGGGGCCAGGCCCATGGAGGGCTCGTCCAGCAGGATGGTGTTGGGGTTGGCCATCAGCGCACGGCCGATGGCGGTCATCTGCTGTTCGCCGCCGGAGGTATAGCCCGCCTGCGAGGTGCGGCGTTCCTTCAGGCGCGGGAAATAGTGGTAGACCTTCTCCAGACTTTCGGCGACGGCGGCGGCGCCGTCGCGGCGGGTATACGCACCCGTCATCAGATTGTCTTCGACGGTCAGATGTTCGAAGCAATGGCGGCCTTCCATGACCTGGATGACGCCGCGCTTGACCAGTTCGTTGGGCGTCAGGCTGTCGACGCGTTCGCCGCGGAACAGAATCTCGCCCTTGGTAACCTCGCCGCGTTCGGCCCCCAAAAGG
The DNA here is from genome assembly GCA_024397995.1 of bacterium SCSIO 12827. Taxonomy (NCBI): domain Bacteria; species bacterium SCSIO 12827. The sequence continues at coordinate 3,285,611 of CP073746.1, read as the reverse complement.
TTGGAAATGGCCTTCAGCGTCGTCGTCTTGCCGGCGCCGTTGGCCCCGAGGAGGGCGACGATGCCCCCCTCGGGAACCTCAAGCGATACCCCCTTCAACACCAGGATCACATGGTCGTAGATGACCTCGATGTTGTTGACCACGAGCGGTGACGTCTGGGCGGCCGCCTCGGTCTTGCGTTCAACAGCCTGTGCCATGAACCTCGCCTTTCGTGTTCTGCCCGGGGACCCGTCGCAACCGCTTAGTTGCAGTTGCGGGGGGTGATGTTGTTTTCCTTCGCGTAGGCTGCGGCATCGGCCTCCACGAGGGGGCGGACGATGTCGCGCATCGGCGTCAGCCATTCACTGGCATAGGACCATTTGGCGCCGTCCCATTTCTGGATGATCACCGGCCCCATGGTTTCATGGTCTTCGCAGGTGATCTTGAGCGGGCTGACCATCCCCTTGAACCCGAGCTTGTCCAGGGTTTCCTGGGTGATGTTCAGGTTTTCCAGGCCCCAACGGACCTGTTCGCCGGTCAGGGATTTGTTGCCGAATTTGGCCTGGGCCGTGCGCACGGCTTCGGTGGCGAACATGGCGTTGACGACGCCACGGTTGTACAGAACCTCGCCGACCTTGTTTTCCTTGGCCGCCGCCGCATCACCGCCGTAGATATGCTTGATGATGTCGGCATGAACGCCGAAGTCAGACCCCGCGCCATGGAAGGTGGTTGACAGGTAGCCCTTGGCGCCGTCGCCGGCGGGCACCACATCGGCGTCCGAACCGGACCACCAGTTGCCGACGAACTGATCCATGGGATAGCGGATGTTGCCGGCTTCCTTGATCGCGACCTGATTCATGACGCCCCAACCGGACATGAAGATGAAGTCCGGCTTGATGCGGCGGATTTGCCGCCACTGCGATGCCTGTTCCTGGCCGGGATGGTCGACCGGGACCAGGGTCAGTTTGAAGCCGTAGCGTTCGGCCAGAACCTCAAGGGTGGGGTTGGCTTCCTTGCCATAGGCGGAGTTGTGGTGCAGGTGGACGATCTTCTTGCCGGCCAGCTTGTCGTATCCGCCGACCCGGCGGGAGAAGTACTTGATGACCGCCGATGCCTGCGACCAATAGGTGGCGGGCGGGTTGAAGACCCATTCAAACACCCGTCCGTCGGCCGCCGAGGTGCGGCCGTAACCCATGGAGAGGATCGGGATCTTGTCGACGCTGGCCTTCGGGATCAGCTGATAGGTGATGCCCGTCGAATAGGGATTGAACAGCGAGGCCCCCGTCGGGCCGTTGCCCTTCAGCTTCTCGTAGCATTCGACGCCCAGGTTGGTCTTGTACTGGGTTTCGCATTCTTCGAAGGTCACGGTGACGCCGTTGATGCCGCCGTCGCGCTTGTTAAGCAGGGTGTAGTAGTCGCGGAATCCGTTGGCGACGGGAATGCCGGACGGTGCATAGGCACCGGTGCGGTAGACCAGCATGGGAAAGAATTGTTCGTCGGCCTTGGCGGCCTCCGCCGCGGCGAAGGTGCCGAGGCAAACCACGGCGCCTGCCGTGGCCAATACCAGTTTACGGAACTTCATGGTTGTGTCTCCCAGTTGCGGACGCCCCGGTTATTGTGGGGCTTGGTCCTTTTGATTGTCCTTCGGGTTGTGCACGGCCGGGCAAGGGGCCCAGCGCGCACAATCCGGTTTCCAACATCGCTTGTTATTGGTCTTGGCGGCAGTCGCGCCGCGTCACTTCAAAAAACCTTCGGGCCGTCCCGTCAGTACGGGAACGGCCATTTCCTGAGCTTCTCGCGCAAAATCTGCCACAACCGGGCGAAGCCTTCCGGCTCGACGATCAGGAAAAACACGATCATCACGCCGAAGATGATTTCCTCCAGGTGCTTCTGCAAAGCCGTGGAAATATCCAGGCCGACCATGGGCGGAAAATTGGTCAGGAAGATCGGCACCAGAATGATGAACGCGGCCCCCATGATGGAGCCGCCGATCGACCCCAGGCCGCCGATGATGATCATGAACAGCACGCGGAACGACACGTTGGCCAGGTCAAAGGCCTCCGTCTCCGCCGAGCCGAGCCAGCAGAAAATCATCAAGGCCCCCGCCACGCCGCAATAGAACGACGAAATGGCAAAGGCCATAAGCTTGGTCTGCAGCGGGCGGATGCCGATGATTTCGGCGGCGATGTCCATATCGCGGATTGCCATCCAGTTACGCCCGATGCGTCCGCGCACCAAATTTTTCGCGAACCAGGCGAAGACGATCAGGAAGGTCAGGCAGACGATATAGCGGGCCTCGGGCGAGGCCGAGGGTCCGGTGATCAGCACCCCGAAAAGTTCGCGCGGCGGTGCCGTGATCGTGCCCGACGGGTTGTTGTTGTAGAACCAGCCGACCTTGTTGAACAGCCACAGGATGAAGAACTGGGCGGCCAGGGTCGCGACGGCCAGATAAAAGCCCTTGATGCGCAGACTGGGCAGGCCGAACACCACGCCGACGGCGGCGGCACAGCCACCCGACAGCAGGATGGCGACGATGATGTTCATGCCTTCGATGTTGGTCGTCAGCTTGTAGCAGGCATAGGCGCCGACGGCGGCGAAGGCCCCGGTGCCGAGCGAGACCTGCCCCGCGTAGCCCATCAGGATGTTCAACCCGATCGCCATCAGGGCGAATACCAGGAACTGGATGAAGATCGCCTGCAGCCAGTATTCGTCGGCGACGAACGGCACCGCATAGGCGGCAAGGATCAGCAGGATCACGGCGACCTTGTCCTGGAGCACCGGGAAAACGGCCTGGTCGTCCTGGTAGGTGGTCTTGAACTGGCCGGCTTCTCTGTAAAACATCTGTCCGGTTCCTTCCTACACGCGCTCGATGATTTTCTCGCCGAACAGTCCCTGGGGCCGGAACACCAGGAACGCGAGGGCGAGCATGTAGGCGAACCAGTTTTCGATGGCGCCGCCGAGGGCCGGGCCCCAGAACCCTTCCGCCACCTTTTCGCCGACGCCGATGATCAGGCCGCCGACGATGGCGCCGGGAACCGAGGTGAACCCGCCCAGGATCAGCACCGGCAGGGCCTTCAGCGCGATCAGCGACAGCGAGAACTGCACCCCCGACTTGGCCCCCCAGACGATGCCGGCGACCAATGCCACGAGGCCGGCGATGGTCCACACGGCGATCCAGATGGTCTTCAAGGGAATGCCCACGGATAGGGCCGCCTGATGATCGTCGGCGACGGCGCGGAGTGCCCGGCCCATGGGGGTTTTCTGAAAGAACACGGCAAGCGTGATCACCAGGAGTGCGCCGATGAAGGCGGCGGTCACGTCGAAGGTGTTGAGTAATACCTTGCCGCCGAGAATGTCGAACGGCTGGTCCGGGATGCCGATCTCAAGGCGTTTGACGTCCGATCCCCACACCAGCTGGCCCGTGCCTTCGAGGATAAAGTTGAGGCCGATCGTCGCCATGAACAGGATCAGGCCTTCCTGGTTGACGAGATGGCGCAACATGAAGCGTTCGACCAGGAAGGCGAGCCCGACCATGGTGGCGACGCTGAGGATCAGCGCCGCCCACAGCGGCAGGCCGTGTTCCATCAGGCCGACCAGGGTCAAGGCCGCGAACAGAACCATCGCCCCCTGGGCGAAGTTGAACATGCCGGATGCCTTGAAGATCAGCACGAAGCCCAGCGCGACCAGGGAATAGAGAACGCCCGTGGACAGGCCGACCAGCACCAGTTCGATGAAATAGTACGGGCTTTCCCATATCTCGATGAACGGGGTGACTAGGATCGATTCGAGAAATTCCATAAGTGTCGTTCCCCCCGCGCCCTAGTCGTGGCTGACGCCCAGATAGGCGTCGATCACGTCTTGGTTGCGCTTGACCTCGTCCGGCGTGCCGGCGGCCAGTTTCTTGCCGTAGTCCAGCACCACGACCCGATCGGATATGTCCATGACCACGCTCATGTCGTGCTCGATCAGAACGATGGTGGTGCCGTATTCGTCATTCACGTCGAGGATGTAGCGGACCATGTCCTCCTTCTCCTCGTGGTTCATGCCGGCCATCGGCTCGTCGAGCAGCAGCAGGTCCGGTTCGGCGGCCAGCGCCCGACCCAGTTCGACCCGCTTTTGCAGGCCGTAGGGCAGGCGGCCCACGGGCGTCTTGCGGATTGCCTCGATCTCCAGAAAGTCGATGACCTCTTCCGCCTTGGCGCGATGTTCAAGTTCTTCCCGCAGCGCCGGGCCGTAATAAAGCGCCTGCCAGAACAGGTTGCGTTTCATCTTCAGCCCGCGCCCGGTCATGATGTTGTCGAGCGTCGACATGCCCTTGAACAGGGCGATGTTCTGGAAGGTGCGGGCGATGCCTTCCTCGGCCGCCTCATAGGGCTTGGCCGTGTCGCGGCGCTTGCCCTTGTAGGTGATGGCCCCTTCCTGCGGGTGGTAAAAGCCGTTGATGCAGTTCAGCATGGACGATTTGCCGGCCCCGTTGGGCCCGATGATGGCGAGGATTTCATGTTCGCGCACGTCGAACGACACGTTGTCGAGCGCGCGCACACCGCCGAACGACAGCGACACGTTCTCCACCTTCATGATGACGTCGCCGATCACGCGTCCGGTGGGTGTCTGGGGGCCGTCCGGCATTTAGGTTCCTTTCGCTCCTATGCGCCGCGGGTGCCGCTCATGCTGCCGCCTGTGCCGCGCCGGGTGGGATCACCTTGGCATCGCGGATTTTCAGATCGGCGTGGATGGTGTCCGTGCGGCCGTCTTCGAAGGTCACGGTCGCGGTGACCTCGCAATGGTCCTGGTCCGAATAAAGGGCGGCGATCAGGTCGCCGTAGCGTTCGGTGATGACACTGCGCCGAACCTTGCGGGTGCGCGTCAACTCGCCATCGTCGGCGTCCAGTTCCTTGTGTAGGATCAGGAACCGCTTGATCTGCGATCCCGCCAGCTTGTCGTCCTGGGCCAGGTCGGCGTTGACCTTGTCGACGCAGTCGGCGATCAACTCCAGAACCTCGGGCCGGCCGGCCAGGTCCGTATAACCCGTATAGGCAAGCCCCCGGCGCTCGGCCCAGTTGCCGACCGCTTCCAGATCCATGTTGATGAACGCCGCGACATAATCCCGACCGTCGCCGAAGGTCACGGCCTCGGATACGAAGGGGAAGAACTTCAATTTGTTTTCCAGGTATTTGGGTGCGAACAGCGTGCCGTCGGTCAGCTTGCCCACGTCCTTGGCTCGGTCGATAATCTTAAGATGTCCGTCGGCGTCCAGGAACCCGGCATCGCCGGTATGGACCCAGCCGTCGGCGGTCTTGGTCTCGGCCGTGGCGTCGTCGTCCTTGTAATAGGCATGGAACACGCCGGGGCTTTTAAACAGGACCTCGCCCGTATCGGCGACCCGGATGTCGACCCCGGGGGCCGGCACGCCCACGGAATCGGAGCGGATGTCGCCGTTGGGTTGGATGGTGATGAACACCGAGGCCTCGGTCGAGCCGTACAGCTGCTTCAAGTTCAGGCCAAGCGAGCGGTAGAAATCGAAGATGTCGGGGCCGATGGCCTCACCCGCCGTATAACCGAGCCGCATGCGCGTCAGACCCAGTACGTTCTTGAGCGGCCCATAGACCAGGAATTCACCCAGCCGGTATTTCACGCGGTCCGTGAAGGGGACCGGTTTGCCGTCCAGGATATCGCGCCCGACCCGGCCGGCCAGGTCCATAAAATAATGGAACATGCGCTGTTTCCAGGGGGCGGCGTCCTCGATCCGGATCATCACTGTGGTCAGGATGTTTTCGAAGATGCGCGGCGGTGCGAAGAAATAGGTCGGGCCGATTTCACGCAGATCCTCCAGCACCGTTTCCGCACTTTCCGGGCAGGCGACGCAGAACCCGTGGGTGAAGGCCTGGGCGACCGAGAAGATGTGGTCGCCGACCCAGGCCATGGGCAGATAGGCAAGCATCTCGTCGGCGTCCGTCAGGCCTTCCCAGTCGGCGGCGTTGCGCGCCGTCTGGATCAGATTGTCGGCGCTTAACATGACGCCCTTGGGCCGGCCCGTGGTGCCCGAGGTATAGACCATGATGGCAAGGTCCGCGCCCGCGCCTTTGGCGACCTCGCCGTCATAGAAGTCGGGGGTGGCTGCGTCGAATTCGCGGCCCTTGTCCTGCACGTCGGCGTACAGGTGGAGGAAATCCTGCGTGTAATGACGCATACCGCGGGGGAAATGGTAGATGATCGTTTCCAGCAAGGGCAGGCGGGCCTTGATCTCCAGCAGCTTGTCGACCTGCTCTTGATTCTCGACCACGGCGAAACGGCATTCCGCATGCGCCAGCACGTACTGCATCTCGTCGGCGACGGAATCCTGATAGATCGGCACCGGCACGCCGCCCACGGCCTGGGCCGCGGGCATGGACCAGTACAGATGAGGCCGGTTGTCGCCGATGATGGCCAACCGGTCGCCCCGTTTGAATCCCAACGCCGCCAGGCCACAGGCGAGTGCGCGGACCTCGTCGGCGACCTCGGACCATGTCCAGGTCTGCCAGATCCCGTAATCTTTTTCGCGGCTTGCGGGTTTGCCCCCCCGGATGCGCGCGTTCGCGGCCAACAGTTTGGGAAAAGTGTCTAGGCCCGCCGCATGATCGCCGGACATCGATGTCTCCCTGTAAATCCTCAGCCTTCTTAAGTCAGATGTGCTTTAGGATTTTTTTATGGTCGACGCCTCTTGCCGAGCGCTATGGGGAAATAGGATGCAGATTGCCCCGAAAGACGCAAGCCGAAATGTCCCGGCGCTGAACAAGCATGTATGAACTTTCGCAGTTGACGCCACGTCATCATACGGTCCGACGGGGCCGATGCGGGGACAATCATCCCCGTTGACGACGTGCTGATCATCGCATGCGATGGATATGAAGAAAGGGAAGGTGCCGCTGAGCCTAGTGCGCCGGCGGCAGCGCCGAATTCAGGGAGCGCCCGGTGAGATGCGTTTCAGGACGTCGACGCATCCCACCGGGCCGCAAGCTCCCATTCTAATTCTCGGCCAATAACGGTGCCGCGAACTTGACCGATATTTACGCCAGCGGCGGCGTGAACTTGGTCAGGTTGATGCCATCCACCGCGGACTTGTACTCGTCAACGCTGGGTGTCCGCCCGAGGATTGTCGACAACACCACGACCGGTGTCGACGCCAGCAGCGACTCCCCTTTCTTTTCATTGGAGTCCGCCACAACCCGGCCCTGGAACAGGCGGGTCGACGTCGCCATGACCGTATCGCCCTTTTCCGCTTTTTCCTGGTTGCCCATGCAAAGGTTGCAACCGGGACGCTCCAGATAAAGGGTGTTTTCGTATGACTTACGCGCCTCGGTCTTGGGTGACGTGTCGTCGAATTCGAACCCGGCGTATTTTTGCAGGATTTCCCAGTCGCCTTCCGCCTTCAACTCATCGACGATGTTGTAGGTCGGCGGTGCGACAACCAGCGGCGCGTTGAACTCGATCTTGCCGTTGGCCTTTTCCAGGTTCCGGAACATTTGCGCGACGATGTTCAGGTCACCTTTGTGCACCATGCAGGAACCGACGAAGCCCAAATCGACTTTCTTGTTGCCGCCGTAATAGGAAATCGGGCGGATGGTGTCGTGCGTATAGCGTTTCGCGACATCGATGTTGTCGACGTCGGGGTCGGCGATCATCGGCTCGTTGATCTGGTCCAGATCAACGACGACTTCCGCATGGTATTTGGCGTTGTCGTCCGGACGCAGCGCGGGCTGCTCTCCGGATTTGATTTGCGCGATGCGTTTGTCCGCCTTGTCGATCAGCCCCTGAAGCATCCCAGACGGGATTTCCATGCCCTTGTCGATCATGATCTGGATGCGGGACTTGGCGATTTCCAGGGACTCGATCAGGGTTTCATCATTGGAAATACAGATCGACGCCTTGGCCTTCATCTCGGCGGTCCAGTCGGTGAAGGTGAAGGCCTGGTCCGCCAGCAGCGTGCCGATGTGGACTTCGATGATGCGGCCCTGGAAAACGTTTTCCCCGTCGAACTGGGCCAGCATCTGGGCCTGGGTCGCGTGGACCACGTCCCGGAAGTCCATGTGGTCGGCCATCTTGCCTTTGAAGGTCACTTTAACGGATTCAGGAACGGTGATGTTCGCCATGCCCAAGGCCAGCGCCAGCGCAACGGTGCCCGAGTCGGCCCCGAAAGCGACGCCTTTGGACATCCGGGTGTGCGAATCTCCGCCGATGATGATCGCCCGGTCGTCGACGGTGATGTCGTTCAGGACCTTGTGGATGACGTCCGTCATGGCCGGGTAGACGCCTTTCGGGTCGCGGCCGGTAACCAGCCCGAACTTGTTCATGAAGGCCATGAGCTTGGGCGTATTGGCCTGCGCTTTACTGTCCCACACGGACGCCGTGTGACAGCCGGACTGGTAGGCGCCGTCCAGAACCGGGGAGATCACGGTCGCGGCCATGGCCTCCAGTTCCTGAACGGTCATCGGGCCGGTCGTGTCCTGGGAGCCGACGATGTTGACCTTCACCATGGCGTCGGAACCCGCGTGCAGAACGGTTCCTTCCGGAACGCCCACGGCATTGTTGTTGAAGATTTTCTCGACCGCCGTCAGACCCTGGCCCGGGTGGGAAACCACCTTGGCGGGCGCGAACACCGGTTTCGGTTCCACGCCCAGCGTTTCGGCGGCGAAGATCTGGAGTTTCTTGCCGAAGTCGATGGCATAGGAGCCGCCGGCCTTCATGAACTCAATCGATTGCGGTGAGAAGGCCTTCGAAACGTCGGCCAATTCTTCGGTGCCGTCTTCGTTCAGGAGCTTCTTGGCTTTCGTGTCGATGGTCAGGGTCGTGCCCGTGGCGACGGAGTATTTTTCCTCCAGCACGGGGCTGCCGTCGTTGTTGATGATGGCATTGCCGTCCGAGTCCACTTTTTTGACCCAGTTCTTAAGGTCCACGCCGATGCCGCCGGTGACGCCCACCGTGGTCTGGAAGATCGGCGAAATACCGTTGGTGCCGGCAACGATCGGCGCGATGTTGACGAACGGCACGTAGGGGCTGGCCTGCTCCCCCATCCACAACGCCACGTTGTTGATCCCGGACATGCGCGACGAGCCGACGCCCATGGTGCCTTTCTCGGCGATCAGCATCAGGCGCTTGCCTGGATGCTGAAGTTTGAGCGCCTGGATCTCTTTCTGGGCTTTTTCCGAAATGAAGCTTTTGCCGTGCAGTTCCCGGTCGGCGCGGGAATGCGCCTCGGCGCCCGGGGACATCAGGTCGGTGGAGATATCACCTTCCGCCGCGACGTAGGTCACGACGTCGATTTTGTCCTCAATCTCCGGCAACTTGGTGAAGAATTCGGCATCGGCGTAGCTTTGCAGGATGTCCTTGGCAATCGGGTTTCCGGCCTTGTAGGCAGCCTGCAGGCGGTCCGTGTCCGCGTCGTATAGGAAGACCTGCGTTTTCAGAACGTCGGCCGCGGCCTTGGCGATGTCGGCATCGTCGCCCAGCGCCAAATCCAGCAGCACCTCGACCGACGGCCCGCCCTTCATGTGCGAGAGAAGCTCGAATGCGAAGTCCCGCGTGATCTCCTTGACGTCGGCCTGGCCGAGAATGATCTCTTTCAGGAAGGCCGCCTTGACGCCGGCGGCGCTCGTCGTTCCCGGCAACGTGTTGTAAATAAAGAACTTCAGCGAGTCTTCCCGATGCGCGTTCCCGGTGTCCTTGATCTGCGCGATCAGTTCTTCGACAAGCGCGCCGTCTTCGATCGGTTTCGGATGCAAATCCTGCTTTTTACGTTCTGCGATTTCGGCCAAATAATCCGTGTACAAGCTCATGATTGCTCCGCGATACTGGGTGTTCTCGACAAATGAACGGCGGATCGAGTAGACGATCTCGCCGAAATAACGCCGGGGATGGTTTAGTTTAGCCTAGTTCGGCTTGCAAGGTGAATCCAATCGCTTGATATGCTAGGGTTTAGTTCGGTTTCATTCCGAATCAGCGGTCGTGCCGGGATCAGACGAAAACGAAGCGGTTGGCTTGGAAAATTCTCCTTATCTCTCTGCTTGCGTGATCATACGTCAACGCCAGTCGAAACCTTCATCGCAGAGGGTTCCTGATAAGGGGCGCGGATTAGCCCACCGCCCTTGCGTGAGCGTGAAGAGCTGTCCGCTTCCTGGTTGACCTGGCTCACGGGGCACCATAGCTATAGACAGAAGGGGGATTAGTGCTAAGTCCAGCATGCGCAAATCATGCGCCAGCGCCAAGCGGAGGTTCCCCATATGTCCATCACCGGCCAAGATACCCTTAAAACCCGCCGCACCCTCTCGGTCGGCGGCAAAGAATACGATTATTTCTCTCTGGAAGCGGCGGAAGCGGCCGGCATCGGCGCCGTCGGACGGCTGCCGTTCTCGCTGAAGGTATTGCTGGAAAACCTGTTGCGCCGCGAGAATGGCCGCACGGTGACGGTCGATGACGTGAAGGCGGTGGCCAAATGGCTGGACACCCGCAAATCGGACCACGAAATCGCCTATGGCCCGGCCCGCGTGCTGATGCAGGATTTCACCGGCGTTCCCGCCGTGGTCGATCTGGCGTCCATGCGGGATGCCATGAACACCCTGGGCGGCGACCCGTCCAAGATCAATCCGCTCAGCCCCGTCGATCTGGTCATCGACCATTCCCTGATGATCGACAATGCCGGCACCCCGACCGCGTTCGTGGAGAACGTGGCGCTGGAGTTCGAGCGCAACCAGGAACGCTATGAATTCCTGAAATGGGGGCAGGGTGCCTTCGACAATTTCCGCGTGGTGCCGCCGGGCACGGGCATCTGCCATCAGGTCAATCTGGAATATCTGGCCCAGGTCGTCTGGACGACCGAGGTCGACGGCAAGACGGTCGCCTATCCGGACACCTGCGTCGGCACGGACAGCCACACCACCATGGTCAACGGCCTGTCGGTTCTCGGCTGGGGTGTCGGCGGCATCGAGGCCGAGGCCGTGATGCTGGGCCAGCCCGTGTCCATGCTGATCCCCGAAGTCGTCGGCTTCAAGCTGACCGGGGCCTTGGCCGAAGGCATGACCGCCACGGATCTGGTACTCACGGTCACGGAAATGCTGCGCAAGAAGGGCGTGGTCGGCAAGTTCGTCGAATTCTACGGCGACGGCCTGGATCACCTGTCCCTTGCCGATCAGGCGACCATCGCCAACATGGCCCCGGAATACGGCGCCACCTGCGGGTTCTTCCCGGTGACCCAGGCAACTCTCGATTACCTGACCTTCACCGGCCGCGATGCTGATCGCGTTGCCCTGGTCGAAGCCTATGCCAAGGCCCAGGGCATGTGGCGTGATTCGTCGACGCCGGACCCGATCTATACGGACACCCTGGAACTGGACATCAGCACCGTCGTGCCGTCCCTGGCCGGCCCGAAACGGCCGCAGGACCGCATCAAGCTGACAGACGCCGCGTCGTCCTTCAAAGACAACTTCAAGGAAATCTCGGCCGGTCGCGACACGCAGAAAACCATCCACGTGCCGCATTGTGATTTCGACCTGTCCGACGGCGCCATCGTCATCGCCGCCATCACCAGCTGCACCAACACGTCGAACCCGGCGGTGATGGTCGCCGCCGGCCTGGTCGCCAAGGCGGCCAACGAACGGGGTTTGACCAAGAAGCCCTGGGTCAAGACGTCGCTCGCCCCCGGCAGCCAAGTCGTCACCGACTATCTGAACGCAGGCGGGTTGACCGAACATCTGGATGCCATCGGCTACAACCTTGCCGGCTACGGCTGCGGCAGCTGCATCGGCAACTCCGGCCCTCTGCCGGGAGACATCCAAGATGTGATTGCGGAACAAAACCTGTGCGTTGCCGCCGTGCTGTCCGGCAACCGCAATTTCGAAGGCCGGGTGCATCCCTTGACCCGCGCCAACTATCTGGCCTCGCCGCCGCTGGTCGTCGCCTATGCACTTGCCGGCAACATCAACATCGACCTGCTGAAAGACCCGATCGGCCAGGACCGCGACGGCAAGGACGTCTATCTGAAGGACATCTGGCCGTCGAACGCCGAGGTCAAGAAGGTCATGGATTCTTGCGTGACGCCGGAAATGTTCCGTGCGCGTTATGCCAACGTGCTGGACGGCGACGCGAACTGGAAGGCGATCAAGACCACCAAGTCGCTGACCTACAACTGGAACCCAGGTTCGACCTACGTTCAGCACCCGCCGTTCTTCGAAGACATCTCCCTCGACGACGAAGGCAAGGCCGAAGACATCATCGGCGCCCGCCCGATCGCGCTCCTGGGCCAGTCGGTGACCACCGACCACATCTCGCCCGCCGGCAACATCAAGGAAGACAGTCCGGCCGGGACCTATTTGATGGAGCATCAGGTGCGCCCGATGGACTTCAACTCTTATGGCTCCCGCCGCGGCAATCACGAAGTCATGATGCGCGGCACCTTCGCCAACATCCGCATCAAGAACGAGATGGCGCCGGGCACGGAAGGCGGTTTCACCACCCTGCAGCCGACCGGCGAAACGACGACGATCTACGAGGCCGCCATGGGCTACAAGGCCATGGGCATTCCGCTGGTCGTCATCGGCGGGGCAGAATACGGCACGGGATCATCCCGCGACTGGGCGGCCAAGGGCACGCGCCTTCTGGGCATCCAGGCGGTGATCGTCGAAAGTTTCGAGCGCATCCATCGCTCCAACCTGGTGGGCATGGGCGTGTTGCCGCTGCAGTTCCCCTCGGGCGTGACGCGGCAGACGCTGAAACTCGACGGTTCGGAAACCTATGACGTGGTCGGGCTCAACGCCGGCATCACGCCGCGCATGACCCTGACCTTGAAGATCCACCGCAAGGACGGCACGACGGAAGAAGTGCCGGTGCTGTGCCGCATCGATACCGTTGACGAGGTCGATTACTTCCTCGCCGGCGGCATCCTGCAGTACGTGCTGAAGCGCCTCGCCGCTTAAGGGTTCGATCCTTCGAACAGAGAAGGCCGGCCCGATTGGGCCGGCCTTTTTCGTATGGCGGGGGCATCAAATTGCCGTGCGACCTTCACCGGCCTGTCATCCCCGGTTCATCTTGCAAATCTATGGTCCCGGCAAGCGGCGATGGCGGCCGGACCCGGGGGGACGCGGGGATGCGGGACGCCTGACGCCGATCTCAAACCCCTGTGCGGCCAATGAGGAGTCCCACGCGATGAACGAAGTGGCAATGATGTCCCGGTATTACCTGAACCCCCGGCGCGAACCGCAGATGGACGATGTCCTGAGCGATCCCCTGGTCCATCTGGTCATGGCGCGTGATGGCGTGACCCTGGACGACATGCGCGACGTGGTGTCGTCAGCGCGCGCGCGTCTTTTGTTCCGCCAGATGCTTGCGGCGGAAAGTTCCTTCTAAAACTCCCCTGGGAACACGGCCCTGCGGCCCGGCGGGAAAACCGCCGGGCCGTCGGTCGTTCGGTCTTAGGCCAAGCCCTTGGCCATCAGGTTGCTGAGCCGTTTGGCGAAGGCCTGGGAGTCGATCACCGGCTCGCCTTCCAGGATGCGCGCCTGATCGAGCAGCAGGAAGGCCGCGTCGTCGAGGGCCGGGTCCTTGGCGTTCTTGTCCTCCGCCAGTTTGGCCAGCTTGGTGACCAGGGCGTGATCCGGGTTGAGTTCCAGAATGCGCGGCGACAGGTTCCGCCCGTCCAGTTGCTTGTGCTGTTTCAGAAGGCGTTCCAGGTTGATGTCCATGTCGCCGTCGTCGGCGACCAAGCAGACCGCGCTGTCGGTCAGGCGTTCCGACGGGCGCACGTCCTTGACCTTGTCGCCCAGCGCCACCTTGAACGCGGCGATCAGCTGATCCATGCCGGGCTTCTGGGCGTCATCCTTGGATTTGTCCGCATCGTCCTTGGCCGCGTCCGTATCGGCGTCCTTGCCCTTGGCGATCTTGGCCAGGTCGGCGCCGCCCCGGGTTGCCGATTTGAAGGCTTTTTCCTGGAACGCGCCGACATGGGACAGCCAGAATTCATCGACCGGGTCGGTCATCAGCAGGACCTCGACCCCCTTGGCCTTGAAGCCTTCCAGTTGCGGGCTGGCGAGGGCCGCTTCCGGGTCTTCGCCGGAGATATAGAAGATCGCGTCTTGGCCGTCCTTCATGGCGGCGACGTAGTCGGCCAGGCTGATCCAGCCGTCGCGTTCCGAGCTTCTGAAGCGGGCAAGCTCCAAAATCTTCTCGCGGTTGTCGCCGTCTTCGTACAGGCCTTCCTTCAGCACGGGGCCGAAGGTTTCCCAGAATTTTTGATAGTCCTCGGGCTTTTTCTCCGCCGACTTCTTCAGTTCGCCGAAGATGCGCTTGGTCAGACCCTGGGAGATTTTCGCGACCACGGGATTGTGCTGCATCATTTCGCGGCTGACGTTGAGCGCCAGGTCTTCCGAGTCCACGACCCCCTTCACGAACCGGAGGTAAGGCGGCAAAAGTCCCTCGCAGTTGTCGGTGATGAACACCCGTTTGACGTACAGCTTCACCTGTCCCGCGCGGTCCGGGTTGAACAGGTCGAACGGCCGCATGGAGGGAATGAACAGCAGGTTGGTATAGCTGACCACGCCTTCGACCCGGTTGTGCAGGGTCATCCAGGGGTCGTCGAAGGCATGGGCCGCGTGGTGGTAGAACTCCGTGTACTGTTCGTCCGTCACGTCCTTCTTGTCGCGAGTCCAGATCGCCGACGCCGTGTTCAGGGTTTTTTCCGCGGCGTCCTTGCCGTCGCCGGCCAGAACGATGGAAATGCCGATATGGTCTGAATAGGTCCGCACGATGTGTTCGATGCGGGCAGGTTCCAGATATTCCTTTTCGTCTTTCTTCAGATGCACGATGACGTCGGTGCCGCGGGTATCGCGCGCCGCATCCTCGATGGTGAACTGGCCGCGCCCGTCGGATGCCCATTTGAAGGCCGTGTCGGTGCCGGCCTTGCGGGTCACGACTTCGACCAAATCAGCGACCATGAAGGTGGAATAGAAGCCGACGCCGAACTGACCGATCAGCGATACGGCCTTGTCCTTGTCTTTCTTGCTGTCACCGGAAAGTCCTTCGACGAAAGCCTGCGTGCCCGACCGCGCGATGGTACCCAGGATGCCGGTCAACTCGTCCTTGTCCATGCCGACACCGTTGTCGGAAACGGTCAGCGTCTTGGCTTTCTCATCCAGCGAAAGCGTGATGCGAAAGCCGGGATCGCCCTCGATCAGCTTGGGTTCGGTCAGCGCCCGGTAGCGCAACTTGTCGCAGGCGTCGGACGCATTGGAAATCAGCTCGCGAAGGAAGATTTCCTTCTGGCTGTACAGCGAGTGGGCGACGATATCGAGAAGCTTGCCCACTTCCGCCTGAAAGGCATGGGTTTCGACTTTGGTTTCCGTGGTCATGGCGCATTTACCCCCAATTCGTGGTCGCGGGGCGCCGGTTTCGGCGCGTCTTGCTCTTGGAGGGCGAGATATGTGACGCTGGGCCGAAGTTTGCAACCCCCGAAGGCGGCGGCACCATGGCGGAACACGATTCCTTCGCGGAAAAGCACCGGCGCCTGCTGGACGAAATCGCACAAGATGCCCGCGACACGGCATTCTGGACCGGGCGCAAAGCTTTTTCAGACAGAACCATGGCGGCCATGGCCGCCGTACCCCGCCATGAATTCATGCGGGATGGGGACGAAGTCGTGGCCTATATCAACCGCCCGCAGCCGATCGGCCACGGCCAGACCATTTCCCAGCCTTATATCGTGGCATTGATGACCGACCTGTTGGATCTCGACGGCACGGAAAAGGTGCTGGAGATCGGCACCGGGTCCGGCTATCAGGCGGCCGTGCTGGCCCATGCCGCGGCCCGGGTATTCACGATCGAGGTCGTCGAGGAATTGGGCCGGGCGGCGGCGGACCGGCTCAAGGACCTGCATTACGGGAACGTGTTCGTGCGCATCGGCGACGGCTATCAAGGCTGGCCCGAGGAAGCGCCCTTCGACGCAATCATCGTGACGGCGGCGCCGGAGCGAATCCCCGAAGCGTTGCTCACCCAGTTGCGCCCCGGCGGGCGCATGATCGTTCCCATCGGCCGCGCCCATGACCGCCAGACCCTGACCCTGGTGGTCAAGGGCGCGGACGGCAAGGTCACCGTCGACAGCGTCCTGCCCGTCGCCTTCGTGCCCATGGTGAAGGGAAAACAGCCGGACTAACGCTCTTGCGCCGGGCCGCCGACGGGGCGACATTTAATGCACCATGGAACTTTCCACACAGCGCCAGCGCATCATCGCCGTCCTTGGCCCGACCAATACGGGGAAGACCCATCTGGCGATGGACCGCCTGCTGGCCTATCCGTCCGGCATCATCGCCTTTCCCCTGCGTCTGCTGGCGCGGGAAAATTACGACCGCGCGGTTAAGCAGAAAGGCAAGGGCCAGGTCGCGCTGATCACCGGCGAGGAAAAGATCCTGCCCGAAGGGGCGCGCTATTTCCTGTGCACGGTCGAGGCCATGCCGCTCGACCGGCCGGTCGATTTTCTTGCCGTCGACGAAATCCAGATGTGCGCCGATCCGGACCGGGGGCATATGTTCACGGAACGGCTGCTGAAGGCGCGGGGACGGTTCGAGACCATGTTTCTGGGGGCGGAGACCGTGCGCCCGCTGATCCAACAACTGGTGCCCGATGCCGAATTCATGACCCGCCCACGCATGAGCGTCCTGCGTCATTCGGGGCACAAGAAAGTTACCCGCCTGCCGCCGCGCTCCGCCGTCGTCGCTTTCTCTGCGGCTCAGGTCTACGGCCTGGCCGAACTGGTGCGCCGGCAGCGGGGGGGTGCTGCCGTGGTGCTGGGGGCGCTCAGCCCGCGCACCCGCAACGCCCAGGTCGCGATGTATCAGGCGGGCGAGGTCGATTACCTGGTCGCCACCGACGCCATCGGCATGGGCCTCAACATGGACATCGACCATGTCGCCTTCGCCGGGATTTCCAAATTCGACGGCCGCCATCGCCGCAACCTGGCGCCGGCCGAACTGGCGCAGATCGCCGGGCGCGCCGGGCGCGCCATGAACGACGGCACCTTCGGCACGACGGCGGATCAACGGCCTCTCGACCCGGACCTGGCCGAAGCCATCGAAGGCCACAAATTCGATCCCCTGACCAAAATCTACTGGCGCAACGGCGACCTGGATTTCGCCTCGGTCCATGCATTGAGGCACACCTTGACTCGCCCGGCGCCCAAGGGCGGGTTGATCCGCGCCCGCGCGGCGGAGGATGAACAGGCCCTGACCCTGTTGCTGCGCGACGAGACGGTGCAGGATCGGGCGGTCACGCCCGAGGCCGTGCGCCTGTTGTGGGATGTCTGCCAGGTGCCTGATTTCCAGGGCGTGATGACCGACGCCCATGCCAACCTGCTGGCGACCATTTACAAATATCTGACTGGCCCCGAAGGTCGCCTTCCCGAGGATTGGATGGCCGGCCACGTCAAGCGCCTGGACCGCATGGACGGCGACATCGATGCCCTGACCCAGCGCATCGCCCATATCCGCACCTGGACTTATGTGTCGTTCCACGGTGATTGGCTCGGCGATGCGCTGCATTGGCAGAACCGCACCCGCGCCATCGAGGACCGGCTTTCTGATGCCCTGCACGACCGCCTGACCCAGCGCTTCGTCGACAAAAGCACGGCGCATCTGATGATGAAGTTGAAGGACACGCCGGATCTGATGGCCGCCGTTACGGTATCGGGCGACGTGGTGGTCGAGGGCCATCCCGTGGGCCATCTGAAAGGCTTCCTGTTCGACGCCGGCGGGGCCGGGGGGGATGCCGCCGGAAAGGCCATCGCGGCGGCGGCGGGCCGGGCGCTGAAGGGCGAATTCCGTCGCCGGGTCCAGGCCTTGGAGCAGGCCGCCGATAAGGATATCGCGCTGGCGCCGCTTGACGGTCCTGATGCGGGAACGATCCTGTGGGATGGTGTTCCGGTCGGGCGGCTGATCAAGGGTGAGGCCCTGTTGCGGCCCGCCGTGCGGGTGACGGCGTCGGACCTGTTGGACGCCCAGGGCCGCGACCGGGTTGCCCGGCGGTTGGAACGCTGGATCGCGGATCATCTGGCAAGCCTGTTTCGTGATCTTCTTGCCCTCGACAAGGCGGTCCTCACAGGCCCGGCCAAGGGCCTGGCGTTCCGTCTGCGCGAACCCCATGGCTCGCTGCCCCGCGCGGCGGTCGACGATCAATTGGCCCTGATCGTCAAGGAGGTGCGGCGCGATCTGCGTGCCGCCGGCATCCGCATCGGCCGCGAAACGGTATTCCTGCCGGCCCTGGTGCGCCCGGCGCCGGCGTCCATGCGGGGGTTCCTGTGGTGTTTGGCCGAGGGACGCCGGCCCGTGCCGCCGCCCCTGCCGGGCCGGGTGTCCCTGCCCGCCGGGCGCTTGCCCGGGAACTATTGGGAACAGGTCGGGTTCCGGCGGTTCGGCAAGGTCGCATTGCGCATCGACATGGTGGAACGTATCGCCGCCAAGGCCTGGGAGATGGCCAAGGAGGGCGGCAAGGCCGGGTTCGAGATTTCGCCGGACCTGTTGTCCCTGGCCGGCTGCACCGCCGCCGACATGGCGCAGATTCTCCGGGGCCTTGGCTTCAAGGGCCGGGAGGTCGAGGGTGTCCTGCGGTTCCGCCCGGCGGCGCGCCGGGACGCGCACAACGCGCCCGGCGGCGGTAAGGCCAAAGGCCGGGCGAAAACGAAAACCCCGGCACCGCCGGCTGCGCCCAAGGTCGATCCCCATTCCCCCTTCGCCAAGCTGAAGGATCTGGTCCTGTCATGACGGATGGCGGCGGCAATCTGCGCCTGGACAAATGGCTGTGGTTCGCGCGGTTTTTCAAGACCCGGTCGTTGGCGACTAAGTACGTGCAGTCGGGCAAATTGCGGGTCAACACGGCGATCATCGCCAAGCCGCATTATGCCGTGAAGATCGGCGACGTGCTGACCTTTCCCATGCGGGCGGGGGTTAAGGTCGTGAAGGTCCTGGACCTGGGGACGCGGCGCGGCCCGGCACCGGAAGCCCAGGCGTTGTACGAGGATCTGTCACCCCCGCCGCCGGCGAAGGATGCCACCGACATTGACCGGCCGGGCAAGGTCGCCCTGCGGGATGCCGGCAGCGGACGGCCGACCAAGCGTGAGCGGCGGGAAACGGACCGCCTGCGCGGCGAGGACGCGGACGCCTGAGCGCAAAGGTGCCTAGGCCATGCCTGCGCGTTTCTTGAAAATCACCGACAGGTTGTTGGCGGGCATCCGCACCGTTTCGACCAGATGCAGGCCGCGCCCGCGGGCTTCCAGAGCCACGTCGTCCAGGTTGCGCACGCCCCAGTCGGGGTTTTCGGCGCGCAGATTGGCATCGAAACGGGCGTTGCTTTCGGCCGTATGCATGTCGCCCACGGTGAAGGGGCCATACAGGTACAGCACCCCGCCTTCGGGCAGGATGTCCCGGGCGCCGGTCAGCAATCCCAGGCAGGCGGCCCAGGGGGCGATATGGATCATGTTCACGGACATCACCGCCGCCGCATCGGTCACCGGCCAGGGATGGCGGGTCGCGTCAAGGTCGAAGGCCGGCGGCAGATCCAGTCCGGCGTGGCGCGCCCAGGCGTCGATGGAGGCGCGGTACGCCGGGTCCGGGTCCGAGGCCTGCCAGTCCAGACGGGGCAGGGCTTGGGCGAAGGCGGCGATATGCTGGCCAGAGCCGGATCCGATCTCCAGCACCCGGCCTTCGGCCGGGAGCACGCGGGTCAGAACCTCCAGGATCGCGGCCTGGTTGCGGCCGGTCGCGGGAAAATTCAGGCGAGGATCGTCGGGCGATGAGGTCATGGCCCCGAGGTTTAGGAGGGGCAATCGGCGGGGGCAAGGAAAACCCGCAACTTTGCTGTGGTTGAGGGGATCGCCCGTGCGTGCTAACTGACTTTCATGCTTGCCAAATTGAAATCCTGGGCCGACCGCCTTTCCACGGATGCGTCCACGGCCCCCGCAGCCGAGACCCGCGAACTTGAAGCCGCCACGGCCCTGCTGCTGGTCGAGGCGGCGTCCCTTGACGGCGATTTCGACGCCGGCGAGGAAGCGGCGATCCGCAGCCTGTTGACCGAGGAATTCAATCTGGATGACGGTGAGGCCGATACCCTGATCGCCGATGCCAAGACACACGCCGACACCTCGGTCGAATTTTACGGTATGACCCGCACCATCAAGGAGCGCATGGCGCCCGAGGATCGGGCCCGGGTTCTCG
Organism: bacterium SCSIO 12827; assembly: GCA_024397995.1. Classification (NCBI taxonomy): domain Bacteria; species bacterium SCSIO 12827. Next base: position 3,265,413 of record CP073746.1, on the reverse strand, counting down.
AAATGGTCTGGGCCGTGGCCTATGCGGACGGTGAACTTCACGACTTCGAGGCGAGCCTGGCACGCCGGGTTGCCGGGCTTCTGCACGTATCCGACCGCGACAACGGCGCCGCCCGCAAACGCGCCCGGGCGCGCCTTGAGCATGGCGTGGATAGGGCGTAAGTAGATGCCCTTGCCGGTATTTCGCAAACTTATTGCTTGCTTGGCCTAACGGCTTTCTGGATTTATCGAACTCATCGACCTTATGGAGCCCGCAATGACCTATATCGTCACAGAAAACTGCATCAAATGTAAATTCCAGGACTGCGTGGAAGTCTGCCCCGTGGATTGCTTCTACGAAGGTGAAAACTTCCTGGTCATCCATCCCGACGAGTGCATCGACTGCGGCGTTTGCGAGCCCGAATGCCCGGCCGAAGCCATCGTTCCTGATACGGAACCCGGCGTCGAGGACTGGCTGGAGATCAATACCAAGTTCGCGGCCCAATGGCCCAACATCACCTCCAAGGGTGATTGTCCGGCCGATGCCGACGATTGGAACGGCAAGGACGGCAAGAAAGAACTGCTGAGCCCGAATCCCGGCCAAGGTTCCTGATCCGGCACACCCCGCGCGCCCAATGGGCGCGCGGTGCTGTTCGCTTTTAATTCGGGGGGATTCCCGCCGAATGCACGGGATTTGTGCACTTGCGAACCTGAGGGTGGTTTTTACCCACCATTTGTGTTACAGTCGTCAATTGTTGGCCCTAAGGTCTATGTCCCCTCGGAAACGCCCATCTGTCCGTCCGGGGGGATTTTTACGGCCAACATTCGGCCGTGGGATAGGCGCCAAAGCGCCTGCCGGGGAAGACAGTCGCCCGCTTCAGGATTGGATCGGTCAGCGGCCACGGTCAGTGCCGCCGGACGGTTTTTGTACTCTCTGAAGCATGCCGCCGGACCGTAATCGTCAGGGAGAGCGGGCCGTGGCGGGCCTGGGCCGCCCAATGACAAGAAGGGTAATATCGGAGTTGACCTCACCTATGTCCAAACCAGAAGAACTGCAGATCGATACCGGCGACTATGTCGTCTACCCGACGCACGGCGTCGGCAAGGTCATCGGCGTCGAAACCGAAGAAATTGCGGGCCACAAGCTCGATCTTTTCGTCATTTCCTTTGATAAGGACCGGATGACCCTGCGGGTGCCCGTGTCCAAGGCCCCGACCTCGGGCCTGCGCAAGCTGTCGACGCGCAAGATCATGGAAGAGGCGATGACCACCCTCAAAGGCCGGGCGCGTGTCAAACGCACCATGTGGAGCCGCCGGGCCCAGGAATACGAAGCCAAGATCAATTCGGGCAATCCCGTGTCCATTGCCGAGGTCGTGCGCGACCTGCACCGCAATGTGGGCCAGCCTGACCAGTCGTTCTCCGAACGCCAGATCTACGAAGCCGCCCGCGACCGTCTGGCCGCGGAATTGGCGGCCGTCGACAAGACGGACGTGGAAAAAGCGACGGAAAAGCTGGAAAAAGTTCTACGCGCCGCCTGATTTCAGGCAGGGCGTTGCCCGCGCGTCGGGCGACCGTTAAGGCAAACGGCCGGAGTTTCTGATCTCCTCGCGGAGACGGATTCCCGGCCGTTTTCCGTTTCCGGGTGATGCCGGCGGTGAAAAGTCGCGTGCACAGACCAATAAGTTCTCCACCTTTTGACATAAAAAGATATGCTCATTCCGGGGAATGGGGAGAGCTTGCCAGTGATGGAGACGCCACCCGATAGGATAGGGCTTGCCGCCGTCCGCGACCGTGTTGCGGCGTTGACGGATTTGTCCATGGTGCGGGAATTCTGCGATTTCATCATCGCGGGTCTGGACGGTCGTGCGTTGCCGGCATACGAAACCATCGACCTGATGAAGGTCCCGCACCTCGCCCCGCATGTCTTCGTCCACGATTATCGCGGTGGGATCGAGCAAGGCATGCTGGTGAAGTTTTCCGGCACCGCCATCGACGAACATTACGGCAAGGTTCTTCAGGGCCGCTATGTCGAGGACGTCTACACCGGCAGTGACGGCGCCGCGCATTATTTCCCGCTTCATTACCGGGCGATTTCTGAATGTCGTCCGTTTTTCGCCCGCCGCTCGGTCGTGTTCGATCAAGACGGGCCGAGGGAGCGCTTCAAGCAGTCGACGACGCTGTATTTTCCCTGCTCGCCGGATGGCAAGGCCGTCAATTACGGGATCGGTGTGGTTATTTTCGGATCGGTGCGGACAGAAACGGACCCACTCTATCTGATCCTGTGATCAGCCGGGATCGCAAGTCCGGCTCAGGGTGTGACGACCTTGACCTTGGCGCCGGGCGCCAGATTGTCCCCCGGCGCGAGACCATTAAGCGCCAGGAACCAATCCAGCTTGTAGGATTCCAGCGGCATGATGTTCGCCAGCTTGTCGGGGGTGTCGCCCGGGTTCACCGTCAGCACGCGCAGTTTCAGGGTCTTGACCGCCTTGGCCTCGGCCTCCGTCAGGGCGCGAAAACTGTAGGTCACGCGGCGCAGGTCTTCGCTGCGACGTGGCGTTGCTTCGGGCAGGGTCAGGAACAGGAAGCGATAGATACGGTCCTTTGCAAAGCGGATGGCGACCAGGCGCACGTCCCGGACTCCTTCCGAGGTATCGACGCGCGCGCTGCCCGTGGCGGCCTCCAGCCCATTGACGTCGATCCGTTCGACCCCGCGCAGGCGCCCGCCGCCCCATGACGATACGTATCCCCGCATGTCGCGGACCTGGGCAACTTCCTTCTGGTTCAATTGGTTGAACAGGATGACCGTGCGGTCCGGGCCGTGGGCGGAGACCTGGGACGGTGAGTTGATCAGGTAGAAACCGGGCGGTACCTCGAAGTGGATGCGCAGTTCCGGGTGTTCGAACACCCGGCCGCGGACCACGCCTTCCTCCGGCGAATCGCCCCACAGCATGCCGTCGATGCGGGCCAGATAGTCCCCGCGCCCGACGCGCGGGTCGGCGTTGGGCGGCACCCGGGCCAGGGTGATGGCCTGGGCGATGCGGTCCGACGTGCGCGGGTGGGTCGACATGATGTTGTCCGCAGGGTCTTCGTCGGGCCGGCCGCGCACGCGCTGAGTGATCGAGGTGTGCTGCGCCATTTTGCGGAAGAAGGTTTCGAGGGTTCTGGAATCGTAGCCGGCCTTGGACATGTAGCGCACGGCCAGCATGTCGGCCTCCAGTTCCTGTTCGCGGGAATAGGACTGCAGGTAGAGCTGCCCGACCTGTCCGGCCAGACGGTTAAAGTCGCCGGGCACGCCGAATACCGATCCCAGGATGCTGGCGCCGATCAATCCCAGGTTGGTCGCCATGGCGGCCGAATAACGCTGCGCCGTGTGGCGCGCGGTGATATGGCCGATCTCATGGGCCAGGACACCGGCCATTTCCGCTTCGTTTTCCGCCAGGGCGATCAGGCCGCGGGTGATGTAGACATAGCCGCCGGGCAGGGCGAAGGCGTTAATGTTCGAATCATTGAGGACCGTGAAGGTGAACTTCAGGTCGGGTCGGTCCGAGGCTTTGGCCAGTTTCTCGCCGACCCAGTCGACATAGGTCTGGATCGTCGGGTTTTTGTATGTCCCGCCCATTTCCTTGAGGATTTTCGGATGTTCCTCGGCGCCGACGCGAAGCTCGTCGGTTTCCGACATGAAGGCGGTGAAGCTTTGCTCCCCCGTTGCCGGATTGGTCGAGCAGGCCGCGGCGAACAGCAGCGGTGCGATCAGGGCGAGGGCGGAAATCAGCGGGCGCATGTCAGCAATATAGGGAGGAACGGCACTACTTTGCCAGAACCTCGATTTGTTCCGGATGGCTGGCCTCGATCATCGGGCCGTTCCAGTTCTTGAGCCAGCCGCGCACGCGCACCTCACGGCCCTGATAGGCATCCGGCCCCAGACCCGCGCGCTTGAACCGGCGGGCCGCCTTGCGGTCGATGCGCACCGTGAAATCCGTGCGCCAGTTGGCGCCGAAGTTCAGGTAGATCACGCCGCGCACATCGGCTGCGTCGATGATCCGGCCTTCAACGACATGAAAGGTGTCGATGTCGCGGGCCAGGGCTTCGGGATCGGCGGCGCGGACGGCATAGTACGGATCTGCCCAGATGCCGCGCCCGGCGGCGCGGGCGACGGCTTCCAGGCGGTACATCTCGGCTGCGCGTTCCCGATTGTCGGGGAAGGTATAGACCCGGGCCATACCGCGCGTCAGCATCTCGCCCTGGGCCCAAATACCGTTCTGTCCGATCAGATGGGCCAAAAGCCGCCCATGACGGTCCATTCGGGCATTGCCGTAAAACAGCTGCACGGGCTGGTTCAACAGAATATCTTCAAGTGCGGCTTTGGATTCCTTGGCCAGCGGCCATTCCTTGAAACCGACGCGGCCCAAAGGCAGCTTGGGCGCCTGGATGCCGGTCAGGCGAACCTGCGAGGCACCGACGATATCCCGGTCGAGGAACACCGTGTCGCCGTCGACCACGGCGGTGACCACGGCTTGTTCGCCGGGGGTCAATGAATCCTGCGCCGCCGCCGGGGCGGCCCATAGAACAAGTCCGATCAGGATGGCCGTGAACTTCATGGCATTGCCTCCGCCGACACGCCCGCCATGGCCCATACATTAGCAGGTGAATGGCCGCCTGCCCGCAGGCTTTCGATGGTTTCGGCCTTATCGCGTTTGGCCAAGCGCTTGCCGTCCGGCCCCGTCAGAAGGCCGTGATGGCGGTAGAGGGGCGTGTCCAGGCCGAGCAGCGCCTGCAGCAGGCGGTGAACGTGGGTCGCCTCGAACAGGTCCTGACCCCGGGTCACGCAGGTCACGCCCTGTATGTGGTCGTCCGTGGTGACGGACAGGTGATAGCTGGTCGGCGTGTCCTTGCGCGCGAGGATCACGTCGCCGAACAATTCGGGCCGGGCGGTCTGTTCGCCCTGGTCCAGATCGACCCAGGTGAGGGGGCCGGCCATCGCCGCCGCGGCATCCATCTTGAGGCGCAGAGCATAGGCCTCGCCCGCGGCCATGCGGTCTTCGGCCCGGGCCGGGTCGAGGGTACGGCAGGTGCCGGGATAAAGCGGCCCATCGGGACCGTGCGGCGCGTGCCCGGCAGCGGCGATTTCCGCCGCGATGTCCTTGCGGGTACAGAAGCAGGGATAGATCAACCCCCGGTCCCGGAGGCGGCCCAGGGCCGTTGCGTAGTCTTCAAGGTGGTCCGACTGGCGGCGCACCGGGGCTTCCCAGGTCAGGCCCAGCCAGCGTAGATCCTCGACAATGCCGTCCTCGAACTCGGGCCGGCAGCGGCCCTGGTCGATGTCCTCGATCCGCAGCAGAAACCGTCCGCCGTCGGCGGCTGCCTGGTTCCAGGCGACCCAGGCCGAATAGACATGGCCCAGGTGCAGGCGGCCGGTCGGGCTCGGCGCGAAACGGGTGACGGTGGTATCTGCGGACATGGGGAATCTATCGGCCCTTTCTGCGGGATTTGGCGCCCTATGGCACCATTCGTTAACCATTCTGGGGTAACAAGGTGAACCGGTACCAGCCATAATACCGTTCACGTAATGGAATAGACGAGCCCGCCGCCATGAGCAAAATCAAGAAGCCCGCAAAACTCGCCCCCGACCTTCCTAAGGAAGAGGATATCCCGCATCTGACGGGCCCCATGGTGCTGCCGCGTGACGGCTCCAAGCCGGAACAGGTGGTTCTGCTGCTGCACGGCGTTGGCTCCGACGGCGACGACCTGATCAATCTGGCGACCTATTTCGGGCGGGTGCTGCCCAAGGCGGTGTTCATCGCGCCCAACGCGCCTTTCCGATTCGACGGCGGGCCCATGGGCTTCCAGTGGTTCTCCCTTGCCGATCCGTCCAAGGAAAAGAAACTTGAGGGCGTGAAGATGGCGGCCCCCATCCTGAACGCGCTGATCGACCATCTGTTGGCCGAACTGGGCCTGGACGAAAGCAAGATGGCGATCATCGGCTTTTCCCAGGGCACCATGATGGCGCTGCATGTCGGCCCCCGGCGGGTCAAACCGCTGGCCGGAATCATCGGTTATTCCGGTGCCTTGGTTGGCGATGAGCTTTTGGCGTCCGAGATCAAGTCCAAGCCGCCGGTTCTGCTCATGCACGGCGAGGCGGATCCTATCGTGCCGCCCGACCTGATGTACCATGCGGAAGACACCCTGAAGGCGGCGGGTGTGCCCGTGGCGGCCTATCTGTCGCCCAACCTGGGCCACGGTCTCGACGACATGGGCATCCAGCTGGGCATGGAATTCCTGGCCGAAATGTTCGGCATAGACGTTCTCGAGGTTGCCGGCCGCACGTCCTAGACGTCGCCCGCGCCCAAGACCGCCTTATGAACATCTCCCGTTTTTTCGCCGTTCTTTGTCTGTCGCTTGCGCTGTGCTGGGCGGCGGCCATTCCAGGCACGGCCATGGCGGCGGAAAACGTCGGCACGGCGAAACGCGTGGTCAATGACGTCGTCACCCGGTCGTTCGGACAGTCGGTGCAGACCGGCGACGGCCTGGTCGCCAACGAAACCGTCATTACAAAAGACCGCAGCGCCATCGACATCCGGCTGGCCGACCAGTCGTCGTTGAGCATCGGCGAAAATTCCGAACTGATCCTGGACGACCTCGTCTACGGCCGCGATCAGAACAAGGTCACCGGGGCCTTCCGCATGATGTCGGGGGTCATCCGCTTCGCTTCCGCCGGCGTGCCCATGGATTTCCTGATCAAGACGCCGACGGCGACCATCGGCATTCGCGGCACGCAGTTCGACGTCCTGGTCAAGGACGGCAGCACCGAGGTCGCTGTGGTCGAGGGCGTGGTCGTCGTGCAGTCCCAGTTCGGCATCGCCGACGTGCGCAGTGGTCAAGTCTATCAGGTCACGACCCGACGCGCGGCCTTTGCCGACGCGCGCTCGCCCGGCATGAGCCAAGCCATCGAGTTCATGGTCACCATGCTTGCGGACGGTGGCGGCATCGCTCCTCAGGCCGCCCCGTACCCGCAAAAAGAAACCCGGGTGATCATCCTGCCGCCGTTCCTGGCGAACAAGGATAAGGAAAACCTGCTGGTCGTGGATCTGCCTGCGGGCAAGGTCTATGTCGAACTGCTGCCCGGGCTGGCACCTGTGCATGTGCGGCGGATCAAGCAACTGGTGCGGCAGCAATTCTATGACGGTCTCGCCTTTCATTTCGTGCGTCAGGATTATGTCGCAGAAACCGGGGATCCGTCGTTCACGCCGGGCGGCGGGGGCGGAACGGGGGGCAGCGGCACGGCCATCGCCGCCGAATTCTCGTCCACCCCCTTTAGCGAAGGGATGGTCGGCATGTCGCGCCTCAAGAATGATCCCGACAGCGCCGACAGTCGGTTCTTCTTCGCCCTGGGCCCGACGGCGCGGACCCTCGACGGCAAGTATACGGCCTGGGGCCGGGTCGTCGCCGGGATGCAGTACCTGAAGGCGCTGAAGCCCGCCAACCGGCCCAAGGTGCCGGAACGCATGACGACCGTGCGTGTCGTCGCCGACCTCTACAAATAATCTTCGGGACCGGCCCCGACGCCGCAAATCTGTAACCGGATCATGCAGGCGGTTGTCAGAAAAGGTTCACGGCGGGAACATTTGGCGCGGAATCGCAATATGTAGTATCCTCCGCGCCATCAGGTAGGAGATATGAGGTTTCGACCCCGTGAGCGCTTCCGCCGAAAGCTGTTCCGCTCTCGTTCTCAACGCCGACTTTCGGCCGTTGAGCTACTTCCCCCTTTCCCTGTGGTCCTGGCAGGACACCCTCAAGGCGGTGTTCCTCGACCGGGTCAACGTGGTCTCCGAATACGACCGGATCGTCCATTCCCCCAGCCAGGAATTCCGCCTGCCCAGCGTCATCGCGCTGAAGGAATACGTATCCATGGGCAGGCGCCCGGCCTTCACCCGGTTCAATGTGTTCCTGCGCGACGCCTTCCACTGCCAGTATTGCGGCGAACATTTTCCGGCTGACCATCTGACCTTCGACCACGTCATCCCGCGCGCGCGGGGCGGGCGCACGTCCTGGTCCAACGTGGTCACCGCCTGCTCGCCCTGCAATCTTCAGAAAGGCCACCGCCTGCCCCGGCAATGTGGGATGGTGCCCCTGCGCGAACCGGAACAGCCGTCGAATTTCCTGTTGCAGGAAAACGGCCGCGCTTTCCCGCCGAACTATCTGCATGAAAGCTGGCGGGATTTCCTGTACTGGGATACGGAACTGGAACCTTAGAGGCTACGGCGTCGGCTTGCCCTGGTGACGGGCATAGACCGCCGACGTTCCGTCGGCCTGAAACAACAGCACTTCATAGGCTTGCGGGTCGGGTCCTTCCATGCCCGGCGAACCGATGGGCATGCCGGGAACGGCAAGCCCCCTGGCCTGGGGTTTTTCCTGAAGCAGCCGTGCAACATCCATCGCCGGGACGTGACCTTCGATGACGTATCCGTCGACCACCGCCGTATGGCAGGACTGCAGGGGCTCGGTGACGCCGGTCATTTTCTTGATCGCCGTCAGGTCTTCCATCTCGATCGTTTTCACGTCGTGGCCGTGGTCTTTCATGTGTTTGACCCAAGCGCCGCAGCAGCCGCAGTAGGGCGACTTGTAGACCGTGACTTCAGCGGCGAAGGCGGCGGCGGGGAAAAGAAGCAGGATCGCCACCAGTACGGCGCGGGTTTTGTATAGGCGCATGAATGTCTCCTCCATTTAAAACCAAAAGCTGACACCCGCGACGAAGCGCAGGCTGTCCGTATCCTCGCCCTCTCCGCGGGCAAAATTGGCGGTGGCGCCGACTTTGCGTTCATAATGCAGGCCGACGTAGGGGGCGAATTCGCGGCGGATTTCGTACTTCAGACGCAGGCCCGCCTCGACGGTGTTGATCCCGGCCCCGGAATGGATGCGCCGGTCCTCGGAGAATGCGACGTTGATCTCCGCCGTTGGTTGCAGGATCAAGCGTTGGGTGAGGCGCCAGTCGACCTCGGCTTCCAGCCGGGCCGACAGGTCGCCGGTTTCGCTGAGGAACAGATTGGCGTCGGTTTCCACGAACTGCTTGGCCAAACCCTGGACGCCGATCACAGCATAAGTGCGGTCCGGGTCCGGCCTGAGGTCGTGGCGGATGCCGGCGTTGAGGTCGAAGAACGTGGAGATCGGTCGGCGGTACAGAAACTGTAGCTCCGCCTTTTCCAGGCGCTTGCCGATGGGGTTCTCCCCTTCCGACTTGAACGCCAGGCGATGGTCGTCGTTGCCGATCCAGGCGTTGGCGTCCCAGGCGACGACATCGGCACCGTCGCCTGCCCGGGACTCCAATTGATCGACCTGAAATTGCCAATAGATCGCATCGTCCATCTCCGCCGCCCGAGCGATGGATGTCGGGATGAAAACGGCGGTCGCCAGGATGGCGGCAGGGAGGAAGCTGTTTGAGTAATTCATCGGGCAATCTCCGCCGTTTCACGTTCGACCACGACCTTACGGAACATGCCCGACGCCATGTGGTACATCAGGTGACAGTGAAAGGCCCATTGGCCTTCGGCGTCGGCCTCGATATCGGCCTCCACCGTGGTGCCCGGCGCAATGGAAATGGTGTGCTTGGCCGGATTGTATTTACCGGATCCGTTGTCCAGGATCTGCCACATGCCGTGCAGATGCATGGGATGGGTCATCATGGTTTCGTTGATGAACTTGAAGCGCACCCGTTCGCCGAACTTGAGCTTGATCGGCTCGGCATCGGAATACTTCACATCGTTGATGGACCAGATGTAGCGCTCCATGTTGCCGGTTAGGCGGACTTCGATGACCCGTGTGGCTTCGCGGTCCGGATACAGCGGCCTGAACGCCTTCAGGTCCGCATAGGACAGGAACTTGCCGCCCTCGGCTGCCTTGGGCATCAGCCCGCTGCCGGGGGCATAGAACGGGTCGTCCTTGGGGTTCGACGCCATGGCCCCATGGCCCATTTTGCCGTGGTCCATTCCCTTCATCATGGTGCCGTCGGGCATCATGTGGTCGCCCCCGGGCATCTTCATGGCGCCATGGCTCATTTTTCCATGATCCATTTTCATCGCCCCATGATCCATGCCGGGCATGTCGCCGTGGGCCATGCCCATGTCGGCCATGGTGAGAAACTGTTTCGGGCGGGCATCGGGGACCGCCGCCGTCCGGCCCATTTCCGGGGTCAGGGTGCCGCGGGCATGGCCGGTACGGGCCATGCTTTCGGCGAACAGGGTATAGGCCTTGTCCTCGGTCGGGCGAATGATGACGTCATAGGTTTCGGCGACGGCGATGCGGAATTCGTCCACGGGGACCGGGCGCACGTTGTTGCCGTCGGCCTGCACCACGGTCATTTTCAATCCCGGAATGCGCACGTCGAAGAACGTCATGGCGGCGGCGTTGACGAAGCGCAGGCGGACGCGCTCGCCGGGTTTGAACAGGCCGGTCCAGTTCTGGTCGGGGTTACGGCCGTTCATCAGAAACACATAGCCCGAGACGTCGGCGATGTCGGACGGCATCATGCGCATGTCGCCCCAGGCCATGCGGTCGGCCAGGGCCGCGCCGAAGCCCATCTTTTTGACGTCGTCCAGCAGGGTGCCGAGGGTGCGTTGCTGATAGTTGTAGTAGTCCGCCATGATCTTCAGGTTGGACAGGATGGTCTTGGGCGTGTCGGTTTTGTGCCAGTCGGACAGAACGACCACGTATTCACGGTCATAACGGAAGGGTTCGCGGGTTTTCGGATCGATGATGATCGAGCCGTAGACCCCTGACTGTTCCTGCAGCCCCGAATGGCTGTGATACCAGTAGGTGCCGCTTTGTTGCGCCGGGAAGGTATAGGTGAAGGTCTCGCCCGGCTTGATGCCGGGAAAGCTGATGCCCGGCACGCCGTCCTGTTGATAGGGCAGGATCAGGCCGTGCCAATGGATCGAGGTGTCCACGTCCATCTTGTTGGTGACGTTGATGGTCAGGTCCTCGCCCTCGGTGAAGCGCAGGACCGGGCCGGGGATGCCGCCGTTGATGGTCATGGCGTCTTGCGGCCGGCCGGCGACGTCGATGGCGCCGCGTGCGATTTCCAGGTTGTAGGTGCCGGCCTGTGCCGGCGGTGCCCCCGCCAGGGTGGCGGCCAGGACGGCCGCCAACCCGATCAGGGAATGGATTGAATGTCGCATGGGTCTCTCCCGTTCCCTGTGCCGCTACTTGAACCGGATTTTGCCCATCATCCCGGATTCGTAATGCCCCGGGACGTTGCAGGCGAATTCCAGCTTTATCGGCTTGGTGAACTTCCAGATGATCTCGCCCGACTTGCCCGGCTCCAGCAGGATGCTGTTGGGGTCGTCGTGCTTCATCATGTGGCCGTCGCCATGGTCCATCTTCATCTTCTCATGGTTGATGCGGTCGGCTTCGATCATGCCGTGCTCCATCATCGTCATCATCTGCTTCTGATGGGCGGCATGCATGGCGGCGGTGCCCAGGCCGAATTCGTGCAGGTAAGCACCCTTGTTGGTGATCTTGAAACGGATGGTTTCCCCGGCGGTTACCGAGATGCTCTCCGGCTCATAGAAATTGTCCTGCATGGTGATGTCGATGGTGCGGGTGACGTCCGCTGCCTTGCCGGGTTCGCCGATGGCGGCCATGCCGCGGTGGTGGCCCGGAGAACCGTGGCCGCCCATTTTCATGCCTTCCTTCATATGGCCCTGCATGGGCATGTCGCTGTGACCGTGGCCGGGTTGGCCGGATCCGGCCAGGGCGGGGGATGCCGCCGCCAACACGGCAAGGGCGACGGCGGCGGAACGGATGGACGTGGGAAAGGTGAAATCTTGAGAGACTTTCATCGGAATATCCTTTTGATCGGGGATCGCGTCTGTGACGCGGCCATGGCGAAGACTTAAGGCTTCGCCGCCTTGTCGGATTTCCGCTCGGGGATCGTATTGGGTGGACCGGACCTGGGGTCCGCGCAGGTGCAGGTGAAATCGGCCGAGCGGAGGCTAGGCGCGATCTCGCGGTGGCCGGAACAGGCCGGCGGGGGCGGTCAGCGCGGGGGCTTGATCGGTGCTTGGCTGTACCTTCTGAATTTCAAAAGCAGGGGGCGTGAAGCTGAGCACATCGCGGGGAAGGGCCGGTGAGAAGCAGGCGTTGACGCAGCAGCCGCCCATGTCGTGCTGTGACGGCGGCGGGGTCTGTTCCTGCGGCTGTGCCTGATCGTGGCACTTCTGATGGTCGGGTGCGGCGGTCTGCACCCAGGCCGAGGCGTTATGGGCCTGATGTGCCCCATCCGCGGACATCGCCATGGCCGCATGGCCGGCGCCGAAGCCGGAGAACAGGACGGCAATGGCCAGAAACACACAGCACACGCGGCGCATGCGCCGTTCTGTAACTGCTGTTCCTGGGTTTGTGCGCGCCATGGGTCTTTGGTCCGGTGATTGGCTCATGTCTTGCGGCATTACGTAGAATTTTAAAGGTTCCACCTGCAGGAAGGTCAAGGTGAAACGGTTTGTTCCAGGTGCCTTATTTTCCGTCTGCCTGGGCGCGGCGGTTCAGGTCGTCGTGGCGGGCGCGGATGCCCGCGGGCCAGGTGCTCTTGATATAGGACAGGACGGCGATGATTTCGGCGTCGCTCAGCACGCCGTCGAAACCCGGCATGTCGCTTTCATAGCTGCCGCCGACCACGGCGGCGGGGCCGCGCTTGGTGATGTCGAACAGTTGGGCGTCCGGGTGGTGCCAGGTATGGCCCGTGCGGTCGTGGGGCGGGGCGGGCAGGCGGCCCGTGGGCAGGCGCTCGCGCCAGTTCACTTGACCTTCCAGGTTCGCGCCATGGCAGCTTGCGCAATGTTCTTCGTAAATGCCTTTGCCCGTGGCGACGGTCGCCGCGTCGTCGGGCCGCAGTTCGACCGTGCCGTCGTCTGGGGCCAAGCCGAGCCAGACGGCACTGCCGAGCGCGACGGCGGCCAAGATGGCGCCGGCCCCCAAAATCTTGGTGCGCCCCGCGGTCAATGGTCCGGTCCCGCCAGGTCGTCGATGATCGGGCAATGGGGGCGATCGTCGCCGTGGCAATGATCGACCAGATGCTTGAGCGTCTTGTGCAGGGCCTTGAGCTCGGCGATCTTGGCTTCGATTTCCGAAAGGTGTTCCGTGGCGATCGCCTTCACATCGGCGCTGGCGCGGTGGTCGTCTTCGTACAGTGACAGCAGGGCGCGGCAGTCCTCGACGGAAAAGCCGAGCCCGCGCGCCCGCTGCACGAACTGCAGCTTGTGCACGTCGGTCGGCGAATAGGTGCGGTAGCCGTTGTCGCTGCGTCCCGGCACGACCAGCGCGATTTCCTCGTAATAGCGGATGGTCTTGGCCGGCAGGCCGGAATGCTTCGCTGCTTCACCGATGTTCATGGGCTTATTCCTCCTCGATCCTGACCCTGCGCAGGCGCAGCGCGTTGGTGATCACGGAAACGGAACTCAGGCTCATGGCGGCGGCGGCGAACATGGGCGACAGCAGGATGCCGAACACGGGATAAAGAACCCCTGCCGCCACCGGCACGCCCAGCGCGTTATAGACCAGGGCGAAAAACAGGTTCTGTTTGATGTTGCGCATGGTTGCGCGGGCCAGGTTCCGCGCGCGGACGATCCCGTTCAGGTCCCCCTTGATCAGGGTGGTGCCCGCACTTTCGATGGCCACGTCGGCACCCGTGCCCATGGCGATGCCGACATCGGCCTGGGCCAGGGCGGGCGCGTCGTTGACCCCGTCGCCCGCCATGGCGACCTTGCGGCCCTCGGTCTGCAGGTCCTTGACGATCCGCGCCTTGTCCTCGGGCAGGACGTCGGCGCGGATCTCGTCGATGCCGAGCTTCGACGCCACGGCGCGGGCCGTGCGTTCGTTGTCGCCCGTCGCCATGACGATGCGGAAGCCCTGGGCGTGCAGCGCCTTGATGGCATCCGCGGTGGTCTCCTTGACCGGGTCGGCGACGGCGATCAGGCCGGCGATTTCCTTGTCGATGATCACGAACATGACCGTCTCGCCCTGATCGCGCCGGGCGTCCGCCGTGGCCGACAACGCATCGCCGTCCAGGCCCAGGTCGGCCGCCAGGCGGGCGTTGCCGAGGGCGACCCGCTTGCCGTCGATCACGCCGGTGACGCCCTTGCCGGTGACGGCCGCGAAGTCGTCAGCCTTGGCAAGGGTGATGTTGCGGTCTTCTGCACCGGCGACGATGGCCTCGGCCAGGTGGTGTTCCGATCCCCGCTCCAGACTGGCGGCCAGGCGCAGCACCTCGACCTCGTCATGGCCTGGCTCGGGCAGCACGGCGACCAGTTTCGGCTTGCCGACGGTCAGGGTGCCGGTCTTGTCGACGATCAGGGTGTCGACCTTGGCGAAGCGCTCCAGCGCTTCGGCATTCCTGATCAGCACGCCTGCCTGCGCCCCCCGGCCCGTCGCCGTCATGATCGACATCGGTGTCGCCAGGCCGAGGGCACAGGGGCAAGCGATGATCAGCACAGCCACGGCGGCGACCAGCCCATAGGCCAGGGCCGGAGCCGGTCCCCAGATCGACCAGGCGATGAAGGCGATGACCGCGACGGCGACCACCGCCGGCACGAAGATGCCGGCGACGCTGTCGGCGACCTTCTGAATGGGGGCGCGCGACCGCTGGGCGCTCGCGACCATTTCGACGATCCGGCTCAGCATGGTGTCGGCTCCGACGCGCCGGGCCTCCATGATCAGGCTGCCGGTGCCGTTGATCGTGGCGCCGGTGAGTTCGTCGCCCGCGGTTTTTTCGACGGGCAGGGGTTCGCCGGAAATCATCGCTTCATCGACTGACGAGCGCCCTTCCAGGACCACGCCGTCCACGGGCACCTTGTCGCCGGGCCGCACCCGCAGATGGTCTCCGACCTTGACGTCTTCCAGGGGGATTTCCTCTTCCCGGCCGTCGGCGCGGATGACGCGGGCGGTCTTGGCGGCCATGTCCAGCAATGCCCTGATCGCCGCGCCGGTCCGGTCGCGGGCTCCCAGTTCCATCAGCTGACCCAGCAGGACCAGGACGACGATTACGGCCCCGGCCTCGAAATACACGCCGACATGGCCGCCGGCGTCGCGGAAGCCGTCGGGGAAGATGCCGGGGGCCAGCACGGCGGCGATGCTGAACAGGAAGGATGCCCCCACGCCCATGGCGATCAGGGTGAACATGTTCAGATTGCCGGTAATGACGGACTTCACGCCGCGCACGAAAAACGGCCAGCCCGACCACAGCACGACCGGGGTCGCGAGCATCAGTTCGGCCCATTGCGCCGTCCCCTCACCGATCGTCTGGCGGATGCCGAGGCCCAGCATGGGACCCATGGTCAGGACCAGCAGCGGGAGGGTCAGCACCGCGCCGACCCAGAAGCGGCGCGTGAAATCGACCAGTTCGGGATTGGGGCCTGCGTCGCCGGTGGGGATGCCCATGGGTTCCAGAGCCATGCCGCAGATCGGACAGTCGGCGGGCTTGTCGGTGATGATCTCCGGATGCATGGGGCAGGTGTATTGGGTGCCGGCGGGCATGGCCTCGGCCTGCTTTTTGTGGGCACCCGACAGGTAATGATCGGGGTCGGCCTGAAACTTGGTGCGGCAGCCGGGGTTACAGAAATGATAGGTCTCCCCCCCGTGGTCGAAGGTCGGCTTGCCCTGACCCAAGGTCACGGTCATGCCGCAGACCGGGTCCTTGGCGGTCTCGGCACCATGATCGTGCCCCCCGGCGCAGCAGGAACCACCGCTTTTCGGTGTGTCGGTAGGAGCGTGTGAATGTGCGGACATGGCGGAAAACCTTCGGTTTCGGCGCGGGCGGCAGGCCCGCGGCGGTCATCATGGCCTTCTACATAAGGCTTCCAGTTACTGGAAGGTCAAGGGCTGCCGTCACGCCGTCGTCGAATGGTTCCTACATAGGCCCTGCCGATAAATTCTATCGGCATTAACGATTTGACGTATACCGGGACCCCTGGCGACACTCCGTCGACCAATCCAGGGGAACGCGTGCTGTCCATGCCCATTGAGAAACCCGCCATTCCGGCCCCGTCCGAGGGCGAAAGCAATGCCTCGCCCCGGCGCCGGGAATGGGCGGCGGGGGCCCTGGGGGCGGCGTCGCAGACACAACTTGCCGAGGACGCAGACCTGTTCCTGCACCAGTCCGTGTCCACGCCCTGCCTGTCGGTGATCACCAAGGCCGAGGGGCCGTGGATCGAGGACGCCGAAGGACGGCGCTATCTCGATTTCCACGGCAACAACGTGCATCACATCGGCTATGGCCATCCGCGCCTGAAGAAGGCCATCGCCGATCAGATGGACGCCTTGCCGTTCGCGCCCCGCCGGTTTGCGTGCGCGCCCGCGACGGCCTTGGCGCGCAAACTGGCCGACATCGCGCCGGGCGATTTGTCCAAGGTGCTGTTCACCACGGGCGGGTCCGACGCGGTCGAGGTCGCGCTGAAGTTGGCCCGCGCGGCCACCGGGCGGTTCAAGACCGTGTCGTTCTGGGACGCTTTTCACGGCGCCGGATTCGGGGCGTCGTCGGTCGGCGGGGAACAGTTGTTCAGATCGAACTTGGTCGGCCCGCTGCTGGCGGGGACCGAGCACGTCGCCCCCTTCGCCTGCTACCGCTGCCCCTATGGATATCCCGAAACGGACGGCCAGCCGGACCTGAACCTGTGCAAGATGACCTGCGCCAACATGGTGCGCTACGTGCTGGAAAAGGAAGGCGACGTCGCCGCCGTGATCGCCGAACCGGCCCGCGCCGTGCCCTTCGTGCCGCCGCCCGGGTTCTGGGCCGCCGTGCGCCAGGCCTGCGACGACGTCGGCGCGCTTCTGATCTTCGACGAAATCCCCACGGGCCTGGGCAAGACCGGGCGCATGTTCGCCTGTGACCATGATGATGTCGTGCCGGACATCTTGGTCATGGGCAAGGGGCTCGGCGGCGGCATCCTGCCCATCGCCGCCGTCATCGCCCGGCCGGGCCTGGACGTCGCCGGCGATTACGCCTTTGGCCATTACACGCACGAGAAAAACCCGGTGACCACGCGGGCCGGGCTGACCACGATCGAGATCATCGAGGACGAAAACCTGGTCGAGAACGCGGCGACCCTGGGGGCTTATGCTCTCGGCCGCCTGCATGACATGAAGGGGCGCATCGGCGTCATCGGCGACGTGCGCGGGCGGGGGTTCCTGATGGGGGTCGAACTGGTCATGGACAAGGCCGGGAAAGCGCCGGCGGCGGATCTTGTTGAAGACGTTCTCTACCGTTGCCTGGACGGCGGCCTGTCGTTCAAAATCTCCATGGGCAACACGCTGACCCTGACGCCGCCCCTGGTGGTGACGCGGGACCAGATGGATCAGGCCCTCGACGTGCTGGAACGCGCCATCACGGATGCCACCCGCGAAGCAGGCCTGGCTTGAACGACAACAACCCGGCAAGGGAAGGAACACAGATGGTCAAGGTCGTCCGCACGGACCGCGAATTGCAATGCCCAGTGATCGACGCAGGCCTGCGCGACATGGGCGTCGATCTGGTTCTGGTGCCCGACGGGGCGGGGGAGAACGTTCTGCTCGACGCTGTCGCCGACGCGGACCTGATCCTCATGTGCTATACGCCGATCACCGAACGGGTGATCGCGGCGGCCCCGAAACTCAAGGGCATCGTCAAATACGGCGTCGGTATCGACGCCATCGACATGGCGGCCGCGTGGGCGCGGGGCATCCCCGTGGTCAACATCCCGGAATATGCCGAACGCACGGTGGCCGAAGGGGCCTTCACCCTGATGCTGGCGCTGGCGAAAAAGCTGATCCCGCTGGACCGCGCCATGCGGGCCGACGGCTGGGCCTGGCCCGAGGAAAAATGGCTGGCCAATGACATCGCGGGCAAGACCGTGGGCATCGTGGGGGCCGGGCGCATCGGCCGCGCCTTCGCGCAGATGGCCGGGGCGGGGTTCGGCGCGCATGTCATCGCCTACAGCCCCCATACCCCGCCCGCCGAATTGATGCGCATCGGGATCGAGCCCGTGGCGGACCTGATGGACCTGATGGCGCGATCGGATGTCGTCTCTGTCCATTCGGTTCTCAACGACGAAACGCGGGGCCTGATCGGGGCCAAGGAATTGGCGGCCATGAAGCCGACGGCGATCATTTTGAACGTGGCGCGGGGGGCGGTCATCGACGAGGCGGCCCTGGTCCGCACCTTGCTGGAAGGCCGCATCGCGGGTGCCGGCCTCGACGTCTACAGCCAGGAGCCGCTGATGCTCGAAGGCCATCCCCTAAGCCCCCTGTTCGGCATGGACAACGTGATCCTGCTGCCGCATCTGACCTTCTTCACCCATGAGGCCATGGAGCGCCTGGAGCTTGAGACCCTGGAGCGCTGCCGCGAGGTTCTGGAGGGACGGCCCGTGACCGTGAAATCGCCCGACCCGCGCCTGCGCGCTCAGACTCAGGGCGTGCGGTTCGAGGGCTAGAAACACCCTGGCGCGCGCCGGACCGGCGGGCTAACGTCCGCCTTTCCCCGGCCCACAGACCGAGTGCTCCATGACCGAAACCCTTACATGCATTTCTCCCGTCGATGGCGCGGTTTACGCCGAACGTCCCGCCGCCGCCGATGCCCATATTCAGACCACGCTCGACCGCGCCCGGGCCTGTCAGGTCGCCTGGCGCCATGTGCCGGTCGCCGAGCGGGCGGCGCTGTGCACGGCCATGGTCGATGCCTTCATCAAAGACCCCGAAGACATTTCCGAGGAACTGGCCCGCCAGATGGGCCGGCCCGCGCGCTATGGCGCGGGCGAGGTCAACGGCTTCGCGGAACGGGCACAGCACATGATCGCGATTGCGGAAGACGTGCTTGCCGACCGGCCGGCCCCGGACAAGCCCGGCTTCACCCGCTTCATCCGCCGCATGCCTTTGGGCGTCGTGCTGGTCGTCGCCCCCTGGAACTATCCGTACCTCACGGCGGTCAACGCCATCGTCCCGGCGATCATGGCCGGCAACGCGGTGGTCCTGAAACACGCGACGCAGACGCCGCTGTGTGGGGAGCGCATCGCCCGCGCGTTCGAGGCCGCGGGGGCCCCCGATGGCCTGTTCCAGGTCCTGCACCTGACCCACGACCAGACCGCCCGCGTGGTGGAATCCCCCGAGATCGATTTCGTCGCCTTCACCGGCTCCGTCCCCGGCGGGGCGGCCATGGAGCAGGCGGCGGCGGGCCGCTTCATCGGCATCGGGCTGGAACTGGGCGGCAAGGATCCGGCCTATGTGCGGGCCGACGCCAACCTGCCCCACGCCATCGAGAACGTGACCGACGGGGCGTTCTTCAATTCCGGGCAAAGCTGCTGCGGGATCGAGCGGGTCTATGTCCACGCCGACGTCTATGACGACTTCGTTCAGGGCATGGTGGAGATCGCCAAGGGCTATGTCCTGGGCGACCCGCTTGATCCGGCCACGACCCTGGGCCCCATGGTGCGGCCCAAGGCCGCCGACTTCGTGCGCGGCCAGATCGCCGACGCTGTCCAGACCGGGGCCCAGGCCCTGATCGATCCCAAGGCCTTTCCGCGCGACGGGGCGGGCAGCGCCTACATGGCGCCGCAGGTGTTGGTCGGCGTCGACCACGGCATGCGGGTGATGACGGAAGAATCCTTCGGCCCCGTGGTCGGCGTGATGAAGGTTTCCGGCGACGACGAGGCCGTGGCCCTGATGAACGACAGCGACTTCGGCCTGACCGCCAGCATCTGGACGGCGGATGCGGACGCGGCCCTGGCGCTGGGTGCCCGCGTCGAGACGGGAACGCTCTTCATGAACCGGGCCGACTATCTGGACCCGGCCCTGGCCTGGACCGGGGTCAAGAATTCGGGCCGGGGCTGCACCCTGTCGCCCCTGGGCTACGATCACCTGACCCGGCCCATGTCCTTTCACCTTCGCACGCAGGTCTGACCCCCATGACAACGATGCCCCTTAAAGGAAACTGGAACTACCCCACGGCCATCCGCTTCGGCGCCGGGCGCCTCGCGGAACTGGGCGAGGCCTGCACCCAGGCGGGCATGGCCAATCCGCTTTTGGTGACGGACCCGGGCCTGGCGGCCCTGCCCATGGTGGCCGAGGCCGTATCCGCAGTCGAAGGGGCCGGGCTTTCGGTCCAGGTGTTCTCCGCCATCAAGGGCAACCCGACGCTGGAGAATGTCGAGGCCGGGGTCGCCGCGTTCAAGGCGGGCAATCACGACGGCGTCATCGCCTTCGGCGGCGGCAGCGCGCTGGACGCCGGGAAGGCCATCGCCTTTCAGGCGGGTCAGACCCGGCCGCTGTGGGATTTCGAGGACGTGGGCGACAACTGGGCCCGCGCCGACCCGGCCGGGATCGCCCCCAACGTCTGCGTCGCAACCACGTCCGGCACGGGATCGGACGTGGGCCGCGCCTCGGTCATTACGGACAGTGCCCGCCACGTGAAAAAGGTCATCTTTCATCCCAAGATGATGCCGAGCGTGACCATCGCCGATCCGGCCCTGACCATCGGCCTGCCGGCGCATGTCACGGCGGCGGTGGGCATGGACGCGCTCTCGCACAATCTAGAAGCCTATCTGGCGCCGTTCTATCACCCGTTTGCGAAAGGTGTGGCGCTGGAGGGCATGCGGCTGGTCAAGGACTGGCTGCCGACCGCGGTTGCGGACGGCAAGAATATCGAGGCCCGCTCCCACATGATGGCGGCGGCCATGGCGGGGGCGACGGCGTTTCAGCGCGGCCTCGGCGGCATTCATGCGCTCGCCCATCCGCTGGGGGCACTTTACGACGCCCACCACGGGCTCTTGAACGCCGTGCTCATGCCCTATGTGGTCAACGCTAACAAGGCGGCGATTGAAAAGGACCTGACGGACCTGGCCCGCGCCCTCGATCTTGCCGAGCATTCGCCCGCCGGGGTGATCCGCTGGATCCTGGACCTGCGGGCCGAGATCGGCATTCCGCACACCCTGGCCGAGATGAACATTCCCGGCGACGATGCCGACACGGTCGGCGCCATGGCGGTCGAGGATCCGACGGCGGGGGGCAACCCGATCCCATTCACCAAGGACCAATACGCGGCATTGTTCCTGGACGCCCATGGGGGGCGTCTGGAATTCTAGGGCCGAACGATTTCCAATAAGGGGGACAGGCAGATGAAACCGAGACAGGTCAAGACGGCGGCAGACGCCAAGAAGATCATCGCCGAGCGCGGATGCGAATACGTGAAGGTCGGCGTGGTCGACATGGACGGCATCATGCGCGGCAAATACATGAAGGCCGACAAGTTCATCTCCTCCCTCGATAAGGGCTTCGGCTTCTGTGACGTGGTGCTGGGCTGGGATTCCAAGGATCAGTTGTACGACAATGTCTCCGTCACCGGCTGGCACACGGGCTATCCCGATGCCCCCGTGCGCGTCATCCCCGAAAGCTGCCGCGAGATCGCCTGGGAAGACGACATGCTGTTCTTCCTGGGCGAATTCGACGGCAAGTATGAAGAAGTCTGCCCCCGCGCCGTGCTGCGCCGGACCCTGGCCAAGGCCGAGAAGATGGGCTTCAAGGTGCTGGCCGGCCTCGAATACGAGTTCTTCATGTTCGAGGAAACACCCGAAACCGTGCGCGAAAAGAACTACCGCGATTTGAAGCCGATCCAGCCGGGCTTCTTCGGCTATTCCATGCTGCGCTCCACGGTCGAAAGCGACCTGTACCGCGACATCCTCGACGGCTGCCTGAAGATGGACATGGCGCTGGAGGGCCTGCACGAGGAAACGGGGCCGGGCGTGCTCGAAGCGGCCATTCAGGTCGACGGGGCGCTCGCGGCCGCCGACAAGGCCGTGCTGTTCAAGACGTTTGCCAAGATCATGGCGCAGAAGCGCGGCCTGATGGCGACCTTCATGGCGCGCTGGTCGCCGGACTGGCCGGGGCAGTCGGGCCATATCCACATGTCGCTGACGACCAAGGCGGGCAAGCCGGTGTTCCTGGACCGGAAAAAGCCGCACGGCATGAGCGACACCATGCGCCACTTCGTCGGCGGGCAGCAGAAATTATTGCCCGAATTCCTTTCCATGATCGCCGGCACGGTCAACAGCTACACCCGCCTGGTGCCGGGCTTCTGGGCGCCGACGGATTCGACCTGGGGGGTCGACAACCGGACCTGCGCGATCCGCATCATCCCCGGCTCGGAAAAATCGCAGCGCGTGGAATTCCGCATCGCCGCCGCCGACGCCAACCCCTATCTGGCGCTGGCCGCCGGCATCGGGGCCGGGCTGTGGGGGATCGAAAACAAGATCGAGCCCGACAAGGCGGTTGAGGGAAACGCCTATGACAAGACCTTCCCCAAACGCCTCAACCTGCCGCGCACCCTGATGGACGCGGCCGGGATGCTCAAGACGTCGAAGCCCGCGCGCGGCCTGTTCGGCGACGCCTTCGTCGACCACTACGCCGCGACCCGCGAATGGGAAGAACGCGAATTCCGCCGCGCCATCACCGACTGGGAGATGGAGCGGTATTTCGAGATTATTTAGCGCAAGGCCCGAGCGCCGGGAGCGCGACAGTCGTTATGTATGAGGACTAAAGATGAGGGACGTTCAGAATTCGACTAAACCGTGACGGTCTCGAACTTACCCTTCCCGGACATACGCCAGTCGACGAGAAACACACCATTCGTCACCCCTTCCGCATGCTCCATAATGCGTGGCCACCATTTCACTAAGTTTTGTGCTTTCTCCCAGAATTTGTGGTCACTCCATGATTTTTTTAGCATGAAGGTGACGATTCCGGTGCGCCGGAGAGCCATCTTTTCCAGGTCATTTTTTCGGATGCGGTCTTGCGTGATGATGATCCAATTACCTTCGTCAGCGAGAACGTTAAGCCAGACATGATCTGGCGTGTCAGAAGGGAATAGATCTCTAAGATGTTGGACGCTGTGCCCCTCAGCGTGACTTAGGGCGTCCAGAGCCCTGGCAAATTGTGGTGGTAGGTTATTGTCGATGAAGAACCTCAAGCTGCCGCTTTCTTCTCGAAGTCGACGGCAGCGCGGACTTCAGCTCTTGAAACCTCGTACCAATTGGCCACGGTCTCAATTGAGTCCTCAGCTTCGTACGCTGCGAACAGTGCCTCTGTCGGCACACCGGAACGAGCGAGAACCGGCCGCCCGAAGCTGCGATCAGGGTCAATGACAATCTTTCTGCTCGCAACCGGGAACCACCGGGCTGTTTGCCCGTGTTCAAATTCTATCCCTTTAAAGAGGCTCTGCTGTACGATGGTTTTGCTGACGTACTGCCCCCGGTTCATATCGAGCACCCGCTCGTCTTTGCCTTCCAACGCTTCGGCAAAGATACGGTTACCGTCTGTCGAGAACTCTCTCATCGTGAAGGGATGCGGGTCGTTAAGGACGTGACAGGCATAAGATGCCGCCTCACGAATCGCTTTAAATGACACGCCATGCGCTCGGAATGCATCGACCATCCGAACTTCCATCATATCGAGGAAGCTTAGGCCGACAGTAGTGTCTGTCGAGGGTGCATCTGAATTCCAGATTGGAGAGGACGCACCTTCGCGACCGTCCCTAGTGCGGAATCTATAACCAGAAACCCAGCGGCGTACTCGTTGAGAACTTACCCCAACTAAGCGGGCAGCCTCAGGGATCGTGTAGAGCCCCACCCCAATCATGTCGAAGTCTTGGCCGCGCATATTTGTCTCCCGGACCGCTTTTACCTTTTTACCTAGCGCTAGGTAAAGAATTCCCTAGTGCGCTGGGCTCGGATCGACCCATTTCCAGCCGCTAGAAAGCGTGAGGAATGAGCCCCGGATTTTGGCTGCTAGCGGTCGTATCATTCAATAACAAGGCTAAGGTCCAAGCTGATCTAATCCCGCTCCGTCACCGCCAGCTCCCAGAACGCCCGAACCACCCGCGTTTCGGCCCGGTTTTCCAGGCAGACCATGTATTCGTGCATGGGCAGTTTGCAGTCCTTGAGCTCGATCATCACGAGGCGCGAGTCGAAGCCGAATTCGGGTTTGGAGACGAAGCCGATGCCGTTGCCGGTGGCGACGGCCTCGCGGATGCTTTCGCGGCCTTCGACCTCCATCACCGTGCCCATCTGTAGCTCCAGCCGGGCGAATTCCTGTTCGACCAGCCGGCGGGTGGTCGAGCCCCGTTCGCGCAGCACCAGGGGCTCGCCGGCCAGTTCCTTGAATTTGACCGCGCCGCGCCCGGCCCAGGAGTGGTCGCGGTTGATGACGGCGACCAGGGGGTCGTCGCGCAGGCTGAGCACCTTGAGCCTGGCGTCGTCGGGCACATGGGAAAACACGCCGACGTCGGCGTCGAAATCGTAAAGCTGATTGAGGATGTCTTCCGAGTTGCCGATCTTCAGGTTCACGGTCACGCCCGGATAGCGGTTGCGGAAGGCGCGCACGATGCGCAGCACATGAAAGGGCGCGTCGGCCGAGAGCGTCAGGGAGCCGACCAGCAGGTTCTGCGATTCCTTGAGGTATTCCAGCGCCTCGCCCTCGCATTCGAACATCCGGTTGGTGATGGCGAGCAGGTGCCGCCCGGCATCGGTCAGGGCGACCGAGCGCGAGGTGCGGTTGAACAACAGAACGTCGAAATCCTTTTCCAGCTTGCGGACCTGGTCGGACAGGGTCGGCTGGGTCAGATGCAGGTGTTCGGCGGCCTTGGAGAAGCCGCCCTGCGTGGCGACCGCATGGAACGCGCGCAGTTGCGAATAGTACATAGATGAAGCCTATACGATCTATATAAACTGACGATTTGACTTATATTTCCCCAATGCGATTGAGTCTACATGAACCCCGCATAACGGCGAATTTGCCCGGGGTTCAGGGTCGGCGCCGACGAAGGCACGGACACCAGGGGGATTTGGTGCAGTGCCGAACAAATCCTGTCACGTCACCGCAGAATTGGTTAAAACTGTCACATGCCGGTAACAGCACATCCTGATAATCCGGCGATCAAACAGGGAGTATTTCGATGAAATCAACATGGTTCAGCAGCCTCGGCTTGGGGCTGGCGACGGTGGCGACGGCCGCCATCCTGGGTGCCGCGCCCGCCAAGGCGAAGACCGATCTTCTGGTCTACACGGCGGTCGAGGCGGATGAGCTGAAGAAGTTCAAAACCGCCTTCGAAAAAGACAATCCGGACGTCAACATCAAGTGGGTCCGCGATTCCACGGGCATCATCACCTCCAAGCTGCTGGCCGAGAAAGAAAACCCCAAGGCGGACATCGTCTGGGGCGTGGCGGCGACCAGCCTGCTGCTGCTGGCCGATTACGATTATTTCCAGGGCTATGCGCCCAAGGGCTTGGATAAGCTGTCGAAGAAGTATTACGACACCACCAACACCCCGCCGCTGTGGGTCGGGCAGCGCGCCTGGATCGCGTCGGTCTGCTTCAACACGGTCGAAGGCGAAAAGCACAAGCTGCCGATCCCCGCGACCTGGGAAGACCTGACCAAGCCGGTCTACAAGGGCCATGTCATCATGCCGAACCCGAACTCTTCGGGCACGGGCTTCCTCGACGTGTCGTCGTGGATCCAGATCCAGGGCGAGGAAAAGGCCTGGAAGTACATGGATGCCCTGCACGAAAACATCGCGCGCTACACGCATTCGGGCTCCAAGCCCTGCAAGCTGGCGGCCAAGGGTGAAATCGCCATCGGCATTTCCTTCGCCTATCGGGGGGCCAAGTCCAAGAACGAAGGGGCGCCGCTCGAAGTCATCGCGCCGTCCGAAGGCGTGGGCTGGGATCTGGAATCCTTCGGCATCGTCAAGAACACCAAGAACCTGAAGGCCGCCCAGGCGCTGGCCGACTGGTCCGTGTCCAAGACGGCGCAGGAAATCTACAACGAGGAATACGCGGTCGTCGCCATGCCCGGCGTCGCCAAGCCCGTGAAGAACTTCCCCGTCGGCATCGAAGACAAGATGATCAAGAACGACTTCAAGTGGGCGGCCGCCAACCGCATCCGCATCCTGGACGAGTGGCGCAAGCGCTACGACGGAAAGTCCGAGCCGAAGTAGTAAGGTTATCTTTTCTCGACTGATCTGAACGGCAAGCCCCGGCTCCCGCGTATGGGGCCGGGGCTTGCTATTTCAGCATCTTTGAGGCCGTGTGCCCGCGGGCCGCGGTCTGATAGAATTCAGCCATGGAGGGCAGGGATGGCGAACGACAATAACGGCGAGGCCTATCTTCGGGTCCGTAACCTGACCAAGAAATTCGGCGAGTTCACGGCGCTGAAGAACGTGTCGCTGGACGTCAGCGAGGGTGAATTCGTCTGTTTCCTGGGGCCGTCCGGTTGCGGCAAGACGACCCTGCTGCGCGCCATCGCGGGCCTGGACATTCAGACCATGGGCACGGTCGAACAGGCCGGCCGCGACATTTCCGCGCTGCCGCCCAACGAACGCGATTTCGGCATCGTATTCCAGTCCTATGCCCTGTTCCCGAACCTGAGCGTGACCCGCAACATCGGCTATGGCCTGGAAAACCGGAACATGCCGAAGGCCGATATCGTGGCCCGGGTGTCCGACCTTCTGGACCTCGTCGGCCTGCGCGACCATGCAACCAAATATCCGTCGCAGCTGTCGGGCGGCCAGCAGCAGCGCGTGGCCCTGGCCCGGGCACTCGCGACCTCGCCGGGCCTGTTGCTTTTGGATGAACCGCTGTCGGCGCTCGACGCCAAGGTGCGCGTTCACCTGCGCCACGAGATCAAGGAACTGCAGGAAAAGATCGGCATCACCACCATCATGGTGACCCACGATCAGGAAGAGGCGCTGGCCATGGCCGACCGCATCGTGGTGATGAATCACGGCGTGATCGAACAGGTCGGCTCGCCCGAGGATATTTACGCCGACCCGGCCTCGCCCTTCGTCGCTGATTTCATCGGCACGACCAATTTCGTCGACGGCGAGGTTCAGGCCGGCGGGCGGGTCTCCGTCGCCGGTGTCGCCATCGACTGCGGTGCGGCCCTGGACGGGCTCAACCCCGGCGACATGGTCACGGTCTGCATCCGGCCCGAGGACGTGCAGGTGTCGACCGACGGCGGCGGCGCGGGTATTCCGGTGACCATCACCGACGTTGAATTCCTGGGCTCCTTCCATCGCTGCCACGTGATGCCGGTCAACGGTGCGGGGCAGACCTTCGGCAAGGACATCGATTTCATGATCGACCTGTCGGCGGGCCGCGCCCGCGACCTGGGCATCCGCGAGGGCATGGCCGTGCAGGCGGCCCTGCCGCCCGAATTCGTGCGCATCTACCGCCCCGTGGGCGGAGGCTGAGCCATGCGGGAGGCCGCCGTCGTCGCCGAAGCGCCCAAGATCACGCCCAAGGTCAGCAGCGAAGACTGGATCATGCGCGCGGTGCTGGTCGGCATCGCGCTGTACCTCACCGTCTC
Source organism: bacterium SCSIO 12827 (assembly GCA_024397995.1). Taxonomy (NCBI): domain Bacteria; species bacterium SCSIO 12827. Next base: position 3,238,069 of record CP073746.1, on the reverse strand, counting down.
GATCCTGCTGCCGCTTTACGCGATCCTGTCGAAAAGCTTCAAGAACGCCGACGGCCTGTTCGTCGGGCTGGCCAACTACGTCAATTTCTTTTCCACCCCGGCCCTGTTCTGGTCGATCGAGAACAGCCTGACGGTGACGCTGATCTGCTGCGTCATCGTGGTCACGCTGGCCTTCATCTATGCCTATGCCCTGACCCGCACCTGCATCCCGTTCAAGTCGCTGTTCAAGGGCGTGGCGCTGCTGCCGATCCTCATGCCGTCGCTGCTGCCGGCGATCGCGTTGGTCTATCTGTTCGGCAACCAGGGCATCATCAAGGACTGGCTGTTCGGCTACGAAATCTACGGCCCCATCGGCATCGTCATGGGCGAATGCTTCTATGTGTTCCCCCATGTGCTGACGATCATGCTGATCGCCATGGCCAATTCGGATGCGCGCCTGTATGAGGCGTCGGACGCGCTGGGTGCTTCCAGGATCAAGACCTTCTTCACGGTGACCCTGCCCAGCGTGCGCTACGGCGTGGTCTCGGCCTTCTTCGTCTGCTTCACCCTGGTCATCACCGACTTCGGCGTGCCCAAGGTCGTCGGCGGCAAGTACAACGTGCTGGCCACCGACATCTACAAGCAGGTGGTCGGGCGTCAGGATTTCGAAATGGGGGCGGTGGTTTCCATGGTCCTGCTGTTGCCGGCCCTGTTCGCTTTTGCCGCCGACCGCATCGTGCAGCGCCGCCAGGTCGCCCTGCTGTCGGCCCGCGCGGTGCCGTATCAGCCCAAGAAAAACACGGTCATTGATACGGGCATGCTGATCTTCTGCTGCCTGATCGGCCTGATCATGGTGTCGATCCTGGGCATGGCCTGCTTCGCCTCCTTCGCCAAGTTCTGGCCCTATGACCTGACCCTGTCGCTCAAGCATTACAACTTCGACCTGATGGACGGCGGCAGTTGGGATGCTTATTGGAATTCCATCGAACTGGCGGCCTGGACCGCGGTGATCGGAACGGCGATGGTGTTCACCGGTGCCTATCTGGTGGAAAAAAGCAAAGGCTTCCATTCCGGCCGCGCCGCCATGCAGCTGTTGTGCATGATTCCCATGGCGGTGCCGGGGCTGGTGCTGGGTCTGGCCTATGTGTTTTTCTTCAACGCGCCGAACAACCCGCTGGGCTTTCTCTATCACACCATGCCGATCCTGGTGATCTGCACGGTCACCCATTTCTATACGGTCGCGCATCTGACGGCGGCGACGGCGCTGAAGCAATTGGACGGCGAATTCGAAAGCGTGTCGCAGTCGCTCAAGGTGCCGTTCTACAAGACCTTCTTCCGCATCACCGTGCCGGTCTGCATGCCGGCGATCCTGGACATCTCCATGTATCTGTTTGTCAACGCCATGACGACCGTCTCAGCGGTGGTGTTCCTCTATTCGCCGGACACGGCCCTGGCCTCGGTCGCGATTCTCAACATGGACGATGCCGGCGATGTCGCGCCGGCCGCCGCCATGGGCATGATGATCGTCGGCACGGCGGCGGCGGTTCGGCTGGTGCATGCGGGACTGACACGCGGTATTCTCTCGCGCACCCAGGCTTGGCGAAAGCGCTGAGCGGGCAATCCGCCCGCAGGCATTTCATCGCTCAGGTCTATGGATGATATCCAAATTAACGATTTGACGAATTGACCCATCCCGCCCGAAACTCCGCGCGACCGGCTGCCCGAACGGCCCGGCCGCGGCCCTAATGACAAAGTTGGAAAGGCCCAACCATGACGTTGACACCCGGTGACCCTCTTCTCCTCACGCCCGGCCCGCTGACCACGGCCGCCGAAACCCGCGACGCCATGCGCCACGATTGGGGCTCGCGCGATCAGGCCTTCATCGACGCCAATGCCGCCGTGCGCCGCAAGCTTTTGGAAATCGCCAATGCCGCCGCGACCCATGTCTGCGTGCCCCTGCAGGGTTCCGGCACCTTCGTGGTCGAGGCGGCGCTCTGCACCCTGATCCCCAAGACCGGCAAGGCGCTGATCCTGGCCAACGGCGCCTACGGCAAGCGCATGGGCAAGATTTTGGAATACGCGGGGCGTCCGTTCGAGATTTCCGAAACCGCCGAGGACGTGCCGCCGGACGCCGCCGCCCTGGCCGCCAAATTGGCCGCTGACACCGCCATCACCCATGTCCTGGTCGTTCATTGCGAAACCACCTCGGGCATTCTCAACCCCATCGCCGACATCGCTCATGTGGTGAAGGACGCCGGCCGTTCGCTGATCATCGATGCCATGAGCGCGTTCGGCGCGATCGAACTGGATCTCGCCAAGGTGCCCTTCGACGCCGTCATGGCGTCGTCTAACAAATGCCTGGAAGGCGTGCCCGGCATGGGCTTCGCCCTGATCCGCAAGACGGTGTTGGAAGCCTGCGAAGGCAATTCTCATTCCCTGGCGCTTGACCTCTACGACCAGTGGAAGGCGATGGAGGCCAACGGTCAGTGGCGCTTCACCCCGCCGACCCATGTCATCTTCGCCTTCGCCAAGGCAATTGAGCAGTTCGAGGCCGAGGGCGGTCAGCCGGGCCGCTTCAAGCGCTATTCCAACAACTGCAAAATTCTGATCGACGGCATGGCCGAACTGGGCTTCCAAACCCTGCTGCCCCAGGGCTTGCAGGCGCCGATCATCGTCACCTTCCATATGCCGTCGGCCCCGAACTTCGATTTCCAGGTGTTCTACGACAAGGTCAAGGACAGGGGCTTCGTGCTTTATCCCGGCAAGCTGACCGTGGCGCCCAGCTTCCGCGTCGGCTGCATCGGGCATTTGGGGGCGGCCGAGATGAAGGCGGCGCTCAAGGCCATGTCGGAAGTGCTGGCCGAAATGGGGGTCAAGACAGGCGCCCCTCAGGCCGCCGAATAGGCCGCATCGGTGACCGACGCCGCCAAGATGCCACCCGCGACCTGTGAGGTCGTCGTCATCGGCGGCGGGGTCATCGGCTGTTCCATCGCTTATCATCTGACCAAAATCGGCATCACCGACGTGGTGCTGCTGGAGCGGCGCAAGCTGACCTCCGGCACCACCTGGCATGCGGCCGGGCTGATCGGACAGTTGCGCGGTAGCGCCAACATGACGCGGCTGGCCAAATACACGGCAGAGCTTTACCGCGAGCTGGAGGGCGAGACCGGCCAGGCCACGGGCCTGAAGCAGAACGGATCCGTCTCCGTGGCACTCCACGAAGGGCGGATGGAGGAATTCCGCCGCAATGCCTCCATGGCCAAGGTATTCGGCCTGCAGGTCGACATCATTTCGCCGGCAGAGGTCAAGGAACGTCATCCCCTGGTGGAAACCGGCGATGTCCTGGGCGGCACCTGGATTCCGTCGGACGGGCAGGGCAATCCGGCCGACATCACCCTGGCCCTGGCCAAGGGGGCGCGCATGGGCGGTGCCCGTCTGTTCGAGGACACCAAGGTCGATGACATCATCGTCGAGAACGGCCGCGCCGTCGGCGTGCGGACAGAGGCGGGCGAGGTCCACGCCCGCTGGGTCGTTCTGGCTACGGGCATGTGGGGCCGTGACATGGCGGCAAAGGTCGGCGTGACCTTGCCGCTGCATGCGTGTGAGCATTTCTACATCGTCACCGAACCCTTCGAGGGCATGACGCCGGACCTGCCGGTGCTGCGGGTTTACGACGAATGCGCCTATTACAAGGAAGACGCCGGCAAGATGCTGATCGGCGCGTTCGAGCCCAAGGCCAAGCCCTGGGGCATGGACGGTATTCCCGACGACTTCGAATTCGATCAACTGCCTGACGATTTCGATCATTTCGAGCCGATTTTGGAAGCCGCCATGGCGCGCCTGCCGGCGTTGGAAAATGCCGGTATCCAGACTTTCTTCAACGGCCCGGAAAGCTTCACGCCGGATGTCCGCTACAACCTGGGCCCCGCCCCGGGCTTGGACGGCCTGATGATCGCGGCGGGGCTGAATTCCATCGGCATCCAGTCGGCGGGCGGCATCGGCCGCGTGGTCGCGGACTGGATCAAGTCGGGTCATGCCCCCATGGATCTGTGGGAAGTCGACATCCGACGCCAAATGCCGTTCCAGGCCAACCGGGCCTATCTGCGCGATCGGGTGTCGGAAAGCTTAGGGTTGCTCTACGCCACCCATTGGCCGTTCCAGCAGTACACGACGGGGCGCGGCCTGCGCCGCTCGCCGCTCCACGAACACCTGAAGGCGGCCAATGCCTGCTTCGGCGAAAGCGCCGGGTGGGAGCGCGCCAACTGGTTCGCGCCGGAAGGGACGGAGCCCAAATACGAATACAGCTACGGCCGCCAGAACTGGTTCGATGCCTCCGCTGGCGAGCACCGCGCGGCGCGGGAAGGTGTCGCCCTGTTCGATCTGACGTCTTTCGCCAAGTTCCGGGTTGAGGGCCCGGACGCGGCCAAGGTTCTGGGGCGGGTGTCGGCCAACGACGTCGCGGGCGGCGCGGGCCGCGCCGTCTATACCCAATGGCTGAACGACCGGGGCGGGATCGAGGCTGACCTGACCGTGACGCGCCTTACCGAGGATGCCTTCCTGGTCGTCACCTCCGGTGCCTGTCAGGTGCGCGATTTTCATTGGCTCAAGGGCCATGTGCAGGCTCATGAGCGCTGCACCGTCACCGACGTGACCTCGGGCCATGCGGTGATCGGCGTCGCCGGGCCCAAATCTCGTGATCTGTTGGCGGTGCTGACGCCGGAAAACCTCGCCAACGACGCCTTTCCCTTCGGTGCCAGCCGCGAGGTTGAATTCGCGATGGCGATGGCGCGCATGACCCGTATTTCCTATGCGGGCGAACTGGGCTGGGAAATCATGGTGCCGACCGAATTCGCGGCCCATGTCTATGAAGCCGTCACCGCGGCGGGCCGGGACTTTGGCCTGGTCCACGCGGGCATGCATGCCATGAATTCCCTGCGCATCGAAAAGGCCTACCGCCATTGGGGTCATGACATTTCCGATGAGGACACTGTGCTTGAGGCCGGTCTCGGTTTCGCCGTCGCCTGGGACAAACCCGGAGGCTTCATCGGCCGCGAGGCGCTGCTGAAGCAGCGGGAGGCGGGGAGCACGCGCCGCTTGCTGCAGTTCCTGGTCCGTGATCCCGATCCGCTGCTCTATCACAACGAGCCGATTTGGCGGGACGGGGAGATCGTCGGCAAAGTGACCTCCGGCATATACGGCCATACGTTGGGTGGTGCTGTCGGCATGGGCTATGTGAGCGTACCGGACAGCGGCCAGACGGGGATCGACGACCATGCCTACGAGATTGAGATCGCCGGGGTGCGGTATCCGGCACAGGCGTCGCTCAAGCCTCTCTACGATCCCGCGTCATCTCGCCTGCGCGGCTGATTTCCCAGGTTAATGCGTCAAGTCGATGCCTGACCCAGGCCCGGGCCGGGCGTGTCGTCATATTGATTTAACCTATCAATCACATAGTTATTAGCGATTTGACATATCCTTGGCTGGTCACGAGAATTCCCGAAACCAGGGCACGTCCCCGCGTGCCGGACGATTTCAAAGGTGAGCAGCATCATGGACCAGACCCCATCCCATCCTCAGAGCGTTTCCGTCAACAGCCGTACCTATGCCTGGCCCAGCCAGCCCCTGGTGGTCGTCTGCATCGACGGATCGGAGCCTGATTACATCGAACAGGCCATCGCCGGCGGGCACATGCCGTTCCTGGAAAAGGCGCTGAAGGGTGGGTCCGACCTGCGCGCCGAATGTGTGGTGCCCAGCTTCACCAACCCCAACAACCTGTCGATCGTCACCGGCGTGCCGCCCAAGGTGCACGGCATTTCCGGCAACTTCTTCCTCGATCCGGACACGGGCGAGGAAGTGATGATGAACGATCCCAAGTTCCTGCGCACGGATACCATCTTCAAGGCCTTCCACGACGCCGGCGCCAAGATCGCCATCGTCACCGCCAAGGACAAGCTGCGCCGCCTGTTGGGTCATGGCCTCGACTTTACCTCGGGCCGCGCCGTGTCGTTCTCGTCGGAAAAGGCGGACCAGACCAATAAGGCCGAAAACGGCATCGACAACGCGCAAGCCCTGGTCGGGCGGCCGATCCCGGATGTCTATTCGGCGGACCTGTCCGAATTCATCTTCGATGCGGGCGTCAAGCTGATGGAAACCATGCGCCCCGATATCATGTATCTGTCGACAACGGATTACATCCAGCACAAGCACGCCCCCGGCACGCCGGTGGCCAATGCCTTCTACGCCATGATGGACGGTTATTGGGCCAAGTTGGATGCGCTCGGCGCCGTGTTGGCGATGACCGCCGACCATGGCATGAACGCCAAGTTCGGCAGCGACGGCCAGCCCGACGTGATTTATCTGCAGGAAGTGCTCGACGGTATCCTGGGGGCGGGCAAGGCGCGGGTGATCCTGCCGATTACCGACCCCTATGTCGTGCACCACGGGGCCTTGGGCTCCTTCGCCACCGTCTACCTGCCGCCGGACGCGGATACATCCACCGTCATCTCCAAGCTGGCCGCGGTTTCCGGCGTGCAGAAGGTCTACGACAAGAAACACGGCTGCGCCGAGTTCGAACTGCCGGAAGACCGCCTGGGCGACCTGATCGTGGTGTCCGACAAAGCCAAGGTTCTGGGCACCTCGTCCGATCGTCACGACCTCAGCCAACTGAAGGAGCCCTTGCGCTCCCACGGCGGGGTGACGGAACAGAAAGTCCCCTTGATCGTGACCCGCACGGCCTCCGTCGACAACAACCGGCGGCTCCGCAATTTCGACATCTTCGACGTGGCGCTGAATCACACGGCGCTCGCCCAAAACGCGGCCTGATGAACGCCGCCTGAAACAACACAGCATTAAACAACACCCCGCCAGGGGACGTTTGGAGGATAATTCCATGGACAGCGCCGTTACCGACCTCAAGGACGAAGTGATCCACGAAAAGCTCCGCATTGTCGGAGACAGCGGCGTGCGCGACGAGCGCATCGAGGTCATGAACCCTTACACCAACAAGGTCGTCGGCACGGTGCCGAAGGCGTCGGTCGCCGATGTCAAGAAGGCGTTCAAGACGGCTGCTGAATACAAGCCGACCCTGACCCGTCACGAGCGCGCGGAAATCCTCAAGAAGACCGGCGAAATCCTCTATTCCCGCCGTGAACAGGTGTCCGACCTGATCACCGCCGAATGCGGCCTGTCGAAAAAGGATTCGATGTATGAAGCCGGGCGCTCCAACAGTGTGTTCAACCTGTCCGCCGCCCTGACCCTGATGGACGATGGCGAGGTGTTTTCCTGCGACGTCTCGCCCTCGGGCCCGAAGCGTAAGATTTTCACCACGCGTCAGCCGTTGCGGGCGATCAGCGCCATCACGCCGTTCAACCATCCGCTCAACCAGGTCGCGCATAAGATCGCACCCTCGGTCGCGACCAACAACTGCATGGTCCTGAAGCCGACGGAAAAGACGCCGCTGACGGCGCTGCTTCTGGCCGACGTTCTGTACGAAGCGGGCCTGCCGCCGGAAATGTTCCAGGTCATCACCGGTGATCCGGCGGAGATCGCCGACGAGATGATCACCAACGAGCATGCCGACCTGGTGACCTTCACCGGCGGCGTGGCGGTCGGCAAGTACATAGCCGAACACGCGGGCTATCGCCGCATGGTGCTGGAACTGGGCGGCAACGACCCCCTGATCGTCATGGAAGACGCCGACCTGGAAAAAGCCGCGACCCTGGCCGTCGCGGGTGCCACCAAGAACTCGGGTCAACGCTGCACGGCGGTGAAACGCATCCTGGTGGTCGACGCGGTCGCCGACGAATTCGTCAAGATCGCCCTGGAAAAGGTCAAGGCCATCAAGTACGGCGATCCCATGGACCCGGCGACGGACGTCGGCACGGTGATCGACGAGAAGGCGGCCATGCAGTTCGAACGGCGGGTCAACGACGCCGTCGCCAACGGGGCGGAACTTCTTTACGGCAACAAACGGGACGGCGCGCTCTATTCCCCGACCCTGGTCGACCGCGTGCCCTTCGATTGCGAACTGGTGCGCGAGGAAACCTTCGGCCCCGTGGTGCCGATCATCCGCTGCCCCGACGACATCGCCGAGGTCATCAAGATCTCGAACTCCACGGCTTTCGGCCTGTCGTCGGGCGTGTGCACCAACAACATGGAGTACATCACCCGGTTCATCGACGATCTGGTCGTCGGCACGGTCAACGTCTGGGAGGTTCCCGGCTTCCGCATCGAAATGTCGCCGTTCGGCGGGATCAAGGATTCGGGCTTGGGCTACAAGGAAGGCGTGATCGAGGCCATGAAGAGCTTCACCAACGTGAAGACCTTCTCCATGCCGTGGCTCAGCTGATAGACCTTTTTCCCAGATCATCCGATTGTCGGGGCTGGATTTTCGGATTATAAGCGCACTCAGTGCGTCTATTGAGGGGTGGGCGAGCATCATGGCGGCCGCCGGGCGAGGAGTCCGTCCGGGGCCCCGCGTCTGAAACCTGCACCGGAAAGCGCGAAGGCACGTGGAAACCATCATCAACATCGTCGGCGGCGTCGCCCTGCTTTTGTGGGGCATCCGCATGGTGCGCACGGGGATCACCCGGTCGTTCGGCGCGGACCTGCGCCATGCGCTCGCGGCGTCGGCCCGCAACCGGGTGACGGGCCTGGCCGCCGGGTTCGGCGTCACCGCCATCCTGCAAAGTTCGACCGCCACGGCGCTGATCGTTTCGTCCTTCGCCGGGCAGGGGCTGCTGGGCGGCGTCGCGGCGCTGGCCATCATGCTCGGCGCCGACGTCGGCTCGACCATGATCGTGCAGGCCCTGTCACTTGATCTGGAATGGCTGTCGCCGGTGCTGATTTCGGCCGGCGTATTTCTGTTCCTGTCCACGGAAAATAGCCGCCGTCGCGCCATTGCCCGCGCTCTTCTCGGGCTCGGTCTGATGCTGCTGTCCCTGCGTCTGATCGCCATGGGCTCCCTGCCGTTCCGCGAAAGCGAGGCCATGGCGGTGCTGGTCCATCCCCTGACCAACGAACCGCTGCTGGCCGTGGTGTTCGCGGCGGCCCTGACCTGGGCGTCCCATTCGTCCGTCGCCGTGGTGCTGTTGATCCTGTCGTTGGCGGGCATGCAGGTCCTGAACGTGCAGCTGGCCATGACCATGGTTCTGGGCGCTAACCTGGGCGGTGCTTTGGCCGCGGTCGGGTTGACGGCCAAGTCCCTGCCGGCGGTGCGCCGCGTGCCGCTCGGCAATTTGTTGATGCGCATGATCGGCGTGTTCGCCGTGTTGCCCTTGGTGCCCTACCTGCAACCCTATCTGGCGGTGGCCGGCGACACGCCGGCGCGCCTGCTCGCCAATTTCCACACGGGGTTCAACCTGGCCCTGGTCGTGGTGTTCCTGCCGGCGCTGGCCCTGGTCGATTGGGCTGCCCGGCGCATCGCCCCCGACCGCCCGGCGACCGACGATCCCGGCAGCCCCCGCTATCTCGACGAGGGGGCGCTCGATACGCCCTCCGTGGCTTTGACCGGGGCGGCGCGCGAAACCTTGCGCATGGGCGATGCCGTGAAATCCATGCTGTCCGCCACGCGCGACGTACTGCGCACCAACGACGCGGGCCTGCGCAAGACGGTCGAAGCCCAGGACGACGTGGTCGACCGATTGCATGAGGCGATCAAGCTTTACCTGACCCGTCTGACCGAAGAGGAAATGGACAAGGCGGAAAGCCAGCGTAGCATCGAAATTCTAAGCTTCACCACCAATCTGGAACATGTCGGCGACATCATCGACAAGAACCTGATGGAACTGGCGGGTAAGAAGATCAAGGGCCATATCAACTTTTCCGATGAAGGTTATCGGGAGCTGGAAGCCTTCCACAACCGCATCATGCAGAACCTGGATCTGGCGTTGCATGTTTTCGTGTCGGCCGATGAGGATGCCGCGCGCCGGCTGCTGCACGAGAAGACTGAAATCCGAGATCTGGAACGCCGCTATGTGGAAAACCATTTCCGCCGCATGGGCGAACGACGTCCGGATACCCTGGATTCAAGCGCCCTGCATCTGGACGTGCTGCGCGACCTCAAACGGGTCAACAGCCATCTGACCTCGGTCGCCTATCCGATCCTGGAACGCATGGGCGCACTCACGGAAAGCCGCCTGATCGAGGATGCCGCGGAAAAGCAAAGCCGGGACCGGGACGCGACCCTGCCCCTGGGCGTTCAGCCCAAGCGGGAAGACGGCTGACCGTCTAGCCGGTCAGCCCGCGCAGGCGTTCCGTGCGCCGACGCAGCAGTTCCAGCGTCGTCAGCAAGGCAATCGAGAACAAGACCAGGATCGTCGCCGCCGCCAGGATGGTCGGTGAAATCTGTTCGCGGATGCCGTTCCACATCTGCAACGGGATGGTCTGCTGATCGTAGGATGCGACGAACAGGACCACGACAACCTCGTCGAACGAGGTGACGAAGGCGAACAGCGCCCCCGAAATCACCCCAGGCAGGATCAGCGGCAAGATCACCTTGCGGAAGGTCGTCACGGGTGATGCCCCCAGGCTGGCCGCGGCATGGATCAGCGAGCGGTCGAAGCCGGACAGGGTCGCCGTCACGGTGATGATGACGAACGGGATGCCCAGCATGGCATGGGCCAACACGATGCCGATGTAGGTATGGGCCAGCCCGGCCTTTGAATAGAAGAAGAACAGACCCGTCGCGGAAATGATCATCGGCACGATCATGGGCGAGATCAGCAACGCCATGATCGCGCGGCGGAACGGCATTTCCGGGCGCGACAGGCCGAGTGCGGCCAGGGTGCCCAGCGCCGTCGCGATCAGGGTCGAGGAGATGCCGATGACGAAGGAATTCTTGGCCGCGTGGATCCATTGCGAATTGGCCCAGGCGTCCGCCCACCAGGCCCCGTCACGCACCGCGTCGGGCGCGGTCATGCCGTAGGTCAAAAGCCGGTCGTACCAACGCAGGGAAAAGCCGTCGGGGTCGAGCGCCAGCATGTCGCGGGTGAAGGTGAAATAGGGCTCGGCATTGAACGACAGCGGCACGATGACGATGATGGGGGCGATCAGGAACAGGAACACCCCGGCGCAGAACGCCAGGTAGAGGCGTCGCCAGATGCGCTCGAACGTCGTTGCGTGCGGAGGCATGGGCATTTTCTGGACCTATCCCAGCTTCATGTTGTCGACGCCGACCAGCCGGTCATACAGCCAGTACAGCAGGATCACACCGCCGAGCAGCAAGGCGCCGAGCGCCGCCGCCAGACCCCAGTTGAGGCTTTGCAGCATGTGGAAGGCGATCTGATTGGAAATCAGCTGCCCGGACGAGCCGCCGACCAGGGCCGGCGTGATGTAGTAGCCGACGCTGATGATGAACACCAACAGGATGCCGGCGCCGATGCCGGGCACGGTCTGCGGCAGGTAAACGCGCAGAAACGCCGTCACCGGCCCGGCGCCCAGCGACCGCGCGGCGCGCACGAAGTCCTTGGGCACGGTCTTCATCACCGAATAGAGCGGCAGGATCATGAACGGCAGCATGATATGGGTCATGGCGATGACCGTGCCCCATTGATTGTACATAAGCTCCAGCCGCCCGTTGTCGCTGAGAATACCGACCGAGACCAGCATGTCGTTCAGCACTCCCTGGCTTTGCAGCAAGGTGATCCAGGACGTCGTGCGCACCAGCAGAGACGTCCAGAACGGCAGCAGCACCATGACCATCAGCAGGTTGGAATACTTGAGCGGAAGGCTGGCCAGAAGATGCGCTGCCGGATAACCCAGGATCAGGCAGAGCCCGGCGACCAGGGCCGACAGGAGCAGGGTGCGCAAAAACAGGTGGCCATAGATGCGCCGGTTTTCAGGTGCGCGGACGATATCGCCTTCGGCGTCATAGGAAAGGTCCAGGGCCTGGGCGTAGAAGGCGGCGGTATGTGGCGCGGCGGCACGGGTCATTACGGTCCAAAGGTGCAATTCACCCCATTCCTCGTTGAGGGCGAGAAGCTGATCCTTGTAGGGCGGGCCCTTGATCCGCTTGATCTTGCGCGCGGTCGACTTGAACAGGCTGGTGGCGCCCGTGCGTTCGTAATTGATGCGCGTGCCGACCTGGGCATGGGTGCGGTTGGCGCGCGCTTCCGTAAGGTCGAGGACCAGGGCCTTGAAGGCGTCTTCCCCCCGCACCTGCGTCACGTCATGGGCGCGCAACCAGGATGACAGGCGCGGCATGTTGTCGGAAAACACGGGATTGTAGATGCTGAGATAGAGCATCTGGCCGATCGGCACGGCGAAGGTCACGATCACGAACAGCAGCAGGGGCGCGACCAGGAACAAGGCCTTCAGGCGCGCGCGTCGGGTCGCCCGCGCCAGGGCGGTCTTCAGCGGCGTGCCGTCGCCGGTGGTCAGCGGGCCAAGGTCGCCCGCCGCCACGGTGTCGGTTGCCGTCGGCATCCCCGGTTCCTGCCCTTGCCGCCTAGTTGGAGGCGATCCAGGCGTTGAAGCGTTCGTTCAGTTCCGAATCCCGATCAGCCCAGAATTCGAAATTGTTGACCAGCGCATTGCCCATGTTGGCCGCCGCCGTCGGCATATGCGGGGCCATCTGGGTCTTGCCGTCCTGGTACAGGCCGACCAGCTTGCCCGACGATTTCCGCGCCGGGCCGTAGGCGATGTATTTGGCCTGATCGGCCAGGCGCTGGGTGTCCGTGGCGAACTTGATGAACTCCAGGGCCAGGTCCTTGTTGGGGGCGCCCTTGGGGATGACGAACAGGTCGAAGTCCAACACCTGGCCGTCCCACACGATCTTGAAGGGTTTGTCCTCGCCGATGGCGGCGTTGAAGATGCGGCCGTTATAGGCGGTGGTCATGGAAACCTCGCCGTCGGCCAGCAGCTGCGGCGGCTGGGCGCCTGCTTCCCACCACACGACGTGTTTCTTGATGGTGTCCAGTTTCTTGAACGCGCGGGCAACGCCGGCATCCGTGGTCAGCAGCTTGTAGACCTCGGCCGCCGGCACGCCGTCGGCCATCAATGCCATTTCCAGGTTCGGCTTGGCACCTTTGCGCAGGCCCCGCTTACCGGGGAATTTCTTGACGTCGAACAGGTCGGCGATGGTCTTGGGTTCCGCCCCTTTGAACTTGGCCGCGTCATAGGCGAACACGGTCGACCACACGATGTTGGCGACGGCGCAATCGGTCAAGGCACCTTCGATGAAGTCCTCGGTCGCGGGCGTGCCATCGGGGGCCGGCGGCAGGACCGAGGGGTCGATGGTTTCCAAAAGACCTTCGTCGCAGTAACGCACGGCATCGGAATATTCCACGTCGGCCACGTCGATGGACACGTTACCCGCCTTGACCTGCGCCTTGATGGGGGCGGCCGGGTTGGGGGCATCGACGGATTTGATCTTGTGCCCTGTCTGGGTCATCCAGGGTTTGTGATAGGCCTCGACCTGGCTTTTTGTATAGGCGCCCCCCCAGGACACGACGGTGATTTCTCCGGCGGTTGCGGGCTGGCCGGCCAGCACCAGTCCCGCGGCAAGGGTAGCGACGGCAATCGGTTTGAAGGCGGTCATCTTGGTCTTCTCCTGCATCCGTTAAGTCATTCGTTTCAAGTGTCGATGGGATCGAGCGCGCGGCAATCGGCGGCCTGCCAGCCGATGGCGACGGTGTCGCCCATCTTGACGGAAGGGCGTTCCCCGTCGTTGCGCAGCTTGACCACGAAGCCGTCGTTACCGGCCACGGTCATGCGTACGCGGATATGGTCGCCGAGGTAGATCAATTCCTCGACGCGGCCGATCAGGCGGTTGGCCAGGCTGTCGTCCCCGGGCGCGACCAGCGCCACCCGTTCCGGGCGGATCGACAGGGTCGCCCGTTCGCCGGCGCCGGCGACATTGACGGCCAGCGCGGTAACGCTGCCGCCGCCGTCCAGATCGACGCGGCATTCACCGCCCTGGATGTCCGTTATACGCCCGGACAGGCGGTTGTTCTCACCGATGAACTGGGCGACGAAGGAATTGGCAGGCTTTTCATAAAGTTCGTCCGGCGTCGACAACTGCTGCACCACGCCCTGGTCGAACACGCAGATGCGGTCGGCCATGGTCAGGGCCTCGGCCTGATCATGGGTGACATAGACCACGGTGACGCCCAAATTGTCGTGGATATGCTTGATCTCGTACTGCATTTGCTCGCGCAGCTGCTTGTCCAACGCGCCCAGGGGCTCGTCCATCAGGATCAGGTCCGGCTCGAACACCAGGGCACGGGCGACGGCCACGCGCTGCTGCTGGCCGCCGGACAGTTGCGCCGGGCGGCGGCTGCCGAAATCGGGCAGTTCGACCATCTCCAGCGCGCGGGCGACCTTGGCCGCGATCTCGGCCTTGGGCATCTTGCGCACGCTTAAGGGGAAAGCCAGGTTTTCCGCCACGGTCATATGCGGGAACAGGGCGTAGTTCTGGAACACCATCCCGATGCCCCGCTTGTGGGGCGGTACGGCGTTGATGGGCTGGTCGTTCAGGTAGATTTCGCCGTGGGTCGCAGGCTCGAACCCGGCCAGCATCATCAGGGAGGTCGTCTTGCCCGATCCCGATGGTCCCAGCATGGTCAGGAATTCGCCCCGGGCGATGTCCAGGTTCAGATCCTTGATGACCAGGGTTTCGCCGTCATAGCTCTTCTGAACGTTCTCAAAGCGGACACTGGCGCCCGTGCCGCCGGTGGCGGGGGCAATTGTCTCTGTCGGTTCGCTGCTGCGTTGAATATTCAATACCGATCCGTACGGTCTGTTTCCGCGGTTAAAACATTATACGTGCCGTGATCCTGGCCAAGGTAGAGGACCGGGCGGCACCCCGCAACCGCCCGCCGGGAGAAAACGGGTACAGGGCGCGGAAATCCGCCACATGCGTTGACAAAGGGGGCGTAATGCCTATACTCCCGCGCTTCCTTTCCGGGAACGTGGATGTCGCTGCATATCGGGCCCATCCCGCCCCCTCCTGAAGCCCACAAGGGCCAGGGAGGGATCAAGGCCTACCGGGACAACGTAGACCGCCGCGGCGATAAAAACCGGCCGCCGGCAAAGCAAAAAGGACTGATAAGTCATGTCGAAGCGTCTTGCCTCGAAGTACAAGATTAACCGCCGCTTGGGCGAAAACCTTTGGGGTCGCCCGAAAAGCCCCGTCAACACCCGCGAATACGGCCCCGGCCAGCATGGTCAGCGGCGCAAGAAGCCGTCCGACTTCGGCACCCAGCTGATGGCCAAACAGAAGCTGAAGGGCTACTACGGCAATATCTCGGAAAAGAAGTTCCGCAAGTATTACGCCGAAGCCTCGCGCCGCAAGGGTGACACCTCGGAAAACCTGATCGGCTTGCTGGAGCGCCGCCTGGACGCCGTCGTCTATCGCATGAAATTCGTGCCGACGGTGTTCTCCGCTCGCCAGTTCATCAACCACGGCCATGTGAAGGTGAACGGCAAGAAGGTCAACATCTCCTCCTATCAGGTCAGCGAAGGCGATCTTATCGAGGTCAAGGACAAGTCCCGGGAAATGCCCCTGGTGCTGCTGGCCATCGAATCGTCCGAACGCGACGTGCCCGACTACATGGAAGTGAACCACAAGAAATTGGCCGGTACCTTCCTGCGCACGCCGAAGCTGGCCGATGTGCCCTATCCGGTTCAGATGGAACCGAACCTGGTCATCGAATTCTATTCCCGCTAAGGGGATTCACGGATTGGCGCGGTTTTCTCCGCGCCGGAAAAGGGGCACCATCGGGTGCCCCTTTTTTGTTGCTTGGGAACGGGAAGGAAACCAGCCATGACACCAACCGAAATCGTCGAAAGTTTCTATGCCGATGTATGGAACCGCCGGGATTACGACCAGGCAAGGCGCATCATCGCCAAGGACTTTAAATTCCGCGGCTCCCTCGACGATGAACGTCAGGGCGTCGAGGGCTTCATTGATTACAACAAAGGCGTTCACAAAGCGCTCGGCGGCTATACCTGCACCATCCGCGACATGGTGGCGGCAGGGGGACGTATCGCCGCTCAGATGTACTTTGAAGGCGTCCATCAGGACGACTTCTTCGGGGTGCCGGCCACGGGAAGAACGCTGCACTGGATGGGCGCAGCGTTCTTCGAGATATCGGAGGATCAGATTCAGCGCCTCTGGGTGCTGGGTGATATTGACGGCCTGAAGCGTCAATTGGGCCTGACGGAAAGCGCTTGGGCGTGACCGTGGGCGCCGCCGCCCCGGAGCAGGGGGCGGCGGGCCATTGGGTCAGGCTGCGGCCGCTTCTTCGGCGGGCGCCTGGCGGATCAGGTAATCGAAGGCGGAGAGGGCTGATTTCGCCCCTTCGCCCATGGCGATGATGATCTGCTTGTGCGGCGTGGTCGTCGCGTCGCCGGCGGCGAAGATGCCGGGGACGGAGGTCTCGCCCCGCTGGTTGACCTCGATTTCGCCGCGCGGGCTCAGGTCCAGCGCACCCTTCAGCCATTCCGTATTGGGCACCAGGCCGATCTGCACGAAGATGCCTTCCAGTTCGATCGTGTGCGCCTGCTCGGTCGCCCGGTCCTGATATGTCAGGCCGGTGACCTTGCCGCCGTCGCCCCGCACTTCCGTGGTCAGGGCCTGGGTGATGACGGTGACGTTGTTCAGGCTGCGCAATTTGCGTTGCAGGACCTCGTCCGCCCGCAGTTGCTTGTCGAACTCGATCAGGGTGACATGGGCGACGATCCCGGCAAGGTCGATCGCCGCTTCTACGCCCGAGTTGCCGCCGCCGATCACGGCCACGCGCTTGCCCTTGAACAGGGGGCCGTCGCAGTGCGGGCAGTAGGCGACACCACGGTTGCGGTATTCGTCCTCACCGGGCACGTTCATCTGCCGCCAGCGGGCTCCCGGGCTCAGCACGATCGACCGGGCGTCCAGCGTGGCGCCGCTTTCCAGGGTGATCCGGTGCAGGCCGCCCGGCTGCGTGGCGGGGGTCAGGGCCGTCGCGCGCTGCAGGTTCATGATGTCGACGTCGTAATCCCGCACATGGGCCTCCAGTGACGCCGCCAGGGCGGGGCCTTCCGTATGCGGCACGGAGATGAAGTTCTCGATGGCCATGGTGTCCAGCACCTGGCCGCCGAACCGTTCCGACGCAACGCCCGTGCGGATGCCCTTGCGCGCGGCATAGACCGCGGCCGCGGCACCGGCCGGCCCACCGCCGACAATCAGCATGTCGAACGGGTCCTTGGCGTCGATGGCTTCGGCGGCGCGGTCTGCGGCCCCCGTGTCCAACTTGGCCAGGATCTGTTCCAGTTCCATGCGGCCCTGGGCGAAGGGCTCGCCGTTCAGGTAGACCGAGGGCACGGCCATGACCTTGCGGGCCTCGACCTCGTCCTTGAACAGGCCGCCGTCGATGGCGACATGGGTGACGCCTGGGTTGAACACTGCCATGACGTTCAGCGCCTGGACCACGTCGGGGCAGTTCTGGCAGGACAGGGAGAAATAGGTTTCGAAATGGAACTCACCACTCAGGCCCTTGACCTGTTCCAGAACCTCGGGTGCGACCTTGGGCGGGTGGCCGCCCGAATGCAGCAGGGCCAGCACCAGGGACGTGAATTCGTGGCCCAGCGGGATACCGGCGAAGCGCAGGCCCGTTTCCACGCCGCCGCGCAGGATCGTGAAGGACGGCACGCGGTCGTCGGCTTCCGCACCTTCGGCGCGCCGCCAGGAGACTTTGTCCGACAATTGGGCGATGTCGCCCAGCAGGGTTTCCAGGTCCCCTGACGCCTTGGCGTCGTTCAGGGTCGCGACGAGCTCGATGGGCGCGCGTAGGTTCTCCAGATAGCCTTTCAGCTGGGTCTTCAGGGTATCGTCCAACATGGTCCTGTCTTTCGTTCTTTGAATTTTCGTCTGGGGTCGTTTCTTCGTGTCGCGGGGTCCGGCGGACGGGGCGCGTCGCCCCAGGGAGGAGAAGGGAGACGCGCCCGCTTGCCGGGTCGGGCTTAGATCTTGCCGACCAGCTGCAGGGAGGGGGCCAGCGTTTCGGCGCCTTCTTCCCATTTCGCAGGGCAGACTTCATCCGGATGGGCGCGCACGTACTGGGCGGCCTTGATCTTGCGCAGAAGCTCGGTCGCGTTGCGGCCGACGCCTTCGGAGGTCACCTCGACGATCTGGATCACACCGTCCGGGTCGACCACGAAGGTGCCGCGGTCGGCGAGGCCCTGGCCTTCACGCATCACCTCGAAGTTGCGGGTGATGGTGCCGGTCGGATCGCCGACCATGGGGAAGGCGATCTTGCCGATGGCGGGCGAGGAATCATGCCAAGCCTTGTGCGAGAAATGGGTGTCGGTGGAGACCGAATAGATCTCGACGCCCATCTTCTGGAATTCGGCGTAATTGTCGGCCAGGTCTTCGAGCTCGGTCGGGCAGACGAAGGTGAAGTCGGCCGGATAGAAGAAGAAGACGGCCCATTTGTCTTTCACGTCGGCATCGGTGACGGTGACGAACTTGCCGTCCTTGAAGGCTTCGGCCTTGAACGGCTTCATTTCGGTATTGATGAGAGACATATCGGCTCCGTTGGTTGGTGTTGTTGGTACACCCCCTAGATAGCCAAATGCGAATGACTATTAAAATGAATTTACTGATTAAATTAAATCGATAAATACGATTAATTTAAATTTGAATGACAAAATAACGATTTTTAGCTGGGCGGGCCCCGAGAGCCGCGAATGGATACCCAAACGAAAAGGACCGCCAAACGGCGGCCCTTCCCTCAAGCCCTCCCTGGAAACTCGGGGGCCTCATTTTTATGGGGTGATTAAACCCGAACAAATAAGACGAAATTCAAGCGGCGTTTTCAATGCCTTTTTCGTCCAACAGCTGCTTCAGCTCGCCGGTTTCATACATTTCCCGGATGATGTCGCAGCCGCCGACGAATTCGCCCTTCACGTAAAGCTGGGGGATGGTCGGCCAGTTGGTGTAGGCCTTGATGCCCTCGCGAATCTCCATGTCGTCCAGGACGTTGACGCCCTTGAACTTGACGCCGATGGTCGACAGCGCCTGCACCACGGCGGCGGAAAAACCGCACTGCGGGAACATGGGCGTGCCCTTCATGAACAGCACCACGTCGTTGTCGTCTACTTCCTGCTTGATCTGGGCGAAAACGGGATTCTCGCTCATCTGTGTGTCCTTTCGTTGGGCCCGGCGTAAAATTTCCGGGCGAATCTCCTGAGACGGCCTGAAGTTCAGCCGGCCGGGGCCGATGTCTGCAGGGCAAGGGCGTGCAGTTCGTTGCCCATGCGGCCCTGAAGCGCCTGATAGACCATCTGGTGCTGCTGAACGCGGGATTTGCCCCGGAAGGCTTCGGACACCACGACGGCGAGGTAATGATCCCCGTCACCGCGCAGGTCTTCAATGGTCACTTCCGCGCCCGGAATTCCTTCCCGGATAAGCGTTTCGATCTCGCCTGCGGCCATGGCCATGGTTGGGTCCCCAAATTCAGCAATCCATTGGGTGAAGATATGGCGTGCCTGCGGCCCAAGGTCAACAGTCCGAGTGTGCGGAAATTCCGCCGCCGCAGCCTTAGGGCTGAGCCATATAGGCCGGCATCCAGCTTTCATGGACGGTTCGCAGGTCCGCCAAGGCAATCCCGCCATGGCCGTCAACGATGATCTCGCCGCCGCCGCAGGTGCCGAGGACCAACGCCGGTACGCCCGTGTCGCGGGCGGCGGCGGCAATCTGCGCCGCGTCGCTGGTGGTGACCAGATAGCGTCCCTGGTCCTCGCCGAACAGGAAGGCGGTGGTATTGACGCCGTCAGGCAGGGTGATCTGGGCGCCCAGGTCACCCGAGAGCGCCATTTCCGCCAGCGCCACCAGCAGCCCGCCGTCGGACAGGTCATGGCAGGCGGTGATCTGTCCCGTTTCGATCAGCGAGCGCACGAAATCGCCGGTGCGCCGCTCAATCCCCAGATTGACCGGGGGCGGGGATCCGGCCTCGCGGCCCTCGATCTCGCGCAGATACAGTGATTGGCCCAGATGCCCCTTGGTCGCACCGATCAGAACCAGGGTTTGTCCTTCGCCCGGAAGGGCGGCACTGACCCGCTTGGCCGCGTCCTGCAACAGGCCGACGCCGCCGATGGTCGGCGTCGGGGGAATGCCCGTGCCGTTGGTTTCGTTGTACAGCGACACGTTGCCCGAGACGACGGGGAAGTCGAGCGCCACGCAGGCCTCGCGGATGCCTTCGACGCAGCCCACGAACTGGCCCATGATTTCCGGGCGTTCCGGATTGCCGAAGTTCATGTTGTCGGTGATGGCGATGGGCTTGGCGCCGACGGCAACCAGGTTGCGCCAGGCTTCGGCCACGGCCTGGCGGCCGCCCTCGACGGGGTCGGCCAGGCAATAACGGGGCGTGCAATCGGAGGTCATGGCCAGCGCCTTCTTGGTGCCGTGCACGCGGACCACCCCGGCATCGCCGCCGGGCCGCCCGATCGTGTCGCCCATGACCATGTGGTCGTACTGTTCCCAGATCCAGCGTTTGGACGCCAGATGGGGGCAGCCCATCAGGGTCTTGAGGGCGTCCAAGGGGGCGATGTCTTTTTTTAGGTCGCCGTGGGTAATCTCCGCCTGTTTCGGCGTCGGCACCCAGGGTCGGTCGTATTCGGGACTGGCCAAGGCCAGCGGGTCGATGGGCAGATCGGCGACGATCTCTCCCTTGTGACGCAGCACCATATGGCCCGTGTCGGTCAGCTTGCCGACCACGGCAAAGTCCAGTTCCCACTTGTCGAAAATCTTGCGGGCGTCGTTCTCGCGCCCGGGCTTCAGTACCATGAGCATGCGCTCCTGGCTTTCCGACAGCATCATCTCGTAGGCCGTCATACCCTGTTCGCGCTGCGGCACCTGATCCAGGTCGAGTTCGACCCCGGTGCCGCCCTTGGACGCCATCTCGAAGCTGCTTGAGGTCAGCCCTGCCGCCCCCATGTCCTGGATGGCGACGATCATGTCCGTGGCCATCAACTCTAGGCAGGCTTCGATCAGCAGCTTTTCCGTGAACGGGTCGCCGACCTGAACGGTCGGGCGCTTTTCATCGGAATCATCCGTGAATTCGGCCGAGGCCATGGTCGCCCCGTGGATGCCGTCGCGACCGGTCTTGGAGCCCACATAGATGATCGGATTGCCGATGCCCGTGGCGGCGGAATAGAAAATCTTGTCCTGGTCGGCGACGCCCACGGTCATAGCATTGACCAGGATGTTGCCGTTGTAGCCCGGGTGGAATTCGCATTCGCCGCCCACGGTCGGCACGCCGACGCAGTTGCCGTAGCCGCCGACCCCGGCAACGACGCCCGCGACAAGGTGGCGGGTCTTGGGGTGATCGGGCGATCCGAAACGCAGCGCGTTCAGGTTGGCCACGGGCCTGGCGCCCATGGTGAACACGTCGCGCAGAATGCCGCCCACGCCTGTCGCCGCCCCTTGATAGGGTTCGATGAAGCTGGGGTGGTTATGGCTTTCCATCTTGAAGATGGCGGCCTGGCCGTCGCCGATGTCGACCACGCCTGCGTTCTCGCCGGGACCGCAGATCACGCGCTTGCCTTCGGTCGGCAAGGTTTTCAGCCATTTTTTCGAGGATTTGTAGGAGCAATGCTCCGACCACATGACGGAAAAGATGCCCAGTTCCGTCAGGTTCGGCGCGCGGCCGAGGATTTCCAGAACCTTTTCGTACTCGGCAGGGCTCAGGCCGTGCTCGGCGACGATTTCAGGCGTGATTTCCGGGGAATTCTGGGGAGCGTTCATGGCCGACTTCTTAGCAAATCCCCGGCGTTTGGCAATGTTTTATCGGCCCGGAGGGGGCCAACGGCGGGGATTCCCGTGATTAATTCACGGCACCTAGCGCCAAGGCCGCCGTACCGGTGGGGTTTCGGGCCGGCGCAGACGGATTTTCGGGCTGTCCGTGGCCGTTGACGGCATCGGTCTGCCGCGGATGCCAGCCAGTAGCGAAACGTCCTTGCGCTTGAAGAAGGGCACTAGGACCATGCCGGCGACCGCCCCGCCGACATGGGCCCAGAAGGCGACCCCGCCGCCGCTGCTGGAGTTACCGGCGGCGTTGACGAATTGCAGACCGATCCATGCGGCAAGCGCGATCCCTGCCGGCACGGGCACGACACGCACGAAGATGAGAACCCAGATCAGCACGTTGATCCGCGCCGTCGGATGCAGCAGCAGATAGGCCCCCATGACCCCGGATATGGCGCCGGATGCGCCGACCAGTGGCACGGTCGACCCGGTGTCGATCAGCATATGGGTCATCACGGCGGCCAGGCCGCAGACCAGATAGAAAATCAGAAAGCGGGCATGGCCCATGCAGTCCTCGACATTGTCGCCGAGAATCCAAAGATAGAGCATGTTACCGATCAGGTGCATCCATCCGCCGTGCATGAACATGGAGGTCAGCAGCGTCATTTCCGCCGGAATCCAGGACAGCTCCGGCGACAGGGTTCGTTCGCCGAACACCACGGCGGGGATTGTGCCCAGCGCATAGACCGCTTCCTGGGCGCGGCGCGGGTCCAAGCTTGCCTGCCACAGGAACACGGCCGCGCAGACCGCGATCAGGCCCACGGTCACGTATTGAAAGGAAATGCGGTGCCGGGGATTGGAATCGGATATCGGCAGCAGCATGGAGTGGCGGTCTCCTCGGGACGGGCGGCGGGGCCCTTCAGCGTTACGTGCGGATTATGGCCAAAGCCGGGCGTTCCGGCCAGCATGCGCGGATCCGGCAACGGCCAGCACGTAAATCTGTTGTCCCTGGGGAGGATCAGATTGTATACAATGTGCCGCCAAGCCGCTCGGCCCTGACGATCCCCATGCGCGGCCGAAAACAAGGAGACATGCACCGATGACCGAAATCCTGCGCACCCCCGTGACCGACGCCTCCGCCTGGCGCGGAACGGATTATTCCGATCCGGCGGTGTGGACCGTGACGCTGACCGAGGGCCATATCGTCGAACTGACCACGGCTCTGGCATCGGTCAAGGCGGCGGGCGGGACCCTCGGCTTCGCACGCGAAGATTTCCCCCTGCCGACCCTGGGCCCGGTGCTCGACGAGGTCTCCGACGAAATCCAGTACGGCCGGGGATTTCAGGTGATCCGGGGATTGGACCCCAAGCGCTTCGAACTGGACGACCTGAAGATGGTCCTGTGGGGGATCGGTCAATACCTGGGTATCGGCATCATCCAGAACAAACAGGGCGAGCTGATTGGTCAGGTCATGGATCACGGTGACAAGTTCGAGGGCAAGGACCCCTATCTGTCCGGCGTGCGGTTCTACCGCACCTCGCTGGATCTGCCGCCCCATACGGACAGTTGCGACGTGGTCGGCCTGATGTGTGTGCGCAGGGCCAAGACGGGGGGTGAAAGCTCCGTCGTCTCCGCCACGGCCATCTACAACGAAATCCTCAAGACCCGTCCGGACCTGATCGACCCCTTGTGCGGCGGCTTCTATGTCGATCTGGCGTCCAAGACCGGCAACATGACGGAAGTCACCCAACAGCGCATTCCCGTGTTCGCCTATTACGAAGGCGCCCTGGCCTGCCGCTACAATAAGCGGCAGCTTGAACTGGGTGCCGAGAAATCGGGCCATCCCCTGACGCCCTTGCAGCAGGAAGCCATCGACTATTTCCGCGAGCTGTCGCAGCGCCCCGACCTGCGCCTGGACATGATGCTGGAGCGGGGGGATTTCCAGATTCTCAACAACCGCACGACGCTGCATTCCCGCCAAGAGTTCGTGGACCATGCCGAGGCCGACCAGAAACGCCTGATGCTGCGCATCTGGATGATTACTCCGGAAGGCCGCCCGGTGGCGCCGGAAATGCTGAACCTGCTCAACACCGGTCCGCGGGGCGGCGTCGCGGCCCAGCAATAAGAGCACGCATCAAGTGAAGGATGGAGACGTGATGAAGGACGCCGACAAGGCGGCGCCGGGGGCGACTGCGATTTTGGCGGATTTCGCCGCCGGGCTGACGTTCGAGGATCTGCCGAAGGAAGTCGTCGAACATCTGAAGCTGGCCGTGCTCGATGGACTGGCCTGCTGCCTGCATGGCGCCACCCTGCCGTGGACGCGCATGGTCGCAGAGCTGGTCGACCACGACGGCGGCACGCCCGAGGCGTCTTTGATCGGCATGCTGCGTATGGTGCCCGTGGCCAATGCCGTGCTGGTCAACGCCACGGCGGGCCACGCGTTTGAAATGGACGACATTCACCGCGACGCCATTACCCATCCCAATTCCATCGCCGTGCCGGTGGCGCTCAACATGGGCGAACGCCTGTTGGGCACGCGCCGCGCCGGAGTGCCGGGATCGCTGGTCCTGACGGCCATGGCCGCGGGTTACGAAGTCGCCTGCCGGGTCGGGGCTGCCGCCGGGACGGACCTTCTGTTGCGCGGCTTCCACCCCCAGGGCACGGTCGGCCCCCTGGTCGCCGCCGCCACGGCGGCGCGCATGATGGGCCTGGACGCGGCGGTGACGGCCAATGCGCTGGGTATCGCGGGTTCCCTCGGCGCCGGGCTGATGGCGGCCCAGGAAGGGGCAATGGTCAAGCGCCTGCATTCCGGCCGCGCGGCCGAGGCTGGGGTTCGCGGCGCCGAACTGGCCGCCAAGGGCTTCACCGGCATTTCCGACATGGTCGAGGCCGAATACGGTGGGTTCCTCGCCGCCTTCGCCGGCAAGATCAACGTTGAGCGCGTCGTGCAGGGCCTGATGCCCGGCCAGGACATGCAATGGGAAGTGCTGCGCACGGGGTTCAAGCCCCACGCCATGGTGACCAGCATCCACGGCGCCCTCGATGCGCTCCGCGCCGTGATGACGGATAACAATCTGGCCGCCGCCGACATCGCCCGAATCACGGCATATGTCAGCCATCCGACCTATGTCCATTGCGCCTGGCCCTACAAGGCCCAGGGCATTACGGCGGCGCAGATGAACCTGTATTACGGGCTCGCCATGATCGCATTGGACGGCGAAGCCTTCACCGCCCAGTTCACCGAGGACCGCATCAAGGCTCCTGAAGTTCTGAAGTTCATCGAACGTATCGATGCCGAGGTCGATCCCGAGATCGAAGCCCAAGGCCCGGGCGCCCGCCACATGGCGCGGATCACCGTGGTGACCACGGATGGGCGGACGCTGTCTCATACGGAGCGCAACCGCCGCGGCAGTCCGGAAAACCCCGTTTCGGCCACGGATTTGG
This sequence comes from bacterium SCSIO 12827, assembly GCA_024397995.1. Classification (NCBI taxonomy): domain Bacteria; species bacterium SCSIO 12827. The sequence continues at coordinate 3,212,925 of CP073746.1, read as the reverse complement.
ACCGCAAGTACGATGCGTTGGCGATCCCCGTGCTGGGCGAGGCCAAGGCGGCCAAGGTGAAGGATTTCGTGGCGGGCTTGGACACCGTCGAGGATATCCGCCCGCTGATGAACCTGCTGACGGCGTGATCGGCCGCCGGTGGCGGCAGGGGGGCGATTGGTGTAGAATCGGCCTGCTCATGGGGGATCAACTCTTACGGTGGAGGTCCTGGCCATGCCTGAAGAACGCCGCGCCGCGCGCCGGTTCGATATCACGGAACTGATCTTTGTCTCCTCTTCCAGGGAAACGAGGACAGGGCTGTTACGCGACATTTCCCGGCAGGGTGCCCAGGTCGAATTTTCCGACATCCTGGGCCGGACCCAACACGCCTTTGCCGCCGGTGATGCGGTCAATCTTCGGGTCGACGGGCTGGGCGAATTGCCCGGCGTCATCTCGCGCCTGACGGGCCGGGGCGTGGCCATCGAATTTCGTATCGACGGCGAACGCCAGGAAATGCTGCGGGCGGAAATTCAGGAAGCCTTCGACGCGGCTTGAAACTCAGTACCGCCAGAAATCCCGGTCGAACATCACCAGCAGGGCGAGCACTTCAAGCCGCCCGGCCAGCATGGCCAGGGTCAAAATCCATTTCGCCGCGTCGGGCAGGGGCTCGAACGTGCCGGATGGGCCGATGATCGGCCCCAGGCCCGGACCGACGTTGGTGATGGCGGTCACGGTCGCCGAATAGGCCGTCAGGATATCCAGTTCCAGGAACGATAGCGCCACCGTGAACACGGCGATGGTCGCGACGAACACGGCCAGGAAAGCGAGGATCGAATAGGGCACGTCATCGGGCACGGGGGCGCCGTTGTAGGACAGGGTGATCACCCGGTTCGGGCTGAACAGGCGCTTCACATGGGCGCGCACCAGTTTGTAGAGGATTTGGTGGCGATAGATCTTGATCGCACCCGAGGTCGATCCCGAACAGCCGCCGATGTACATCAAGGCCAGGAACACCCCGACCCCGCCGGGCCCCCAGGTCGTGTAATCGTCGGTGGCGAAGCCCGTGGTGGTGATGACCGAGGTCACGTTGAACGCGGTCAGGGTCAGGGCTTCGGGAAAGGAAATGCCGCGCTCCCAGGTCATCCAGCCGGCCAGGCCGATGCTGACCACGGCCAGCAGGGCGATGAAGCCGCGCACCTGTTCGTCGCTGAACATCTGCTGTGGCGCGCCCCGCGCGGCCTTGATGTACAGATAGAAGGGCACAGCACCAGCGGCCATGAACAGGGTGGCGATCCAGTGCAGGGCCGGGCTCTTGAAAAACCCGAAGGACGCGTCATGGGTCGAATATCCGCCCGTCGACACGGTGGCCATGGCATGGGTCACGGCGTCGAACAGGGACATGCCGAAAATGAAGTACAGGAAAGCGCAAAGCACGGTCAGCAGGGTGTAGAAGGCCATCAGGTAGATGACCATCTGGAACGCGTTGGCGCTGAACTTCTCGCCGGTGTCCGAGCTTTCGATCTTGAACAACTGCATGCCGCCGACGCGCATCAGCGGCAGCATGAGAATCGCCATGGCGATGATCCCGATCCCGCCCAGCCATTGCAGGATCGCCCGCCACAACAGGATGCCCGGCGGCAGGTGATCCAGGCCGGTCAGGATGGTGGACCCCGTGGTGGTGATCCCCGACATGGATTCGAACACGGCGTCGGTCAGGCTGATGCCCAGGCCCAGGAACGGGATCGCCGCGATGGCGGCGACCGTGACCCAGCCCAGGGCCGTGACCAGAAACGCCTGTCGCAGGTTGAGCTTGATGCCGTCCCTGGGCCAGGCGGCGATGGCCAAGGCGAAGCTGATGAAGCCGGTGACCAGGGCCGCCGTGACGAACGGTTTCCAATCCTGGTCGTGGTAGATGGCATCGGTCAGGGCCGGGATGCAAAGAAGCACCGCGACAAAGCAGGACAGCAGACCCAAAAGGTGCACGACGGGCCGAATATTCAGCATCTCGTGACCCTCCTTTAAGGGTCGGCGGAAATGGCCGGGCCGGCGCGGCCTAGTGCAGGGCGGCGACCAGCCCGTCGAACAGGGGCTTGCCGTCGGTGCCGCCAAGCGCGGCCTCGGCCAGACGTTCGGGGTGCGGCATCATGCCCAGCACGTTGCCGGCCTCGTTGACGATGCCGGCGATGTTGTTGCGGCTGCCGTTGGGATTGGCCGCGTCCGCAACCTTGCCCTTGGGGTCGCAGTAGCGGAAGGCGACGCGGCCTTCGCCCTCAAGACGGTCCAGGGTTGCGTCGTCGGCGAAATAATTGCCGTCATGATGGGCGACGGGGATGCGGATCACCTGATCGGCCGTATAGCCGCCGGTAAAGGGGGTATCGGTGTTTTCGACCTTGAGCCACACGTCCTTGCACACGAATTTCAGGCCCGCGTTGCGCATCAAGGCGCCGGGCAGCAGTCCGGCCTCGGTCAGGACCTGAAAGCCGTTGCATATGCCCAACACGGGCACACCCTTGTTGGCGCGCTCCACCACCGTGCGCATGACCGGCGAATTGGCGGCCATCGCGCCGGAACGCAGATAGTCGCCATAGCTGAACCCGCCCGGCACGGCGATCAGATCGACGTCGGGCAATTCGGTGTCGCGGTGCCAATGCATGATGACGTCCGTGCCCGTCACCGCTTCCAGCGCGACCTTCATGTCGCGGTCGCAGTTGGAGCCGGGAAAGACGATGACGGCGGCTTTCGTATTGGTCGGCATGGCGGGGGGTCAGCCTTCGGCGATATCGACGGAAAAGTTCTCGATCACCGTGTTGGCCAAGAGCTTCTGGCACATGGCTTCCACGGATTCCTTGGCCTTGGCGGGGTCGGTTTCGGCCAGTTCCAGTTCGATGTATTTGCCTTGGCGTACGTCGTTGACGCCGTCAAAGCCAAGCCCGGCCAGCGAATGCTGGACGGCCTTGCCTTGCGGGTCGAGAACGCCGGATTTCAGGGTAACGTGGACGCGTGCTTTCATCTTACTGAACGGTCTCCGGTTCCTTGATGTCGACGGGACCCGATTCCGGCAGAATGCCAAGGCGCCGGGCGACCTCCTGATAGGCCTCCGCGACATTGCCGAGGTCGCGGCGGAACCGGTCCTTGTCCATCTTTTCGTTGGTCAGAACGTCCCACAGGCGCATGGAATCGGGGCTGATCTCGTCGGCCAGCACGATGCGCATGTTTTGGTCGTTTTCCCACAGGCGGCCGAATTCCAGCTTGAAATCGACCAGTTTCAGGCCGATGCCCATGAACAGGCCCGACAGGTAGTCGTTGATGCGCAGGGACAGGGCCATGATTTCGTCCATGTCCTGCGGCGTCGCCCAGCCGAAGGCGGTGACGTGTTCCTCGGCGATCAGGGGATCACCCAGTTCGTCCGATTTGTAGCAGTATTCGATGATCGAACGCGGCAGGGCCGTGCCTTCCTCCATGCCGAAGCGCTTGGAGAACGTGCCGGCGGCGACGTTTCGCACGATGATCTCGACCGGGATGATCTCGACCTCGCGGACCAACTGCTCGCGCATGTTCAGGCGCCGCACGAAGTGGGTCGGTACGCCGATCTCGCCGAGGCGGAGCATCAAATACTCGGAAATCCGGTTGTTGAGCACCCCCTTGCCGGTGATGGTGCCCTTTTTCTGGTTGTTGAAGGCGGTTGCGTCGTCCTTGAAGTACTGGACGATGGTGCCGGGTTCCGGGCCCTCGAAAAGGACCTTTGCCTTGCCTTCGTAAATCTGTCTGCGTCTTGCCATGGGTTTGTGCCCTCGTGAAGTTCCCCTTTGTGGTCGCTCCGAAATGGGGCGTGGCCTGCGGGGGGGGGGTTAGACGCACCATATAGCAGCGTCGGAGAGCCCGCTCAACAGAATAGGGGATCAGTCGGTGATTGGCCGGAATCCGCCGGGCCGCGGCCGCTCGGGACAGAACAGCCATTGGGGTTTCAGGGCCGGATCGAAGGGTTTGGGCAGGGCGATCAGCGACGACGACACGGTTTCGAACCCGAAATCCGTGGTGAAAGCCATGGAATCGCGCTCGCCGCCGCCCTGCCATTCCTTGAAATCCGACATCAAGGCCACCCAGGCGTCCCATCCGTTGGCACCTTTGGCCGGGTCCGGCGGGGGGGCGGCTTCGAACAGGGGGCGGTAGTGGCCGATGCGCGCCGAGGTATCGTCGTTCAGATCATAAGCCGTGATCATCGACAGGCCCGGACGAATTTCCTGAACGGAAACCTTGGAATCCCGGCCGTTGCCGGAAATCCAGAAGGCGCGGTTCACGTCGCCGACGATCAGGTTGAACGACCGATAGGCGCTGCCGTCGAGATGGGCCAAGGCCTCGGCGGCTTCGGCGGCCTCGCCGTGGCTCAGGGCTTCCAGGGGCAATTCGCCGCGCGACCGTTTGCCGGCTTCCTGGCCCAGCGATCCGTGGCGGTTCAAAACGCCGGCCACCATGCGGTCGTCGTTGACGCCCAGCCAGGTGCCGCCGGCGGTTCTGTCCCGCCCGGCGGTGACATGGGGAGCATCCGGCCAATGGCGGCCCGGCGGGTCGGAAAGCCGCTCTGCCATTTCGTCGCGGTTGGCGGCGACGATCAGTGGCCAGTCATGGCCCGGGCGGCGTAGAATGACGAGTGTGCACATAATTGTTACATAAGGCCTGCGAACAGATTGCGCCAGCAGTTGCGCCGGATGTTGCGGTGACGCGCCAACCCGCGTAAATAAGCCCAGCGAAACTCATTACTCATTGGCCAGAACGGGAGCCCAGGACATGTCTGACGCCTTCAAGGACCGGGAAAAAGGTTACGAAGCCAAGTACCAGTTGGACGAAGAACAGCGGTTCAAGGCGGAATCCCGGCGCAACAAGCTGCTGGGTCTGTGGCTGGCCGAGGCTTTCGGGCTGAAGGGCTCCGACGCCGACGCCTATGCCCGCGAAGTGGTTCTGGCCGATCTGGACGAGCCCGGTGTCGACGATGTGGTGCGCAAGGTCATGGGCGATATCGAAACGCGCGGCCTCGCGATCACCGAAGAGCAGATCCGGCGCAAGCTCGAAGACCTGCTGCACACCGCGGCTGAGCAGATCAAAAGCGAATAATTTCCTCACGGTTTTTGCCGGGTTATCGGCCGTCGCCTTTTAGGTGACGGTGCACCAGTTCCGCGTCCGCCGCGCCCCGCGACGGCAGGTTCAGGCTGCTTGAATGCCCGAAGCAGCGGATCTGTCCGTCCGCCGCCATTTCGACGAAGCCCGCCGATACGGGTTTGAGCGGGCGCAGTTCGCCCGCCACCCAACTATGGGTGAATTCGTGGGGGAACAGCACGGGGGCCTCGCCCCGCGCCGACGTGAACACGATGTATTTCATGGGAAAGCCGGGCAGAGGCGTTGGCTGGTCCGGCATTCCGCGTCATCCGCTCTATTCGCTGAACACCCGGCGGAACACCGTATCGACCTGGGCCGTGTGATAGGCCAGGGACGAGACCTCGAACAGCGCGTTCAGTTCCTCGGGCGTCAACAGCTTCTTGATGTCCGTGTCCCGTTCCAGGAAGAACATCAGGCGGTTGTCGTAGGACTGCGCCTCTTCGTCCTCGGCGTCCAGATGGGCCGGCTTGTCCGGATCGTCCGGATCGATGCCGAAGCTTTTCCACACGCGCATGGCGTTGCGCTGCACGATGCGATAGGCGTCCTCTCGGGAAACCCCTTTCTGCGTCAGGAACAGCAGCACCCGTTGGGCATCGTGGATACCGCCGAACTTGTCGATATGTTCCTTCATGTTGGCCGGATAGATGACCAGCTTTTCGACCACGCTGGCCAGCCGCGCCAGGGCGAAATCAAGGGTCACCGTGGCGTCGGGGCCGATCATGCGCTCGACCGAGGAATGGGAGATGTCGCGTTCGTGCCACAGCGCCACGTTTTCGAGCGCCGGGACCACGGCCATGCGCACGATGCGCGCCAGGCCGGTCAGGTTTTCCGTCAGGATCGGGTTGCGCTTGTGCGGCATGGCGCTGGAACCCTTTTGCCCCGGCGCGAAATATTCCTGGGCCTCGCGCACTTCCGTGCGCTGCATGTGGCGGATTTCCGTGGCCAGGTTTTCCATGGACGCGGCGACCACGCCCAGCGTCGCGAAGAACATGGCGTGGCGGTCGCGGGGGATCACCTGGGTCGAAATCGGCTCCGGCGACAGGCCCATCTTCTCGGCCACGTATTCCTCGACGAAGGGGTCGATGTTGGCGAAGGTGCCGACGGCGCCGGAAATGGCGCAGGTCGCGATTTCGTCGCGGGCGTTTTCCAGGCGCCAGCGGGCGCGCTGGAATTCCGCATAAAACCGCGCCAGCTTCAGGCCCACGGTCGTCGGCTCCGCATGGATGCCGTGGCTGCGGCCCATGACCGGGGTCATCTTGTGTTCAAGGGCGCGGGTCTTCAGCGCCGCCAGAACCTTGTCGATATCGTCGAGCAGGATCGTCGCCGCCTGCTTCAACTGCACGGCCAGGCAGGTGTCCAAAACGTCCGACGAGGTCATGCCCTGGTGGACGAAGCGGGCGTCGTCGCCGATATGCTCCGCCAGTTCCGTGGTGAAGGCGATGACGTCGTGCTTGGTCTCGCGCTCGATCTCGTCGATGCGGTCGATGCGCGCGCCGTCATAGGGCTTGTTGCCCTTTTCCCAGACGGTCTGGGCGGCCTCTTTCGGGATCACGCCCAACTGGGCCTGCGCGTCGCAGGCATGGGCCTCGATCTCAAACCAGATGCGGAACTTGTTGGCGGGCTCCCAAATGGCGGCCATCTGGGGGCGGGAATAGCGCGGGATCATGGAAACTCCGTTTCAGGCGGGAAATTATAGTCTGGACGGCGGCGCGGACAAGCGGACATGCCAGACTGGGGCGGATTTGAAAAGACCCGACCGTTGATTTCCCCGAATTTACGGCATTCCGGGATATATTCAGGCCATGGATGACCTCAGCACCCCCGCCGATCTTCCGGTGATTCCCCTGGTTGACGCCGGGCAAGGCGGCCCGCCCGCCGTGGCCGAGGCCGAACGGGCGCGGTTCACGGACCTGTTCCGCGCGGGCCGCGACCATTACGGCCCTCTGTTCCTGGGCCTGGGTGACCGGCTGACCAAACGCTGGCTCGCCGATTGCCCGACGCCCTACCGCGCCGATCTGGACGCCTGCGCGGCCCAATTGGACCACGCCGGGGTCTACATGCTGAACCTCAGCTATGAATGGTCGTGCACCACGGCCGTGGGCTGCCCGCCGTCGGGCCGCGGCAACCGCATGCTGCGCACGCTCGATTGGCCGCTCCACGGCCTGGGCCGCAACGTCGTCGTCGCGCGGCAGGCGGGCGGCGCGGGGGGCTGGCTCAACGTCACCTGGCCGGGGTTCGTGGGCGTGGCCACGGCGATGGCGCCGGGGCGCTTCGCGGCGGCGCTCAACCAGCCGCCCATGGAGACATGCACCACCAGCTGCTGGCTCGACTGGGCGATCGAGCGGACCCGGGTGTGGCGGCGGCGCCTGATGCCGCCGACGCATCTGCTGCGCCTGGCCTTCGAGACCTGTTCAACCTATGACGCGGCGAAAACCCTGCTGACCGAAACGCCGATCGCGGTGCCGGCCTTCTTTTCTCTGTCGGGAACGGCGCCCCATGAAGGCTGCGTCATCGAGCGCACGGAAACCGACGCCTTCATCCGCGACGGCGGCAGCGCCACCATCGCCAATCACTGGGTCGCGGGGCCCTTCACGGGCCGTTTACGGGGCTTCGACAGTCCAGGCCGCTTCGCCCGGATGGAAGCCTGCCGGGACGGGGTCGAAGACGGTTTCGACTGGGTCGTCCCACCGATCCTCAACCCGACCACGCGGCTTGCCGTGACCGCCAACGCGGCCACGGGGGGGGTGCGGGTGCGCGGATACGAGGCCGCGGGGGCCGCGACCCGGGACTTCACCCTGTGACTTAGGTCATTGACGGTCGGGCCCGGGTTATTAGACTGCCGGTCCCGGGGGGGCTCCTGGAATTGCGTGTCGCAAATTGAGGAGACATCCATGAATCTGTTCACGTTGCTGAAGGGGCGCGCGGCCGAAGGCCGTCCGATCCGCGTCGGCCTGATCGGCGCCGGGAAATTCGGCTCCATGTATCTGGCCCAGGCGCCGAAGACGCCGGGCGTGCACGTCGCGGGCGTGGTCGACCTCAGCCCCGCCAACGCGCGGGCCAATCTGGACCGGGTCGGCTGGTCGGCGGCGCGCACCAACGTGGCCTCGCTCGACGCCGCCGTGGCGTCGGGGCAGACGTTCCTGTCCGACGACTGGCAGGCCCTGATCAACCATCCCGCGATCGACATCATCGTCGAATGCACGGGCAATCCCGTGGCGGCCGTCGATCACTGCCTGGCCGCCTTCGCCGCCGGCAAGCATGTCGTCAACGTCACGGTCGAGGCCGATGCCTTCTGCGGCCCGCTGCTGGCGGCCAAGGCCGGGGACGCCGGGGTGATCTATTCCCTGGCTTACGGCGATCAGCCGGCGCTGGCGTGTGAGCTGGTCGACTGGGCGCGTACGGCGGGCTTTCCCGTGGTCGCCGCCGGGCGCGGCCACAAATGGCTGCCGCATTTCCGGGAATCGACGCCGGATACCGTATGGGACCATTGGGGGTTGAGCGCCGAACAGGCCCAGGCCGGGGGCCTCAATCCCAAGATGTTCAACGCCTTCCTCGACGGCTCCAAACCGGCGATTGAGACCGCCGCCATCGCCAACGCGACGGGCCTGGAAGCGCCCGAGGATGGCCTCGCCTTTCCGCCCGGCTCCATCGACGACATCCCGACCCTGATGCGCCCCCGCGACGAAGGCGGCGTTCTGGAAAAGAAGGGCCTGGTCGAGGCCGTCGCCTCCCTGCGGCCCGACGGCACGCCGATCCCCCACGATATCCGCAAGGGGGTCTGGGTCTGCGTCGAGGCCGATACGGACTACATCCGCCGCTGTTTCGAGGAATATCAGGTCACCACCGACCCCTCGGGCCGCTACATGTGCAACTACAAGAAATGGCACATGATCGGCCTGGAACTTGGTCTTTCCGTCGCCTCCATCGGCCTGCGCGGCGAGCCCACGGGCGTCGCCACCTGTTTCAACGCCGATGTGGTGGCGACGGCCAAGCGCGCCCTGGCCCCCGGTGACATGCTCGACGGCGAAGGCGGGGCGACCGTGTTCGGCAAGCTGCAGCCGGCGGCCAAATCCATGGCCGACGGGCGCCTGCCGCTGGGCCTCGCCCATCAGCTGAAGGTCGTCCGCCCCGTGGCCAAGGACACCATGCTGACCTGGGACGACGTCGCCGTGGACGAAAGCCTGAGCGCCACACAGATCCGCCGCGAGATGGAAGCCATGTTCGGCGGCGGCGTGGCGGGAACACGCCTGGCGGGCTGACTGTCGGCGCATTCCTGCGACCTGTCAGGATGCGGTCACCCTGTGGGCCTAGAACGGGGGAAGCTTGAAGGGGGACTCATGGAACAACATTTGCCTGACGACGGGGGGAGCATCCCCAAGACCGTTCGCCGCCTGGTCGAGGAAAAGGGCTCGGCCGTCTCGACCATTTCGCCCGACGACCTGGCGGTCGACGCTGCCCGCATGATGGCGGAAGAAAAGATCGGCGTGCTGGTCTGCTGCGACGACCCGACCATCGTCTCGGGCGTGATTTCCGAACGCGACATCGTGCGCGTGTTCGCCGAACACCCGGAAGGGGTCGGCTCCATGCTGGTCCACGACGTGATGACCAAGGACGTCCGGACCTGTCACATGGACGACGAGATTTCGACGGCCATGGCGATCATGCAGCAGGGCGGGTTCCGCCATCTGCCCGTCGTCGACGACGGCCGCCTGCGCGCCCTGATCAGCGCCACCGACATCCTGATGTTCTACATGAAATACGCCAGCCTCAACGACCGCCAGGTGATCCTGGCGATCATCCTGGAATCCGGGCTGGTCTATCCGGGCGGGTGAGGGGGGCTGTTTTCAGTTCTTAAGCGGCGGTGTTATGTGCCGAGGGAAGATTGCAGTATTTAGCCATGAGCCGACATTCCTTAATCTTGCAACCGGTGATCATCCCGGCTTGTTTCATCGCCGTCGTATCGGACATTCTGGCAGAGGCATTACGAATGTGGGCGGTCAAGGCGCTCAGATATCGGCAATCATCTTGTCGATGACATCGTAACCGCGGTACCCCTCAATCAAATTAAATCCTGAGAACATCTCGTATACAAAGCTGCATAGCGGTCTTGATTCATCGTACCCGGGACTCGACCGCCTCAGCGAAAGCAGAATCAGTTCAAGACGCTTGAAGAAGTCGAAGAGATTCTCGTCGTCGATCGAGTAATTATGCAGCACGAATTCGATTTGCTTCGCTAGCATCTCCAAGTTCAGGATGATCTCACGGAATTCCGGTGTGTCGTCACTCATCTGGTTTTCAAATGCATAGAAACCTTCATCCGCCTCCCGCCCACCCGAGAATGCTTCTTTGAAGGCTTTGGGTGTCATCAGGTTTTCGATGGTATCTAGGTCTGTCTGTAGGTCGCGGCGACCGCCCTTAATGCTTGCAATAACTACCTGACACAGGATGTTCTTTTTGATTCTATTGTACATCTTCGAAAGACTATTTTTAAGAATGCGCCGTTTTCGATGTTCTGGAAGATAAACTACAAGCCAGTAAAAGAAGAATGAGACAAGTCCACCCGTGAGCACATTCGTTGCCACTGAATAGACATCTTTCCACCAGCATGGCTTTGAGAGTGGAGAAAATTCGATGCCAAAGAGACCCACAAGTAGGATAATGTCGAGAGCCAGCCATAGCATGACCCTCTCCGCCAATTTCATCAGTTTCGTTGACGTAGTACTTTTTAATGCCATCTGATATCCCCGCTTGTATCAGTTCTCCAAGTATATCGTGGCACTCGTGTTGAATGTCGATAAAGACTGCTTCGGGTCAAAAGCGGCCACCTACCACCAACAAACGAAACGTCCGCTTTTGCCGCGAACGACCGCGCCGCGCTGGTTAACGCGCCGCCGGGTGGGGGGCGTCGGCATAGGCGGACGAGTCGTAGGACTTGGTGCCGTCGAGCGGGTCCAGCCAATAGCCGGAGCTGATGATCTCGATCGTCATGACGTTGTCGCCGGCCGGCGTGGCGCGCACGATCCACACGACCTCGGCGGCTTCGGGAAAGGACGTGCCGGCCAGTTGGTCGCCGTAGAGCCGGTGCAGCACGGCGTCGGGCTCCATGCCGTCGGCGAGCAGGCGGACGACGAAGGTCTCGTCCGGCGCCGGGGTCAGCAGCACCTTGGCGGCGGCGTTCACGGCGGTCACTTCAAGTTCGACGCGGACCGCGTCGGGTTTCGGGAACAGGTTGGGAAAGGCCGCGTAGAGCAGGCCGCCGACCGTGAACAGGCGCTCGTGGAGGGCGGAATTGGAATATTCCTCCCACAGCTTTTCCTCCTGCATCTCGCCGGCGATGTTGCGCATCTGGCCGTCGCGCAGCACGTCGCTCATGTCGTGCTTGAGCACCTGATAGGCGGCTTCCTCGGGTTCCAGGCCCTGCAGGGCGAGGATACACATCTCGCGCTTGTCGTCGTCGCTGAGGCCGCTCTGGTCGCCGTATTCCAGGGCGTCGAGCAGGGCGGCGTAGTGGTCGACGGTGCGCGCCCCCTCGATCTCCATGATGTTGGAGAAACTGAGGACCCGAACCCGAAATTCCGTTTTCATCCTGCGTCCGCCCTGTTCTGCGCGAATTGATCCTGCCCGACTGTATAGCAGGCGATGGGGGGAAGGGCGCTCAATGGCCGACGGTTTCCTCACCCTCGCCGCCGAACCGGGTGGCGGCCCAGCCGATGGCCAGGCCGACCACCGCCCCCTCGGCGACGAACCACCAGGGCGAGGCGAGCGGGCTGCCGAAGCCGAAGATGTTGATCAGCACGGCTTCCATGAAATCATAGGCGAAGAAGGTCAGGACAAAGTTCATCCAGGCGCCCAGGATCGTCGAACGCGCCCACCAGGGCAGCGGCAGATGCAGCACCGGATGCCAGGTAAATATCCCCGCCATCCCGATGATCGCGCCCAGGGTCGTGTACCAGAACAGGATGCCGAACCGCACCAGCCAGCCCACGTCGGCCATGAAATAGGGAAAGCTGAGAAAGCCGGCGAGCCCGACCAGAAAGCCGAGCGCCTTGCCGATGGCGATGCGGGTGACGAGGGACGGGCGGTCGAACATGGGCGGGGCCTCCATCGATGTGACGAAGAACCAGCCTAGCACCCCGGCGGGGGCCTGCCTTGATCTGGGTTAAGTCTGCAGGCGATCAGGTATAGGGATGAAAGCCCGGCCGTTCCATGGTGAACAGGGTGTCGGCGGTCACTTCCGAATAGTCCTGATAGCCCATGCGCGCGATGGGGTGCAGCTTGCCGATGTCGATCTGGCCGTTGTCCATGATCAGGTCGTCGGCGATATGAACGCCCACGACCTCGCCGAACACCACGGTGTAAAGGTGTTCGCCCTTGGTGTTGGGCAGTTCCACCGACTGCACGACCTTGCATTCGAATTGGATCGGCGATTCCTTGACGCGCGGCGGCTTGACCAGGGTGGACGCGATGGGCGTCAACCCGGCCAGCGCCATTTCGTCCTGATCCGGGCCCAGGTCGGCGGAGGTCTGGTTCATGGCCTCGCGCGTGTCCCAGGTCGCGAAGTTGTGCACGAACTCGCCGGTTTCCAGCGCGTTGCGCAGGGAATCCTTGCGGCCGTCGGTCCCTTCGATGCGGCTGGCGCCGGCCGAGAACATGACCGTCGGCGGGTTGTAGGCGACGCCGTTGAAAAAGCTGTAGGGCGCCAGGTTCACGTTGCCCGCCTTGTCGACGGTGGTGATCCAGCCGATGGGCCGGGGCACGACCAGGCTATTGAAGGGGTTCTTGGCCAGACCGTGGCCGTCCTTGGGCTCGTAAAACATGGGGGTTTCCTTATAGGCTGGAGCGCGTGAGCGTCAGAGGCGGGCTTTGCGGTATAACCCATACCATACAAGACCTGCCGCCTGCATCCCGGCGACGATCAGGAAGGCCGTGCGGTATCCTTCGGGCGCGAAATGGCCGGGGGTCGGTTCGGGCCATTGATAGATGATTTCGCCGATCCCCCATTGCACGGCGAAGGCGCCGAAGAACACCATGACGTTAAGCCCGGTGACGACCCGCCCGGTCAATTCCTTGGGGAAGGTCTGGGACAGCACCGTATAGGGCAGGATGCCGAAGGTCCCGAACAGGCCGAAGGCGTACCACACGGGCGTCGTATCCTCGAACGGGTCGAGGGCGATGACCGTCAGCGCAATGGTGAACATGATCATGCCGAACACGGACACGGCCATGGTGCGGATGCCCATGCGGGCCAGCCGGTCGGCGATCCCGCCCATGGACACGAAGCCGAGCACCATGAAGGCGGCGATGAACAAAAGCCCCGTCGCCATTTCCGACTGTTCCAGGCCCGCGACGTCGCGCAGCCAGGGCCCGGACCATAGGGACTGCACGCCCAGATACCCGCTTTGCACCAGGACCGAGGCCGGGGCCACCCGCTTGAACGCCGGGTCTGCGAACACGCGCTTGATGCCGTTCACCATCTCGCCCAGGGTTTCCGTGCTTTCCGTGCGGTCGCGCTTGGGCACGGCCAGGAACAGATAGGCCGCCGCCGTCAGCGTGACCGCGGCCAGAATGAAGAATACGCCGCGCCAATCGGTGAACGACAGGGCCATTTCAACGGGCTTGGTCGCGGTCAATGCCCCCATGCCGCCGAACGCCATGTGGATGCCGGTGACCAGCGACTGGCGCTGCGCCGGCACCCAATGGGAATAGGCCTTGAACGCCGCCATCAGGCAGGCCGAGGTGCCGAAGCCGATCATCGCCCGGCCGACGACCAGGCCCGGCGTGCTGCCGGCCATGCCGAACACCAGGGCGCCGGCGGCGGCGACCACCAGAAGCGCTGCCTCGACCTTCCTGGGGCCATATCGGTCCAACAGAATGCCGAGCGGCAGTTGGAATGCCGCGAAGGCGAAGAAATTGGCGCTGGTCAAAAGCCCCAGGTCCGCCGCCGTCAGGCCGAGGTCGGCGATCAGGTTGGGCGCGATCACGGCATTCACCACCCGGAACAGGTAGCTCAGGAAATAGCCGAAGGCGAAGGGAAGAAAGACCTGAAAGACGATCATGGATGGGCCTATATTATCGTTGAATTCCCGCCGGGAGGCCACCGGCGGGGGCGGAGACCTTGCGCCAAACCTGTGCCGAAGGCAAGCGTAGGGCGGGAAAACATACATAGGTAGGAAACACATGGGGCCTGGCGGCGGCTTTCCCTACGGCGACTGGGAACGGGACATTCAGGCGATCAGCGATTGGCTGGTGGCCGAGGCCCTGGGCCGTGTCCAGGTGCGTCCCTTGTTGGCCGGATTGTGCGATGCCCTGAACGCGGCCGGGCTGCCGGTTTTGCGTGCCATTTCGGCGCTCAGCACGTTGCACCCCATGTATGTGGCGCATACCTATACCTACGTGCGCGGGCGGGGCAACGTGACGTCGGATATTCCGCATGGTGCGCATAACACCGACGCTTGGCAGAAAAGCCCCCTGAAAACCATGTTCGACAACGACGTCACGGAATGCCGCTTCGACCTGACCGATGACAAGCAGGTGACGCCCTATCCCCTGTTGGGCGAGGCACGGGATTTGGGCGGCACCGATTACGTCGGCTTCCTCACGCCCTTCGTCACGGGGGTGGAGGTGCCGGATTCCGTCCATAACCTTGATGGTCTGATGACGTCCTGGGTCACCGACCGGCCCGAGGGCTTCGCGGCCAAGCACCTGCGCGCGCTGCGCCGTCTGGTGCCGCGCTTCGCGCTGGCGGCCAAGCTGGCCAAGCGTGAGGAGACGGCGCTTAACATCGTCACTGCATATATGGGCCGGGATGCCGGCTGTCGGGTGCTGAACGGCCAGATCAAGCTGGGCGACGGCCAGGTCATTCCCTCCGTCATCTGGTATTCGGACATGCGCAATTCGACGGAGCTGTGCGAAAGCCTGAGCCATGGCGAGTATCTTGCCGTGCTCAACCAGTATTTCGCCTGCACGGCGGGGGCGGTGATGGAGGGCGGTGGCGAGGTTCTGCGTTTCGTCGGCGACGCGGTGCTGGCGATCTTCCCGATCGGCGAGGACGGCGGCTACAGTCCCGAGGAAGCCTGCGCCAAGGCCCTGGCGGCGGCCGGTCGGGCCGAGGAAAAGCTGGAAAAGATCAACGCGGAACGCCGCGCAGAGGGCCATCCGGAACTGGATTTCGGGCTCGGCCTGCATGTCGGCGAGGTCATGTACGGCAACATCGGCGTGCCCGCGCGGGTCGAATTTTCGGTCACCGGCCCGGCGGCGAACGAGGTTGCGCGGCTGGAAAACCTGACCAAGGAAACGGGCAACCGGGTCGTTGTTTCGGCACGCTTTTCCCAACATCTGGACGTCGACTGGCGGCCTCTGGGCGCGCATCGCCTGCGGGGTGTTTCCGGCGAACAGGAAGTGTTTGCGCCGCCCAAAGCGGGCTGATAAAGCAAATCCGGGAGCAAGAAACTGGGCATCAACAAAAACGGCAACGGGACGGGATATTGGCATGGGGCCAAGCGCTTCATGCGTTACAAGCTCCTGGTCCCCATGAAACGCAGCCCGCATTCGCCGGAATACACCGCGCGCGGCGTGTTCTGGGGCGTGTTCTGGGGCCTGACGCCCCTGGTCGGCATCCAGATGCCCCTCGTCACCGCCCATTGGCTGCTGTTCCGTCTGCACCCCAAGACCAGCTTCCACCTGATCCAGGGTCTGGCCTGGGTGTGGATTTCCAATGTCTTCACCATGGTGCCCATGTATTACGGCTTCTACGTCACCGGGCAGGTGATGCTGGGCCGGATCAGGCATGTATCGGGCTACGACTCCTTCGCCAAGCTGTTCAATTTCGACGCCTGGCAGGAAGAGACGTTTTGGGAAACCGTGGCCCATTATTTCGAATATGTCTGGGAGCAGTTCGGCCTGCCGCTGGCTATCGGCTGGATCCCCTGGGCGCTGATCGGTGGATGGGCCGGCTACAGGCTGTCGCTGAAGATCATTCGCGATCGCCGCCAGCGCATCCTGGCCAAACGCCTGCGCGAGTCCTTGGCGGTGGACGACACGGCCCCGAGCGCCTAGGCGCGGGGGTCTTTCGCGATCTCGGTTTCCTGCTCCATCCGGCGTTCCCTGACCACCGTCTCGATCTTATGGCGGAAGTCGGCGTCGTCCTCGGACAGCCTGTTGAAATCATCCTTGGCCAAGCGCAACAGCCTGCAATCGGTCAGGCAATGGACGCGGACCAGCCGGGGCGTGTCGCGGTACAGCGCCATTTCGCCGAAGAATTCACCGGCGCCCATGTCGATGGTGCGGCCCGGCAGGTGGACGCGCACGGTGCCGCTCAGGATGAAATACATGGCATTCGCCGGATCACCCTTGGTGAACACGGTGCTGCCCGCCGGCAGGCGGCGGGATTGCAGCCGGCGGACGATCTGTTCGATCTGCACCGGGCCCAGGTGGGAAAACGCCGGGACGCCCGACACCATGCCGAACGAGATGACGAAATCGCGCTGGTGGATGTCGCGGGAAAAGGCGGAGGCGATGATGCCGATGGGAATGGCGAACATGCCGAGCCCGAAGATCATCATGGCCCCGCCGACAATTTTGCCCAGCACCGTGATCGGCACGACATCGCCGTAGCCGACCGTGGTCAAGGTCGCCAAGCCCCACCACATGGCATGGGGGATCGAGGCGAATTTGTCCGGCTGGACCGCGTGTTCCAGGTGAAAGACGATGGTCGAACAGACCACCAGTAGCCCCAGCATGACGATCAAGGCGGCCCCCAGGGCCCGCCCTTCCTCGGCCAGGACGCGCATCAAGGTATTCAGGCCCGGTGAATAGCGCGCCAGCTTCAGCATGCGGAGCAGGCGGAAAACCCGGAGCACGCGCAGGTCCGCCGCGGGAATGAACAGCGACAGGTAGAAGGGCGCAATCGCCAGCAGATCGATCAGCAGGTAAGGGCCCATGGCGAAGCGCAGGCGGCCGAGAAAGGCGCCGTGGCGGGCAACCGGCGGATGTTCGACGGCGACCCACAGCCGAGCCAGATATTCAACCGTGAACACGGCGACGGAGACACGGTCGAACATGAGAAACAACTGGCCATGTGCGACGTCCAGACCGGGCACCGTCTCCAGAATCACCGCCAGCACGTTGGCGACGATTAAGGTGACCATGGCGATATCGAACACCCGCGACCCGGGGTGATCCGGGTGGCTGGCCTCGATCAGGTAATAGATCCGGCGCCGAATGGTCACAATCATCTGCCTTGTTCCATTGCGCAAAGATGCTTGCGCCAGCCTATCTTCTGTCGGCGTGCCGTGGATTGACCGACGTCAATCAAAGATAGCCCATGTCGCGGAACGAGGTATGTCCCGACTTGGCGATGATCAAATGGTCGTGCAGGACGATGCCCATGCTTTGCGCGGCGTCTGCGACCTGGCGGGTCATGTCGATGTCGGCCTGGGACGGCGTCGGGTCGCCGGACGGATGATTGTGAACCATGATCAGGGCGGCGGCCTGCAGTTCCAGCGCCCGCTTGACGACCTCGCGCGGGTACAGCGGCGTGTGGTCGATGGTGCCGCGCCATTGCACCTCGTCCTTGATCAATGCGTTCTTGCGGTTGAGGTAGAGAACCCGGAATTGTTCACGGCCTTCGCGGCTCATGGCCGTGCGGCAGTATTTCAGAAGCTTGTCCCAGTTGCTTAGGACCGGTGCCGAGGCCAGTTCGTCGCGGGCCAGGCGTTCGGCCGCCGCCGCCACGGTTTTCAGCGCAACGACAACCGCGTCGCCGGCCCCCGGCACCTGGTGGATCAGCGATGCTTCGGCCGTCACCACCCCGGCGAACGATCCGAAACGGTCCAGCAGGTCCTTGGCCAAGGGCTTGACGTCGCGTCGGGGCAGGGCCTGAAACAGCAGCAGTTCCAGCAGTTCGTAATCGGGCAGTTGGTCGCCCCCGGTTTTGAGAAACCGGTCCTTCAGGCGTTGGCGATGGCCGTGGAAATGCGGGGTCTTGGCCGCGTCGGGGGCCGCGTCAGGCTGTTCGTCGTCGCCCGTCGCCACCGCCCCGCCCCGGATCAGACCTTGTAGGGCGGCCGGTCCAGGCCGTTGGGCGACAGGGTGAAAACCTCGAACCCGTCCGCCGTCACGCCGATGGAATGTTCGAACTGGGCCGAGAGCGACCGGTCCTTGGTCACGGCGGTCCAGCCGTCGGCCAGGATTTTCACGTCGAACTTGCCGGCGTTGATCATCGGCTCGATGGTGAAGAACATGCCTTCATGCAGGACGTCGCCGTCGCCGGCGCGGCCGAAATGCATGATGTTGGGCGCGTCGTGGAACACCTTGCCCAGGCCGTGGCCGCAGAAATCGCGGACCACGGAATAACGCCGGGCCTCGGCATAATTCTGGATCGCCTGGCCGGTGTCGCCCAGGCGGGCCCCCGGGCGCACCATGTTGATGCCTTCCCACATGGCCTCGAAGGTGGTGTCGACCAGCTTTTCCGCCTTCACCTTGGGCTTGCCGACATGGAACATGCGCGACGTGTCGCCGTGCCAGCCGTCGACGATGGTGGTGACGTCGATGTTGATGCAGTCGCCGTCCTCCAGCACTTTGGGCCCGGGAATGCCGTGGCAGACCACATGGTTGACCGAGGTGCAGATGGATTTCGGGAAACCGCGATAATTCAGCGGGGCCGCGATGGCGCCGTGATCGGCGATGAACTGGTGGCAAAGCTCGTCCAGGCGCTCCGTCGTCACGCCCGGTTGAACATGGAACGTGATCATATCGAGCGTTTCCGCCGCGAGACGGCCGGCCGCGCGCATACCCGCGAAGCCCTCGGGCCCGTGGATCTTGATCTGACGACCGTCACGGGACGGCACGGTTTTGACGATCTCTTTCATGGCGTCTCAAATAAGCGGTAAATTCGAAAAGGCAACTCAGATGTCGTGTATCGCGACCGTTTTATCAGACCTTATCCGCAGGCGCGACCAGTTCCGCGTGTGCACCCTTAAGGCGTGACCGGCACGGGGTCGCTCAACGAAATGTCTTCGGGCGTGACGGCGCAGCGGTAACACAGAACCTCGATCCCCTTCATGCGCGCCTCTTCCAGGCCGTCCGCATAGGCCGGGTCGATGTCGCCGGCGATCTCGAAGCGGTTGCCGTCCTCGCGCTGAACCAGATAAAGCATCACCGCGCGATGGCCCTGGGAGACCATGTCGGCCAGTTCGACCAGGTGCTTGGCACCGCGTGAGGTCACGCCGTCGGGAAATTCCAGCGGCCCGTCATCCAGGTTTCGGCGCATGGTGACGTTCTTGATCTCGACGTAGCACAAGCCCTTCTTGGGGTCTTCCAGCAGGATGTCGATGCGGGAATTCTGGCCGTATTTGACCTCGCGACGCAGGGTTTTGTAGCCGGTTAGTTCAGGCACTTTTTCGGCCTCGATGGCTTCGGCGACGATGGCGTTGGGCAGGGCCGTGTTGATGCCGACCAGTGTCTCGCCGATGCGGATCAGTTCCCAGGTCCATTTCAGCTTGCGGTCCGGGTTGGCGGCCGGGCTGATCCAGACTTCCGCCCCCGGCTCGTTGACCGACAGCATCGATCCCGAATTGGCGCAATGGGCGGTGACGACGGTGCCGTCTTTCAGGGTCACGTCGGCCATGAAGCGCTTGTAGCGCTTGACCAGGGTGCCTTTGACGAGGGGAGCGTGAAACTTCATGGCCGGAAAGCTACTCCCCGCCTCGGAACATTTCAACGCCGAGGTCTCGGCGGCACCTCAATCCTTGGGCTGGGCCTTCTCGCCCAGGCTGAATTCCTGGGTGCCCAGGGCTTCGGCCAGCCGTGTCTTGGCGCTGCCGGGGGGCCGGGGTTGCTGTTGGGTCGGCGCCGGGGCCCAGGCGGTCAGGGTCAAAATCCGGAAGGTCGCGGGGAAGCGGCCGTCGGTGTCGCGGTGGCGCTCCTCGTACATCGCCATGGCGCGGGCCAAAACGTCACGCCGGGCCAGGCCGGACTTGGCCTCGGCGACGGCGTTGCTTTCGCCCATGGCGCGCAGATCGTAGAGCAACTTCATGGGGGTTTCGTAGCTGACGGTGACCTGATCGGCGTCGACCACGGGCAGGGAAAAGCCCGCGCGCTGCAATAACCCGCCCAGGTCGCGGACGTCGGCGAAGGGCGACACCCGGGGGCTCAGGCCGCCGCAGATTTCGATCTCGGCCTCGGCCAGGCAGTCGCGCAGTTCGGCCAGCGTGCCGCCGCCCAGCATGGACGCCAGGAACAGGCCGTCGGGCTTGAGCGCCTTTCTGATCTGCAGCAACGCCCCCGGCAGGTCGTTGACCCAATGCAGCGACAGGTTGGACAGCACGGCATCGAAGGTGGCATCGGCGAAGGGCAGGAATTCTTCGTCCGCCGCGATGGTCGGCCTGCCGGACGCATTGGCGCGGCCCGCCATGGCAGGCGACAGATCGGCCTGGATCAGGGTCTCGATCCCGCCGCGCCCCATGGTGCGGGGGCCGAACACCTGTCCGCCCATGTCGCCGCCGTGGCAGCCCAGGTCGAGGGCCAGCGGAAAGCGGTGGGTGATGTCGTCGAGCCGGTCAGCCAGACGGTCGGCCGTTTCTTCGAACAGGAAGCCGTGGGCGTCGAGCAGGGGTGCCGCGCGGTCGCGGTGATGGCGCACCTTGGTGCGATTGAACACATGGATCGTTTCGGTCATCGTATCTATATGACACATCGTTCGCCCGGCATAAACGGCGCCTTGGACGGCACCGGATCGGACGGCGGCGGCGCGCTCGCCGCCGGGCTGAGGTCGGCCGGCCGGCGGTTGCTGGACGTCATCTTGCCGCCCCATTGCCTGGCCTGCGGCGGAATGGTGGATGAGCCTGGCAGCCTGTGTCCGCCTTGCTGGGACGCGGTGACGTTCCTGGGGCTACCCGCCTGTGCGTGCTGCGGCATACCCTTTGAATATGATGCCGGGGAGGAGGCGCTGTGCGCCGCCTGCATCCGCCGCCCGCCAGTCTATGAGCGTGCCCGCGCGGTTCTGGTCTATGACGACGCCAGCCGCGGCATGATCCTGGGGTTCAAGCACGGCGACCGCACCGAGGCCGCCCCCGCTTTCGGGCGCTGGCTGGCCCGTGCCGGGGCGGAATTGCTCACCGAGGCCGACATCATCGCCCCCGTGCCCCTGCATTGGACGCGGTTCTGGCGGCGGCGCTACAACCAGTCGGCCCTGCTGGCCCAGGCCTTGGCCCGTGGGGCGTTGACCGGTGGCCGGCATCTGCCGGTGATACCGGATTTATTGGTTCGCCGCCGCCGCACGCCGTCCCAGGGTGGTTTGGGGGCGTCGGCGCGGGCGCGTAACGTGCGCGGCGCTTTCCGCCTGAAACCCAAGTTCCAGGTAAGGCTGCGGGGCGCGCGGGTGCTGTTGGTGGATGACGTATTCACCACGGGGGCGACGGTCGAGGCCTGTGCCCGGGTTCTGTTGCGCGCGGGTGCGGGGGCGGTCGACGTGCTGACCCTGGCCCGGGTTGCGCGACCGCGCGCGGAATAGTGTGCAGCGGCACCTTTCCAGCAACCGGCCCTGACCTATATAAGGGAGGCGGAATGCCCCGCGATTGAGTCCAGGATCCGACAACGTGACAAAGAAAATCGAAATCTATACCAGCCCCTTCTGCCCCTATTGCCATGCGGCCAAACGCCTGCTGACGGACAAGGGCGTGGCGTTTGAGGAAATCGACGTGATGATGGCACCGGCCAAGCGCAAGGAAATGTCGTCGCGGGCGGGCGGCGCGACCTCGGTTCCGCAGGTGTTCGTCGACGGCGACCATATCGGCGATTGCGACGGCATCCATGCGCTCGACGCCAAGGGTGCCCTGGACGTCATCCTGGGCCTTGGGTAGGCCGGGACCATGACCACGACCTTCACTGCCGCCCTGGTGCAGACCAATTCGGGCAACGACCCCGCCGCCAACGGCGACATGATCGTCGCCCGCATCAAGGAAGCCGCCGGCATGGGGGCGGACTTCGTGACGTTTCCCGAGGTCGTTACCCTGGTCGAAACGGGGGCTAAGAACGTTGCCCCCAAGGTCACGTCTTTTGACGCCGACCCCAACTTGCCCCGGTTCCGGGATGCCGCCCGTGAAGCCGGCGTATGGGTGCTGATCGGCTCCATGGTGGTCGAACACGAAACCTTGGACCGCAAGTTCGCCAATCGTTCGGTATTGATCTCCGACACGGGTGACATCGTCGCGACCTACGACAAGATCCATATGTTCGACGTCGACCTGGAAAACGGCGAAAGCTACCGGGAAAGCAAGAGTTACGAGCCCGGCACCCGCGCCGTCGTCGCCGATACGCCCTGGGGCAAGCTGGGCATGACCATCTGCTACGACATCCGCTTTCCGCACCTTCACCGCAGCCTGGCCCAGGCGGGGGCGGTGATGATCGCCATTCCGGCGTCCTTCACCCGGCCCACGGGGCGGGCGCACTGGCATGTGTTGATGCGCGCCCGGGCGATCGAAACGGGGTGCTTCGTGTTCGCCCCGGCGCAAACCGGCGAACACATGGACGGGCGCAAGACCTATGGCCATTCCCTGGTGGTCGACCCCTGGGGCGAGGTCATCGCCGACGGCGGCGAGGACACGGGCATCGTGTTGGCAGAGATCGACCTGTCGGCGGTCGACAAGGCGCGGGCCAAAGTGCCGTCCCTGGCCCATGACCGACCGTTCGACGGCGGCGGCACGCCCAACTGAGCCCGTCACCGGCTTGAAAAAATTTAGAATTGTTGCAGCGCGGCAACCACGGATCGGTTATACTGCCGATTAACGAACCCGACACGCAATTGTATGTTTAGGATGACCGTGTACCAGCTCAGGAAAACTCTCGCCGCCGGCGCCATGGCGCTCGCGGCCTTTGTCGTAACCGGAACCGCTCAGGCGCAGTCGTCCGGGCCGTATGTCTCTGGCGCGCTCGGGGGGACCCAGCCAAGCGACTGGGACATCACCGGCGGCACGGTCAACACGAAGCAGGAATCCGATCCGGGCTTCGCCGGCGCCATTGCGCTGGGCACGACGTTTTCCGACAACTGGCGGGCCGAGGGTGAGCTGTCCTACAGCAACGCCAACGTGGATTCGTTCTCCGGCACCAATGGGTCGGGCGAAACCTCGATGTTTGGTCTGATGTTCAACGGCTTGTACGACTTCAAAACGAATTCCCGATGGACGCCTTATATCGGCGCAGGTATCGGTGCCGCGGTGATCAAGGCCAGCGATCTGTCGCCGGTCGGCGGCTCGCGCATCTCGAAAAGCGATCAGGTGTTCGCCTACCAGGGCATCGCCGGTGTGAGCTATAAGATCGACGATCAACTGGGCCTGTTCACGGAATATCGCTATGTCGGCACTGCGGACCGCGACCTGCGGACCGATTCCGGCATTGAGGTGGAGTCGGATTCGGGCGAACACCGCATCATGGTCGGCCTGCGCTGGTCCTTCGGCGCGCCGAAGCCCATGCCGAAGGCCGAACCTCAGCCGATTCCCGTTCAGGCCCCCGCGCCGGAACCGAAGCCCGTGGCCAAGCCGGCGCCGGAAGCACCGCGCAATTACCTGGTGTTCTTTGACTGGGACAAGACGGATCTGACCGCCGACGCCCAGGCGATCATCAAGGCCGCCGCCGCCAACGCCAAGACCATGACGGTGACCCGTATCGAAACCACGGGGCACGCGGATAGGTCGGGCACGGATGCCTATAACCTGCGCCTGTCCAAGCGTCGGGCCGAAGCGGTGATGGGTGAACTGGCCCGTCTGGGCATTCCCGCGCGCGAGATCGTCGTGCGCTGGAAAGGCGAGCGCGAACCCCTGGTGCAGACGCCGGATGGTGCGCGCGAGCCGCAGAACCGGCGCGTCGAGATCATTCTCAGCAAATAAAAAAGCCGCCCGTTGGGCAGCTTGGCGATGGGGTGGATTTTTTCGGCTTGCCTCAGTCGTCGATGACGGGCTTCCCGGGCTTGCCGGCGGCGGTATCCATGGCCGCCAGGGCTTGTGCGCTGGGCGGCGGCGTGACCGACGCCATCATGGAGGTGGTCGTAGGCACGCCCTGGATATAGGCGAGAAGCCCCTGACGCGGCTGGGCCTGGGCTTCGCGGAACACGCGGGCCATGGTCTGGCAATAGGTCGGCTGCGTCAGGCGTTTCAATGACGCGCGATTGGCCAGGTGGGTGATGAAGCGATTGAGTTCCCGTTCCGCCCCGGCGCGGTAGACGCGCTGGAAAATGCCGCGCAATGCGCGGCCTTCGCGGACCAGTTCGTCCTGATGGCGGGTCACCACGGTATTGTACTGGGATTGCTGCTGGCAGCTGAGCGCCGCCACGGCCAGTTCGGCGCGGAACATGCGCATCTGAACGGCTTGGCTTTCGTCCGGGGTCAGGCAGGTCGTGGGCAGGCGGACACCTGCAAAGTCGTCGGTGGGGGCGCAAGCAGCGTTCGCCGACTGGGGGGCAAAGGCGACAACGGTCAGCGCGGCCACAGCGGCGGCGGCCATCAGATGTCGTTTCCACGAGTTAGCTGCGGATATTGCCAAGTCCCCGAAAGCCCCTTTTTGGTCCCCAAAATTCCTTAATTGCCCCGATCATGCCATCAAGGAAGTTACCATGCAACTAACGAACAACGCCGCCGCCCCGGAGATCAATCCGGCGCGGCGGCGCGCGTTGTCGGGAAGTTGACGGGTTACGCGGTCTTCTGGGCGGCGTTTTCCATATAATCCGGGTCCATGACCGTGGCGCGGCGCATGTCGCGGCGGTAGGCATCCAGATCGTAAGGGCGGGCCCGGTGCATGGTGCAGCGGTTGTCCCAGATCACCAGATCGCCGACCCGCCAGGTATGGGTATGGACGAACTGCGGCTGGGTCGCGTGTTCCATCAGGTCGCGGATCAGCATACGTCCCTCGGGCAAGGGCATGCCGACGATGTGCGAGGCATGGGACGCGAGATAAAGCGCCTTGCGCCCGGTCGCGGGGTGGACGCGGACCAGATCGTGCTGAACCGGCGGCAGGGCGGCGCGTTCCGCGTCGGAAAATTCGGTGAAGCCCAATTGGGCGCGCGAGGTGGCGATGCAGTGCTCGGCCACCATGCCCTCGATCCGGTCCTTCATCTTTTGTGGCAGGGCATCATAGGCGGCGCGCATGTCGGCGAACTGGGTCTCGCCGC
Organism: bacterium SCSIO 12827; assembly: GCA_024397995.1. Taxonomy (NCBI): domain Bacteria; species bacterium SCSIO 12827. Next base: position 3,187,637 of record CP073746.1, on the reverse strand, counting down.
CCTCGGGCACCACCGTATGGGCATGCAGCAGCGAATATTTCGCCGTCACCTTCTTGAAGGACGCATCCGTGTGCCACAGCTGATTGGCCAGCCCGAACATGCGCCGGCGGTCGCCACGGTCCATTGTCTCGTTGTTTTCGTTCAGGTTCGAGATATCGACCAGCTTGGGCCCGATGCGGTCCTTGAGCCCGGTTTTGAGCAGCCGGTTATCGGCGTAAAGCGGCCCGAACCGTTCGGCGAAGGCGGCCTGCGCATCCTCGTCCAGGGTCGGCCCGTGGAAGATCAGCACGGCGTTGGCGTCGATGGCGGCCTGGATTTCGGCGAAGGTGTCGTCGCTGATGGGCTGGGACAGGTCGATGTCCTGAACCTCGCCCACGAAGGAGGGATTCAACTGTTTAACGGTGACGGCCATGGCGGGCTCCTTGGATCGGCGGTTTCCTCTGCGCCGTGCCCGTCTGTGCGGGATCGGCGATGAAACTGATTTGACAGCGGTCATAGGATAATGTCGAATTCAAAATATTAGCCATCCATAACCAAATATTATGGAGCGTCATTCCCCATGCGCCTCAATCTGCGTCAGATTGAAGCCTTTCGCGCCGTGTTCCAGACCGGCAGCATGACCGCCGCCGGTGGTCTGATGGGCATCACCCAGCCGGCGGTCAGCCGCCTGATCCGGGACCTGGAGGCGGAAATCGGCTTGCCCCTGTTCGAGCGCGCGGCCGGGAGGGTGATCGCGACTCCCGACGCCGTGGCTCTGTTCCGTGAGGTTGAGCGCAGCTTCCACGGCCTGGACCGTGTCGCCCGCGCGGCGGCGGAACTGCGCCAGCGCCGTCAGGGGGAATTGCGCATCGCCGCTTCGGTGGCACCGTCGTTCTTTTGCCTGCCGCCGGTGATCCGCGCCTTTCACGTAGCCTGGCCGGGGGTGGCGCTGTCGCTCAAGACCGGCTCCTCGCCCGAGGTTCTGGACCTGGTTGCCATGCAGCAATGTGATTTGGGCGTCGCCGTGGTGCCGGCCGACTCTCCAGGCGTCGTGACCCGTACCCTGCCGGTGCACGAGGCGGTCTGCGTCTTGCCACAGGATCACGCGCTTGCTCATAAAGATGCCGTCACGGCACAGGATCTGGACGGGGTTCCGCTGCTGGTGCTGTCCGACTACAGCCGCCTGCAGCAGCAGTTTCTGGCTTGCCTGGACGCGGCGGGCATCATCCCGAACGTGGTGTTCGAATCCTCGTTCTCAGCTTCGCTCTGCCCATTGATCGCCGACGGCGTCGGCGTCGGCGTGCTCGACCCCCTGACGGCGCAGGCCCATGCGGGCCGGGGTGTGGTGCTGCGCCCGTTCCGCCCGGCGGTAACCTATGAATTGAAGGCAATGTTCCCGACGGCCCGGCCGCTGGGGGAACGTGCCGCGGCATTTACGGACCTGCTGCACCGTCATTTGGAAGATTTCGGAACTGGTGAATCCACAACCAATGCAATTAATTAGAATTTTCTAAATTAATTTATAAGAGTATATTGGCCGGCATCGGAATGTCTGCATGCAGGGTCACCAGTCATGAATATCGATCAATTCCAATCGCAGCTCTTGCGGGTATTGGACGCGGGCTCGCTTTACGATGTTTTCGGCGCGGTTGCCCCGATCATCGATGAGATCGAAGACGAACTTGCAACCGAGCGCAACGAGGATCTGTTGAATAGCCTGGATGCAATTTTCCAAACGATGGAACGGGGCCTGCCCATGCCTTTTGAGCATGTAAAGGCACGGGCGATCATTAGTGCCCAAATCCTGGGTGTGATTTCGCATCCGTTGGTGCTGAACGTTTATAGAGACCGAGGGAAAGGTGTTTGGGAGGCATGGGGTAACGATGACGAGTTCAGCCAAGCCTTGCAGGCCAGTCTGATCGGCATCGCATTCGCGTTGTCAAAGCCCGGCGATCCCAGCGCTTTGGTTCGTTTGGCCGCCTTGACACGGGATATGGTGCGTAGCGAGCCGTTGCTCGATTATACGGACGACTGCATTGCCCGCGGCCTGCGGCCCGAGGCGTTTTTGGCAGAATTCGCAAATGAGGCACAGGCTTCTGTAGGGGCGGCGAAAGAGGTGGTGGACATGGGAATTACTGATGCCAAGCCCGGTGACGTTCTATTTCGAAATTTGAATCTGAAGGGATTCAAGAGTTTCGGGCATACCGGGATATACATCGGCCCCGATCCGGATTCGAACGAGAATGAGGTGGCCAACCTTGATGCCCATCGGGTGGTCGAGATGGAACCTTGGATCGGTAACTTCTGGATACCGGGCATCCTGATTAACCGCCGCCAGAACTGCGTTATTTCTACTGTTGGCGGCTTCAAGGCGCACGGTAACGCGCACAATTGTTTTTGGGGCGCATATTCGGCGGACATTTCCCCGGACGAACCACTGACTAATTTGGAACGGCAGGAGATTGTGCGAACGGCTCTTAGTCTGGTTGGGAAGTGTCGATATGGTGTTCTGGGGCAAGCCTATAAAAACAAGCACGCACGGCAGTTCCGGTGCGATGGGTTCGTCGAACATTGCTTTGAATCGCTAACACCCATGGCCCGTCGCTTAAAGCACCGCGAAGGATTGTTTGAAGGGGACACTTATTTGACGATGTCTCCCAACAGCCTAAGAAATTGCCTTTTCGAAAAGCGTGCCAATTTCTGATCTCAGCCAAGAGCCAGGGGATGGGGCGCGGGTTCGCCATCGTCGCGGGCCGATAGGCCCAGATCGTTGACCGCGCAGATGCGCTGTTTCACGCCGGGGGGCGCTTCGTCCGTCTCTCCGTGTTCATAGGCGACGACCTGCAACCGGTCCCGGACAAGGTCCAGTAATTCGCCCGATGTCAGCAGGTGATCCGGGTTGCGCGGCCGCCCGAAGGCCTCATTGCCGCGGGCAAAGGTCTCATATAGCAGTACCCCGCCCGGCTCGAGCGACGCGATCAGGCCTTCGAAGTGCGGGCGGAACAGATAGTTGCTGACCACGATCGCGGCGAAGGCACAGGGTGGAAAAGGCCAGGGCTTGCCGTCTTCCAAGTCGATGGCGATGACCTCGGCGCGCTCATCGCGGGCTAGGTCGGCCAGGGCCGAGACGTCCTTGTCCACGGCCGTCACCGGATGGCCCCGACCCAGAAAATGGCGGGCGTGCCGCCCACCCCCCGCAGCAAGATCAAGCACCATCCCGCCCGAAGAGCCGCCCTTGGGCGCTAAGGGGGCGAACCGCGTAATCCAGGTCGAAGGGGCCTTGAATTTCAGGTGGTGGGGGGCGTCGGACATGGGGCGTTTCCTGGGCTTTCGTGGGCCGGCGATTCGGATTTTGTTAAGCGTTTCATACTATGTTTCAGGGGGTAAAACGCCTATAACAGGCGCGATTGGCCCTAAAAATACGCCTTACGGCATGATTCTACGGGAATTTCGGGGCCGTCGGCACAGAAAGAGTCCGAGCAATGATCCGCTATCGACTGATTTGCAGCCAGGACCACGAATTCGATGCTTGGTTCCGTGACGGCGCCGGTTACGAGCGCCAGGTCAAACGCCAGCAGGTGACCTGCCCCCATTGCGGCGACGTCGATGTGACCAAGGCGATCATGGCGCCGGGCATCGCCAAGTCATCCGATACGGATAAATTCGCCGAAGCCAAGGCGCACGAGGTCGCGCGGCGTATCCTGACCGCGGTCGGCAAGCTGCGCGACAACGTCGAACAGGAATTCGACTACGTCGGTGATCAGTTCGCCGACGAAGCCCGCGCCATTCATTACGGCGATGCCGACGAACGCGGTATCTATGGCGAGGCGTCGGACGATGACGCCGCCGAGCTGGAGGAGGAAGGCATCGAATTCTTCCGCCTGCCGGTCCGCCCCCAGCGCCGCGACAACTGACCATCGTCCCTTTTCGCGGACGTCAGTCCGTGAACGAGACTCCGGCATTACGTTCCAACACCTTGATGATGTCGTCACAGCTCGCTTTCGGGCCGAGCGTTTGCATGCCGGCCTGGAAGAACTCGCGGGTCAGGTTCGACGCCATCATGGGCACACCTGAATCATTGCCGAGCTGACAGGCCAGACGTACGTCCTTGTGCATCAGGTCCATGGCGAAGGTCCCCGGCGCATGGTCGCGGATGCGGGCCAGGGAAATCTTGGAGGCATTGCTCTGCCCTGATCCCTTGCTCAAGACCTCGATCATGGTGTCCAGGCTCAGCCCGTTCTTCATGCCCATGATCACGGCCTCGAAGGTGGCGATGCGGATCGACGCGCTGGTCACGTTGTTGACCAGCTTCATGGTATGGCCGGCGCCGACATCGCCGCAGTGGAAGATGTTGGGGCTGATGGTTTCCAGATAGGGCCGGATTTTGTCGAACTGTTCCTTCGTCCCGCCGGCCATGATCGCGATGGTGCCGGCTTCGGCTCCGTGGGGGCCGCCGGACACGGGGGCGTCGATCAGGCTAATTCCTTTTTCCGCAAGATCGGCCGCCATGGCGCGGGTCTCATTGGGATCGCCCGTGGTCTGATCGACGATCAGTTTGCCCGGCTCCAGCCCTTCGATCAGGCCGCCGGGGCCGAAGATCGCCTGACGGACCTCGGTCGAACTCGGCAGGCAGGTCAGGATGATGTCGCATTCGCGGGCCAGGGACGCCGGATCCTGGACCGGTTGTGCGCCGTCGGTGGCGAAGCTGTCGACGGCCGCGCGGTTCAGATCGAACACCCGCAATTTGTGTTCCCGCATCAGCCGCCGCGCCAGCGCGCCACCCATCATGCCGAGTCCGATGTATCCCAAATTCATGTCTGTAGTCCTCCCGTAGGCGTTCGCGCGCGGGTAGCTTCGCCCGCGAACAGATTGGTTTCTTGTTTCCTTGGTGATGCGCGCCCGGACGGGCGGGATCGTGAAGGGGTTGGGCGGGATGATAGCGAATATGGGTTGTGTCTAGAAGACCCGACGGTCAGACCACGGTCAGGCGCGGCAGGGGGCGGTGCCGTGGGGCCTGCCGGCTGGATACCCGGGCCGGCGGAAAATCGACGTTCACGCGCGTTCCCTTACCCTTGGCGCTGACGACTTCGGTGGTCGCGCCGTGGGTATTCGCCAACTCGATCGCGAGCGGCAGGCCAAGGCCCGTGCCTTGGTGGTCGCGGGTCATGGTCTGGCCAACCTGGCCGAACCGTGACAACGCAATCTCCAGTTCCTCCGCGTCCATGCCGATGCCCGTGTCGGTGACGGCAAGACGCAGTCCGCCGCCGTCCAGCAGCAAGGCCGCGACCGTCACCCGCCCGCCTGTGCTGGTGAATTTCACCGCATTGGACAGCAGGTTCAGGAGGATCTGCTTGATCCGCCGTTCATCGGCGATCAGGCCGGGCAGGTTGGGTGCGATATTGGCGCCCAGGTGGATGCTTTTGCGTGCCACGTCGCCGTCGATCATGCGGAATGTTTCGGAGATCACCCGGTCCAAGTCGATCTCTGTCTCGCTCAGGTGCAACTGCTGCGTCTCGGCGGCGGACAGGTCCAGGATATCGTTGATCAAGGACAGAAGGTGGCTGCCGGAGGTATTGATGTCGCGCAGGCATTCTTCCTGCCGGTCGTTGGCAAGCGGCCCGTAAACACCTTCCTTGAGCGAGCCGGAGAAGCCGATGATGGCGTTCAAGGGCGTGCGCAATTCGTGACTCATGTTGGACAGGAACTCGGTCTTCGCCCGGTTGGCGCGCTCGGCACGGTCCTTCTGGCGCTCCATGGCGGTCTGGGCCTGGGCGATGTCCATGATGGTGCGGCGCAATTCGTTGTTCTTGGTCTCCAATTCCAGAACCGTCGCGCGGACCTTCGATTCAAGGGGACGGTAGATGAACAGCGCCTCGCCGAGCAGGGCCAAGAGGGCGCATATCCACAACCCCGTCTCGAACCGCTTGATTCGTCCGATGGCGCTTCGGGAAAAGGCTTCGTAGGCTTCGACCGCGGAATTCAACATCGGCTCCAGAACATGAGGGCCGTAGTTGATCAGATACACGTAGGAAGATGTATTGAACCGAAGTTCACCGAACCGCATGGCGTAGATGTCCCGCGCGTGGTCGAGGAAACGGTTGATTGCTAGGTCCAGGCCGACGGTGTTGTCAAAATAGATAATTTCCAGGTCCGCAGTCATGACCTGGGGAATCCCGGCCTCCGCGTTGCCGGTCAGCAGCAGCAGGTGTGCCCGCTGCATGGCGTTGACGGCACGGCCCAACTGGGCGCGGGAAATCTCGTATTCGTATTCGTCCTGGGCGAAGGCCATCTGTCCGGCGAAATGGGCGATGCGGTTGGCCTGCCCGTTCTGGCCGCCGGCGATGAAGATCAGATGCGCGTAGTCCGACTGTTTGTCGATGATGAAATGCATGGTGACGAACGACGCCGTGACCAGCAGCGCGATGGCGGCCAAGCCCAGGACATAGCGATATCGCAGGCTTTTGACCGCCGCCAGTTCCGACATATCCGTTCCGTCCAGGTTCCCGTTGATCGCCCGTTTGAGCGCATCCTAGCGGCGGCATGTGACAGATATGTTTCGTGGGGATTGTCTAGTGGATGTCCTTGACGCAGAACGCCAGATAGTTGACGGCAAGATCCCGGGCGTCCAAGCGCCAAGTATCGTTCAGGGGGTTGAATACCATGCCTTCCAGGTCGGTAAGCCGCACGCCGTGGGCGGCCAGGCCCTCGGCCAGTTCCGACGGGCGCACGAACTTGCGCCAGTCATGGGTGCCCACGGGCAGCCAGCGCAGGATGTATTCGGCGCCGATCTTGGCCAGGGCGAGGGACTTGATCGTGCGGTTCAGGGTCGTCACCACCATGCATCCGCCGGGTCGCACCAGCCCGGCCGAAGCGGCCAGGAAGGCATCCAGGTCGGCGACATGTTCGACGACTTCCATATTCAGAACCACGTCGTAGGTCTGGCCCAGGTCGGCCAAATTTTCGGGCAAGACGTGGCGGTAATCGATGTCCAGGCCCATCTGATCGGCGTGCAATTTCGCCACGGCGACGTTTTTTTCGCCGGCGTCGATGGCTGTGACCTTGGCGCCCAGCCGGGTCATGGGTTCGGCCAAAAGACCGCCGCCGCAACCGATGTCGAGCAGCGTGAGGCCGGAAAGCGGCTCCGCCTTGTCCGCGTCCATGCCGAAATGGGCCGCCACCCGATCACGGATATAGGCGATGCGCACCGGGTTGATACGGTGCAGCGGGCGGAACTTGCCCTTGGCGTCCCACCATTCGTCGGCGATGGCCTGAAAGCGGGCGACTTCGCCGTCATCGGCGGTGGTCGGTCGGGACGATGTCTTCGGCGCGGTCTGGGCGGTCATAGGGGGCCTTTGCGTTGTTGGCGGCGCGGGCACCTTGCCCGCAACGCAGATTAAGAGTAAGAAGGCGCCGCCCGGCAGACAAGGGCAAGTAATTCCGACGGAAATTTCCGGTTTTCGGGCATCTTTCAGCAATCGGGAGAGACACCGGTTCCATGGCGTTGATCGTGCAGAAATTCGGCGGCACTTCGGTAGCCGACGTCAACCGCATCAAAGCGGTGGCGCAGCGCGTCAAATCCGAGGTCGACGCGGGCCATCAGATCGCCGTGGTGGTATCGGCCATGGCTGGGGTGACCAATCAGCTCGTCGGTTATGTGGATGACATTTCCAAACTCTATGACGCCCGGGAATACGACGCCGTCGTCGCTTCGGGCGAACAGGTGACGTCGGGCCTGCTTGCCCTGGCGCTGCAGGATATCGGCGTTTCCGCCCGATCCTGGCAGGGCTGGCAAATTCCCATCCATACCAACGATGTCCATGCCAAGGCGCGGATCACCGGCATCGACACGGACAAAATTCAGGCCCGCCTGCAGGAGGGTGAGGTCGTGGTCGTCCCCGGGTTCCAAGGCGTCGCCCCGGACGGTCGTATCACCACCTTGGGCCGTGGTGGCTCCGATACTTCGGCGGTGGCGCTCGCGGCGGCGCTCAAGGCGCACCGCTGCGACATCTACACGGACGTCGACGGGGTTTATACCTGCGACCCCCGGATCGTTGCCAAGGCCCGCAAGCTGAGCAAGATCACTTACGAGGAAATGCTGGAGATGGCCTCCCAAGGTGCGAAGGTCCTGCAGACCCGCGCCGTGGAAATGGCCATGAACCACGGGGTGCGCACGGAAGTCCGCTCAAGCTTCTCCGCCGAGCGCGGCACCCTGGTCGTGAACGAGGAAGAAATCGTGGAAAAGCAAGTCGTCAGCGGTATCGCCTATTCCCGGGACGAGGCCAAGATCACCCTGGTCCGTGTCGCCGACCGGCCCGGTGTGGCGGCCAGCATCTTCGGTCCCTTGGCGGAAGCCAGCGTCAACGTCGACATGATCGTGCAGAACGTGTCCGCCGACGGCAAGGCCACGGACATGACGTTCACGGTGACCAAAAGTGATCTGGAACGCACCAAGTCGATCATCCAGTCGAAGAAGGCCGAAATCGGCTACGAGGATCTGGTCGCCAAGGACGGCGTGGTAAAAATTTCCATTATTGGGGTCGGCATGCGATCGCATGCGGGCGTCGCCCAGACCATGTTCCAGACCCTGGCCGACAAGGGCATCAACATCCAGGTGATCTCGACCTCGGAAATCAAGGTCAGCGTGCTGATCGCCGAGGAATATACCGAGCTGGCGGTGCGCGCCCTGCACACGGCCTACGGGCTGGACGCCGCCTAAAAGGCATCCGGTCGGGGCCGTGCCGGCACGGTAATGGCCCCCACGGCGAACAATTCCGGCGGCATCGCGGTCGCCATCGCGGCTATTTGATCCTATATGATAGCGACGCCGGGGGGGAAACGGACCCGGGCAGGCCGCGCGTGCAGATCAAAGCAGGGGTCCTTTAGCCAGTGAACGATAAGTTGAACCCGCAAAACCCGGCTACCAAGGCGGGGGGACAGGCGCCGAAGAAGCCCCCGGTCGTCGGTCGCCGGCGGACGGACGTGTCGCCCGTACCCCGGCGCATGCTCAGCCGGGTCCGCGCCGTCATGGCGGCGGCGGCGACGGCGCAGGAACGCCTGGATCAGATCGTCCAGGTGATCGCCCTCGAAATGGTCGCCGAAGTCTGTTCCATCTACTTGCGCCGCGCCGGCGACGTGCTCGAACTGTTCGCCACCCAGGGCCTGCGTAAGGACGCCGTGCACAAGACCCGCCTACGCATCGGCGAAGGTCTGGTCGGTGAAATCGCGGCTCATGCGTTGCCCTTTGCTCTTGAGGACGCGCAATCTCATCCCAGCTTTGCTTATCGTCCGGAAACCGGTGAAGAACTGTTTCATTCCCTGATGGGTGTGCCGGTTCTGCGCGGCGGGCGGGTTACCGGCGTTCTCGTGGTGCAGAACCGCACCCGCCGCGCTTACGAGGACGAAGAGGTCGAAACTCTTCAGACCGTCGCCATGGTGTTGGCCGAACTGGTTGCCGGTGGCGATCTGGTGGCGGCGAACGAACTATTGCCGGTCGACGGCATTGCATTGAAACCGCTGCGCATTGAGGGATTGAAGCTCAACGGCGGCATCGGTATCGGCGTGGCCGTCCTGCACCGCCCCCATCTGTACATCGAGCGGATCGTCGGCGACGACCCGGCGGCGGAACGCGAGCGCCTGCACCAGGCGTTCAAGACCATGCATGGGGCGCTCGACGACATGCTGGCCTCCGACGACATGGCCAAGGGCGGCGAGCATCGCGACATCCTGGAAACCTACCGCCTGATCGCTCAGGACGCGGGTTGGCTGTCACGCATCGAAGACGCCATTCTTACCGGCCTGTCCGCGGAAGCCGCCGTGCAGCGCGTGCAGAACGATCTGCGCGCCCGCATGGCCGGGATCGATGACCCTTATCTGCGCGAACGGGCACACGATCTGGACGACCTGGGCTATCGCCTGACCCAACACCTGATGGGGGCTGAGCCGGGGCCCCGCGAAATGCCCGACAACGCGATCCTGATCGCCCGCAACATGGGCCCGGCGCAGCTGCTGGACTACGACAGCCAGAAATTGCGCGGCCTGGTTCTGGCCGAAGGTTCGCCCAACGCCCATGTCGCCATTGTCGCCCGCGCGCTCGACCTGCCCGTTGTCGGGCGGCTCGATAATATTCTTGATCGGGTCGAAGAAGGTGATCCCCTGATCATCGACGGCGATCATGGTCAGGTCTATCTGCGTCCGGGCGAGGACATCCGCATCACCTTCGAGGACAGCATGCGGCTGCGCGCCGAACAGCGCGCCCAGTATGCGGAATTGAAGGACCTGCCGTCGGTGACCAAGGACGGTGTCGCGGTCAACCTGCTGCTCAACGCCGGGCTGCGCGTGGACCTCATGCACCTGGACCACACGGGGGCCATTGGCATCGGCCTGTTCCGCACGGAAATCCCCTTCATGGTGGAAGCCGAAACTCCGACCGTCGATCGCCAGCAGGAAATCTACGCCACGGTTTACGAGCGCGCCGGCGACCGCCCGGTGACTTTCCGCACCCTGGATGCGGGCGGTGACAAGGTGCTGCCCTATTGGGATGCCGAGGAATCGGAGGAAAACCCCGCCATGGGATGGCGTGCGATCCGGGTGTCGCTCGACCGCCCGGCGCTGATGCGCGACCAGCTGCGCTCCCTGATCCGCGCGGCGGCGGGTAAGACGCTGCGCGTGATGTTCCCCATGGTCACGGAAGTCGCCGAATTCGATGCCGCCAAAAAGCTGCTGGACGCCGAATTGGCCCGCGCGCGCCGGCGCGGCCAGTTACTGCCGTCCACCGTGCGGGCCGGGGTGATGCTCGAAGTGCCGGGCCTGATTTTCCAACTACCGGCCCTGACCAAGCGGGTCGATTTCATTTCCGTCGGCTCCAACGACATGCTGCAGTTCCTGTTCGCCGCCGACCGTGGCAATCCCATGGTCGCGTCCCGCTACGATGACCTGGCGCCCGCTGCCATCAATTTCCTGGGCCAGATCGCGCGGCATTGCGCGGAAACCAACACGGATCTCAGCCTGTGCGGCGAGATGGCCGGCGATCCGCTGGCGGCCATGACCTTGATCGGTTTGGGATACCGCAATCTGTCCATGTCGGCGCCGTCGATCGGGCCAGTCAAGGCCATGGTCCGCTCGCTCGATGTGGGGGCTTTGGAAAACTATCTTTCCGGGTTGTCGCAGTCGCCGGCCCATTCCCTTCGGGAAAAATTGAGGGCCTTTGCCGCAGATCATGGTGTAATGGTTTAAAGCAACCGGTTTTCTGCTTGAATCTACATGACTTTTTGTGGGATTATTAAGTCTGCGGAAAAGACGAAACGATTCGCCTTTAAATTCGGCTGCCGCGTGACCCCGGGGGGCGTCATCGCCGCGGCCATCCAGCCGCCGGGCACCGGTTTCGGATCGCCCGGGCGTCGGGATTCCAAGGGGCGGACGTTGGGGCAAAGGGGTGACCTACGCGTGAACCACGATCCCATCTCACGGGCGACGCCGGGGGGCGCCGCCGCTGATCATCGTACGGGCGTCGGGGGGTTGTTACGGGCCTCGCGATTGCGCTGTGGTGAAGATCTGGACGTCATCGCCCAGGTATTGCGCATTCGCCGCCGTCACTTGCAGGCCATCGAGGACGGCAATTTCGATCAGCTTCCGGGGACGACCTACGCGGTCGGTTTCATCCGCACCTATGCGGATTATCTAGGGCTGGACAGTGAAGAAGTGGTGCGCCGCTTCAAAGGGGAACAAACCCTGCAGCCGGGCAAGACGCCGAAGGCCGATCTGGTCTTCCCGTCGCCGATGTCCGAGACGGGCATTCCGCGGGGTGCCGTTGTGTTCCTTGGCGTGGTGATCGGCGTCATTGCTTACGGCGGCTGGTACAGCTCGACCGTCGACAACGATTTCTTCAAGCAATGGATCGAGCCCGTGCCCGCGCGCTTGGCGGCTTTGCTGCCGGGCGGTGCGGAAAACGATGGCCCGGACCGTAGCCAGGCCGTGGCCGCGGACAAGCCCGCGCCTGCATCCTCCGCCCTTTCATCCGAAGCTGCGCCGGAACCGACAGCAGTGACCGAAGCCGCCACGGAGTCGGCCATGCCGGCAGGCGTGGGCAGCGATGCCCAGCCCTCCGATACCCAGGCTTCCGATCAGTCGGCCGCCGTTGGGGCCGAAACGGTGGCGGCCGCCGACACCGGGAGCCCGACCGGGAGCCCGACCGAACAGGCGCAGCCGGAATTGGCGCAGACGGAACCGGCCCCCGCGCCGGCGACCGAACCCGACGCCGTGCCGGCCCCGGCCAGCGAACCCGCCACGGCATCTTCGGCGCCGGAATCCGTGCCTGCCGCCGCGCCGGTGACGGAAACGGAAACCGTGCGTCCGCCCGAATCCATCGCCCAGCCCGTGGAAACCGCCGAACTGTCGGCACCTCCGGCCCCGGTCGCATCGGACACGTCGACCCTGGCTGCCGAGGCATCGGAAAGCCCGCCCGCGCCGGCGGCGACGGAAGTCGCCAGCACGCCGACCGAAACCGCGGAAGCCCGCATCGTCTTGACGGCGATCAGCGACAGCTGGGTCGAAGTCCGTGAACAGGGCACCGATACCTGGGTCTGGGGTAAATTGCTGCGCGCCGGTGAATCCTACGCCGTGCCCGACCGGCCCGACCTGAAGCTGAAGACCGGCAATGCCGGCGGCCTAACCATCACCGTCGACGGCGACAGCGCCCCGGCGGTCGGCGCCAGTGGCGAGGTCGTGCGCAATGTGCTGCTCGACCCCGAGCGTCTGAAGGCCGGCACCGCCGTTTTCCGCTGACCCGCCGTCAAACCGGCCGGGCATTCCGGCTGACAGGGCCGTCACGACCGTTGACCGCGGGCCGGGCGTCGGGCAAAACATGCCCCACGGGCCGGGCAGGCGCGGTTTCTCGCTTGTGCGCCGCCGCGGCCGGGCCCATGTAGGTTGCCGTTGAGCGTTTAAAGGATCCACTTTCATGTCTCAGGAAGCCGCGCTTCCCACCGACCGCGCGTTCGCCTTTGGTCCCAAGGCGCGTCGGGTGAGCGTCCCCGTCAAAATCGGCAAGGTCGCCATGGGCGGCCTCAACCCCATCGTCGTGCAGTCCATGACCAACACGGACACCGCCGACATCGACGGCACGGTCGAGCAGGTCCATGCCCTGGCCCAGGCGGGGTCGGAAATCGTTCGCGTCACCGTCGATACGGAACGCGCCGCCGCCGCGATCCCGCATATCAAGGAAAAGCTGCTGGCGCGCGGCGTCGATACGCCCATCGTCGGCGACTTCCACTACATCGGCCACAAGCTGCTGGACAGCCATCCGGCCTGTGCCGAGGCCCTGGACAAGTATCGTATCAATCCCGGCAACGTGGGCTTCAAGGAAAAGCGCGATACGCAGTTCTCCAAGATGGTCGAAAAAGCCATCGAGTACGGCAAGCCCGTGCGCATCGGCGTCAACTGGGGGTCGCTCGACCAGGACCTGGTGGTCCGCCTGATGGACGAGAACGCCAAGTCGGCCAATCCCATGACAGCCGCGGAAGTGACGCAGGAAGCCCTGGTTCAGTCGGCGATCTCCAACGCGCTGCGAGCCGAAGATTTGGGTCTTTCGCGCGACCGCATCGTGCTCAGCTGTAAGGTCTCCGAGGTTCAGAGCCTGATCAAGGTCTACCGCGAACTGGCCAACCGGGGTGATTGGGCCCTGCACCTGGGCCTGACCGAAGCCGGCATGGGCTCGAAGGGCATTGTCGCCTCGACCGCCGCCATGGCTGTGCTGCTGCAGGAAGGCATCGGCGACACCATCCGTGTGTCGCTGACGCCGTCGCCCGGTGGCGACCGCACCAAGGAAGTCATCGTCGCCCAGGAAATGCTGCAGACCATGGGCCTGCGCGCCTTCACACCCCTGGTCACGGCCTGCCCCGGTTGCGGGCGCACGACCTCGACCTTCTTCCAGGAACTGGCCGACACCGTGCAGGGCTACGTGCGCGGCATGATGCCGACCTGGCGCGAACAGTACGATGGGGCGGAAAACCTGTCGCTTGCCGTCATGGGCTGCATCGTCAACGGCCCCGGTGAAAGCAAGCATGCCGATATCGGCATATCGCTCCCCGGCACCGGCGAGGCACCGACGGCGCCTGTGTTCGTCGACGGGGAAAAGGTCGCGACCCTGCGCGGTGCGGCCATTGCCGAGGACTTCAAGAAAATCGTCGACGACTATGTCGCCCGCAAGTACCCGCGCAAGACTGGTGCCGCTCCTTCCGGCGCCGATGCGGCGGAATAGCGGGACCGGCGGCGATGGCAGATTTGCAACCCGTTCGCGGGACCCACGACATCCTGGCCGACGACTTCCGTCTGCACCGTCACATTTGTGATCGGGCGGCGGCCCTGGCCGCGCGTCATGGGTTCCAGGAAATGACCCCGCCGATCTTCGAATTCACGGAAGTGTTCTCGCGCACGTTGGGTGAGACATCCGACGTGGTGACGAAGGAGATGTACACCTTCGACGACCGGGGGGGGGATTCCATCACCCTTCGTCCTGAATTCACCGCCGGCATCGCCCGCGCCTTCATGTCGAACGGCCTGGCCCAGGAAGCGCCCCTGAAGTTCTTTGCCCGGGGTCCCGTATTCCGCCATGAACGCCCGCAAAAGGGCCGCCTGCGCCAGTTCCACCAGATCGACGTGGAAATTTTGGGCGTGCCGGGGGCACAGGCGGACATCGAAGTCATCGCGTTGGCCGCCCATATCCTGGACGACCTCGGCGTGGCCAAGGACGTGCGGCTGGAACTCAACACCCTGGGCGATCCGGAAAGCCGGCAGGCCTATCGCGGCGTGCTGCTCGACTACTTGGCCAAGTACCGCAACGATCTGTCCGAAGACAGCCGCACGCGGATGGACAAGAACCCGCTGCGCATCTTCGATTCAAAGGATAAGGGCGATCAGGACATCATGTCCTCGGCGCCGTTGCTGCAGGACCACCTGAACGACACCTCGCGCGCGTTCTTCGACGAGGTGCTGGCCGGACTTGACGCCCTGGGTATCGCCTATGAGGTTCAGCCCCGATTGGTTCGCGGGCTCGATTATTATTCCCACACCGCCTTCGAATTCGTCACCGGCACCTTGGGCGCCCAAGGCACCGTTCTGGCCGGTGGCCGCTATGACGGCTTGATGGAACAGATGGGCGGGCGGCCGACGCCGGGGATCGGCTGGGCCGCCGGGGTCGAACGCCTGTCCATGATGCTCGGCACGGCGCCGGCGGGCGAACGCCCCATCGTGGTCATCCCCATGGGCGACGAGGCAATGGCCCCGGCCATGAAGGCCGCTCACGATCTGCGCCGGGCTGGCCATACGGTCGATATGGGATATTCCGGCAACCTGAAGAAACGTCTGGCGCGGGCCAACAAGGCGAACGCCAAGGCCGTGTTGATCCTGGGCTCCGACGAACTGGCGCGGGGTGTTGCGACCCTGCGCAACATGGAAACCGGCACCCAGGCCGAAGTCAAACTCTCCGACAT
This sequence comes from bacterium SCSIO 12827, assembly GCA_024397995.1. Classification (NCBI taxonomy): domain Bacteria; species bacterium SCSIO 12827. The sequence continues at coordinate 3,172,173 of CP073746.1, read as the reverse complement.
CGTTGAAACCCTGAAGCTTCACTTCTAGCGAGGCAGCCCCATGCCCGAAGACCGCGCGCATTCCGCCCGGCCCTTCGTGGCCGGGGTCAATCACCGGACCAGCTCCCTCGGCCTGCGCGACCAGATGTTCATCGAGGACGAGGCGGTGCCCGGCGTGCTTGCCCGCCTGCGCGACGCCGGCGTGGCGGAGGCGGTGCTGCTGTCGACCTGCGACCGGGTCGAGGTGGTGGGCGCCGACCCCGATCCGGATGCGGCGGCGGACAGGGTGCTCGGCGTTCTGGCGGCGGAAACCCAGGTGCCGTTGGCCGATCTCAGGGCCCAGGCTCATATCGCCGTTGACGAGGCGGCGGTTCTGCATCTGTTCAATATCGCGGCTTCGCTTGCCAGTCTGGTGATCGGCGAGCCCCAGGTCCTGGGGCAGGTCAAGGCCGCCCACCGGATGGCCAAGGAGGCGGGTCTGCCCACGGGCGTGCTCGAGGCGCTGTTGCAGGCGGCTTACAGCGCGGCCAAGCGGGTGCGCACGGAAACCGGTGTCGGCGAAGGGCCCGTGTCCATCGCCGCCGTCGCGACCATGCTGGTTCAGGATCTGCATGGCGACCTGGAGGACGTGTCGGCACTGCTGGTCGGCGCCGGCGACATGGGTGAGATGGTGGCCGAGGACATGATCGGCGAGGGCCTTACCAACCTGACTGTAATCCATCCCCGCGAACGCCGGGCCAAACGCACGGCGCGGGTGCTGAACTGCAACCATGATCAGTTCGAAAATCTGGCCGATCTGGTGCCCAAGACAGACGTCCTCATCGCGGCCTTGGGCGGCGGCGGGCGGATCGTCGAGAAAAGCCTGGTGGCGGCGGCGCTCAAGGCGCGGCGGCGGCGGCCTATCCTGGTGGTCGATACGGCGGTGCCCGGCGATGTCGACCCGGCGGTCCATGATCTGGACGACGCCTATGTCTATGACTTCGGTGATCTGGAACGCATCGCCATGGAAGGACTGGTCGGCCGTGGCGCCGAGGCCCAGGCGGCCCAGCGTATCGTCGACGAGGAAGTGCGGGCGTTTCTCAACGGTCGCCGGGAACGGGATGCGGGGCCGCTGGTCACCGGCCTGCGCCAGTATTTCGAGGATCATCGCGCCCAGGCCCTGGCGGAAGCCGGCGGGGACGCAGAGAAAGCGACCCATTTGCTGGTTGCGCGCCTGTTGCATGGGCCGTCGACGCGGCTGCGCCGGGCGGCGGCCGAGGCCGATTTGGACCTGGCGGCGGCGGAACGCCTGATCGCCCATTTGTTTCAGCCCGATCCCCCCGATGCCGATGGCGGCACGGGCGGCGGCGGCAAGGAGAACGGTTAAGTGAGCCTGAACGAGAGCCTGGACCGGGTGTTGACCCGCTACAAGGAACTGGAATCCCTGATGTCCGAAGGCGGCGCCGGCGGCGACAAGATCGCCAAGCTGGGCAAGGAATATTCCGACCTGGGCCCGGTGGTCGAGGCGGTCAAGACCTACCGCAAGGCCCAGGCCGACGCCCAGGGCATGGCCGACCTGCTGGCCGATCCGGCGACCGACCGCGACATGCGCGAACTGGCCGAGGAAGAATTCCAGGAACTGAAGGAAACCCTGCCGGAGTTGGAGCGTCAGGTGCAGCTGATGCTGCTGCCGAAGGACGAGGCCGACGAGAAGAACGCGATCCTCGAAGTGCGCGCCGGCACCGGCGGCGACGAAGCGGCTCTGTTCGCCGCCGACCTGTTCCGCATGTATCAGCGTTATGCGGAAACCCATCGCTGGCGGTTCGAAGTCATGAGCGTCAACGAAACGGGCATCGGCGGCTATAAGGAAGCCATCGCCACGATCTCGGGCACGGACGTGTTTGCCAGGCTCAAGTTCGAATCGGGCGTGCATCGGGTGCAGCGAATTCCGGTTACGGAATCGGGGGGACGCATCCATACCTCGGCGGCGACCGTCGCGGTCATGCCCGAGGCCGAGGAGGTCGACATCGACATCGACGAAAAGGAACTGCGCATCGACGTGTTCCGCGCCTCGGGCCCCGGCGGTCAGTCGGTCAACACCACCGATTCCGCCGTGCGCATCACGCACCTGCCGACAGGGCTGGTGGTCATTCAGCAGGATGAAAAATCCCAGCACAAGAACCGGGCCAAGGCCATGAAGGTGCTGCGTTCGCGGCTGTACGAACGTGAACGCCAGATCCGTGACGACGCCCGCGCCGCCCAGCGCAAGGGCCAGGTCGGGTCCGGCGACCGATCGGAGCGCATCCGCACCTATAACTTCCCCCAAGGCCGCGTCACCGACCAGCGCATCAACCTGACCCTGCACAAGCTGGACCGGGTGATGGACGGCGACCTGGACGAGCTGATGGACGCGCTGATCAGCGAAGACCAGGCGAGCCGCCTGGCCGAGATCGCGTGACGCAGCGGCCAAGCCGCTTTGCCCCGGGCACTCTGGGTCATGCCGTGGACCAGGGGGCGGCTGATCTGGCCGCGGCGGGGATCGACATGGCCCGCCTGGATGCCCGCCTTCTGACGGCCCATGTCCTGGGCCGGGACGCGTCTTTCGTTCTGACTCATCCGGAAACGGAATTAAGCGCCGCGCAGCAGGATGCGGCCCAGAGCCTGATTGCCCGCCGCGCCGCACATGAGCCCGTGTCGCGCATTCTGGGGGAACGTGAATTCTGGTCCCTGACCTTTCGGGTCACCGAGGCGACCCTGACGCCGCGTCCGGAAACGGAAACCCTGGTCGAAGACGCGCTGGCCCGAATCCGCGCCATGGGTCGGGAAGGGGAGGCGCTCCGCATTCTCGATCTCGGTACCGGTACGGGCTGCCTGTTGCTTGCGGTGCTGTCGGAACTGCCACGGGCCGAGGGGCTCGGCATCGACATCAGCCCGGATGCCGTCGCCGTGGCGACGGACAACGCACAGCACCTGGGCCTGGAGGGGCGGGCGTGCTTCCAGGCCGGGGACTGGACGTCCGGCCTTTCGGGGCCGTTCGACGTGATCCTGTCCAACCCGCCCTATATCGCCGAGACCGACCGCGAGACACTGCCGCCTGAGGTTCTGGGCTTCGACCCCCATGGGGCCTTGTTCGCGGGATCCGAGGGGCTTGATGCTTATGCCGCGATCGCGCCCCAGGCCGCAAAAATTCTAGCCCCAGGGGGAATCGTTATCCTCGAACTGGGCCAGGGACAGGAAGCGGCGGTGGCTGAAATCTTTCGCCGTGCCGGACTGATCCCCGATGGGACACGTGCCGATCTGGCAGGAATCCCCCGGTCATTCGCTGCCATCACGGATGGTGGATGAACCCGCAAAAAAATGCTGGAAATGCGGGGGAACCGGTCTAGGGTGCCCGTGGTGGCTGTGAGGCCACTTGGGCGGATCGTCTTGTGTGACGCGTCATCGACATCCGAAAATCACATGAAATTCGGAACCAGGTCGCGGCACCGGACAGGCCCCCCGGGATTTCCCTGAGCAAAGTGACGTGCGTCTCCGTTGGGTAACGAGGCGGTCGTTCTTTGAACAGCCGATGCGGCGGGCAGGCGCGATTTGTCTGTCACCGTGGCGGGTGGGGCTGGTCCTTAATTTGGCCGGCCGACATGGGAAGCGTACCCAGCAGCCCGCTAACAGCAGTGTTGCAAGGAAAATGAACAAGAACTCCAATAACAGACGGTCGCGCGGCCGCGGTGGCAATAAGCGTCACGGCAACGTTCGTAATCAAACCTTCGAAAGCAACGGCCCCGGCGTCAAAGTCCGCGGCTCGGCCCAGCAGGTTCTCGATAAATATCTGCTCCTGGCGCGGGATGCTTCCTCCGCCGGTGACCGGATCATGGCTGAATCCTACTTTCAGTTCGCGGAGCACTATTTCCGCCTGCTGAACACGGATGAACAGCGCAACGCCGATCGCAACGGTCAGAACCGGGGACGTCCCGACGGCGGTGCCCGTCAGACTCCCGGTGGTGCCGAAGGCGGGCCCGAAGACAACATGGGCGGCGATTACGACGACGATATGGATAACGACGGCGATCAGGACGACGCCGACGCAGAGGTCATCCACACCAACCGGCCGCAGGCGAATGACGGTGATAACCGTGACGAGCGTGATAGCCGCGACAATGGTCGAAACGGTTCCGGCAACAAAGCCGAAGCCGCGGATGAGGCAGACGCGCCGGCGGCGAAACCCGCCCGGGCACCCCGCGGACGCCGCCGCAAGGCACCGGAGCCTCAGCAGGAAAGCCAGCAGGCCGAATTGCCCATGGCCGCCAAGCCTGATGCGCAGCCCGAGGTCGAACCCGAACAGCCCGTGGCTACAGACGCCGCTGATTGACTGCCTGAATTCCTCAAGCGCGATCCCTGATCGCGCCGCCTTAAAGATCAACGAGGCGAGAGGAACTCACCGACGGCGACCGGCCCGGGTTTCGTAACCCGGACGAACACGCCCATGTCAGTATGGCCGAATCCGGTCTGCAGGAATTTGACAATGTTCAGGTCGCGCTCTGCCGTGGCTGGATTGACGCTGGTCGCTCCGCAGCGGCCGATGCGCTCGATCACGTCCGCCTCGGCGTCGCCGATGGCGACCGGTCTGCCCAGCCAACCGAACTCGACCCAGGGGTCGAGCCCGTCGATATAAAAATTGGCGCGAAAGCGCAAAGGATCGACCGGTGCCTGGACGACCCGTTCCAGGTCGCGGATCGACGCCAGATTGATCACCGAAATCAGCGGTGTCGACTGATCGGTCAGACGTTCACCCGGATTGGCTTCAACCAGGCGCGGCCGGCCTTTGGCTTCATCCTTCATATAGGCGGCGAAGAAATCCTCGATCATGGTGCGGCCGATGCGGTCGGTGATGTTGCCGCGCGCGACTTGGCGGCCCTGACGCTTGATGGTCAAAACACCCGTATCGTCATCGAAGGATGTTTCCAGGGTCGCCAGCTTTTCGTTCTTCACCAGTTCCAGAAAATTGCGCTTGGGCATCCATTCCAGATGATGACCGCCGCTGACCGGGGTCGAGCCCAAGGCCATGGCGAACCGTCGGTCGCCCGGCAGATACCCGTCAACCGCAAGTTCGGTCGCGTCGAGCGCTTCGGGCGTCAGGCCCTTCACCGGATAGCGGTAGATATGTTTGATTTCAGCATTCATGGGAGGGCAAGGCTCGCCCTTTCATCGCCCGCCGTCAACGCCTGAAATATTAATCCGTTCTGCGATTGCATGGGCGACGCCATAACCCTATTTCAGTTGCGGGAATAGGCGGTCTATTGCCCTGCACATTGCCGCCGCAAACGCCTATGTTTGCATGGGGTGTGCACTAACCCTTGAGAGGGGCGGCCGGTTCGCCGATTATCGGGAACGCACCGCTCTGTCGCCAAAGGACGGGACAGATGGAATTTGAGAAATTTACCGAACGCGCGCGCGGTTTCATTCAAAGCGCGCAGTCGCTTGCCATACGTGAAACCCACCAGCAATTCACGCCGCTGCATCTTCTCAAGGTGTTGCTCGACGACAAGGAAGGCCTTGCGGCCTCGCTGATCGAAACCGCGGGCGGCAACGCCCAGCGTGCCCTTCGCCTGACCGAGGGCGAGTTGAAGCGCCTGCCCAAGGTCGAAAGCGACACGGTGCAGATCTACCTGGCGTCGGAAACGGCCAAGCTGTTCGACCAGGCGCAGGAGATCGCCGACAAGGCCGGCGACAGCTTCGTCACGGTCGAGATGCTGCTGCTCGCCATGGTCATGGCCCAGGGCACCAAGGCGGCCGACATCCTGAAGGAAGCGGGCATCAAGCCGCAGGACCTGAACACGGCGATCAAGGAATTCCGCAAGGGCCGCGCCGCCAACTCGGCCAATGCCGAGGATGCCTATGACGCGCTCAAGAAATATGCCCGCGACCTGACCCAGGCGGCCATGGACGGCAAGCTCGACCCGGTGATCGGCCGCGACGAGGAAATTCGCCGCGCCATCCAGGTGCTGTCGCGCCGGACCAAGAACAACCCGGTGCTGATCGGCGAACCCGGCGTGGGCAAGACCGCCATCGTCGAAGGCTTGGCGCTGCGCATCGTCAACGGCGACGTGCCGGAAAACTTGAAACAGAAACGCCTGATGGTTCTCGACCTGGGCGCTTTGGTCGCTGGGGCCAAGTTCCGGGGCGAGTTCGAAGAGCGCCTGAAGGCGGTCCTGGCCGAGGTCACGGCGGCGGCCGGACAGATCATCCTGTTCATCGACGAAATGCACACCCTGATCGGCGCCGGTAAGGCCGAAGGTTCCATGGATGCCTCCAACCTTCTGAAACCGGCCCTGGCACGGGGTGAATTGCACTGTGTCGGCGCCACGACCCTGGATGAATACCGCAAGCATGTGGAAAAGGACGCGGCGCTGGCGCGCCGGTTCCAGCCGGTGTTCGTGGGCGAGCCGACAGTCGAAGACACGGTCTCCATCCTGCGCGGGATCAAGGAAAAGTACGAACTGCACCACGGCGTGAAGATCCACGACAGCGCCCTGGTCGCGGCGGCGACGCTTTCCAACCGCTATATCACCGACCGCTTCCTGCCGGACAAGGCCATCGACCTGATGGACGAAGCCGGTTCGCGCGTGCGCATGGCCGTCGATTCTAAACCCGAGGAACTGGACGAACTCGATCGCCGGGTCATCCAGTTGAAGATCGAGCGCGAGGCCTTGAAGAAGGAAACCGACAAGGCGTCCAAGGATCGGCTCGGCAAGCTTGAGATCGAGTTGAAGGACCTGGAAGAAAAATCCGCCGCCATGACCGGCGAGTGGGAAAAGGGCAAGGCCTCGCTCGCCGATACGACCAAGCTGAAGGAAGAGTTGGAAAAGGCCCATTTGGCCCAGCAGCAGGCGCTGCGCGCCGGTGATTACGAAAAGGCCGGCGAACTGCAGTATGACCTGATCCCCCGGCTTGAGGACAAGCTGAAGAAGGCGGAGGAAGCCGACGGCTCCGTCGTCGTCGAGGAGGCGGTGACGGAAGAACATATCGCCCAGGTCGTCAGCCGCTGGACCGGCATTCCCGTCGACAAGATGCTTCAGGGCGAACGCGACAAGCTGTTGCAGATGGAGGCCAACCTTGGCCGTCGCGTGGTCGGCCAGTCCGAGGCCGTGACCGCCGTGGCCAATGCCGTGCGCCGGTCGCGCGCGGGCCTGCAGGACGCCAACCGACCCATGGGCTCGTTCCTGTTCCTGGGGCCGACGGGCGTGGGCAAGACGGAACTGACCAAGGCCCTCGCCGAATTCCTGTTCGACGACGAGACGGCGATGGCGCGCATCGACATGTCCGAATACATGGAAAAGCATTCGGTCTCGCGCCTGATCGGTGCCCCTCCGGGCTATGTCGGTTATGACGAGGGCGGGGCCCTGACCGAGGCCGTGCGCCGCCGGCCCTACCAGGTCGTGCTGTTCGACGAAATCGAAAAGGCCCATCCGGATGTGTTCAACGTGCTGTTGCAGGTTCTCGACGACGGTCGTCTGACCGATGGCCAAGGCCGCACGGTCGATTTCCGCAACACGCTGATCATCATGACCTCCAACCTGGGCGGTGAGATCCTCGCCGGGCAGGAAGACGGCCACGATACGGCAGAAGTGCGTGGCCCGGTCATGGAGATCGTGCGTCAGGCCTTTCGTCCGGAATTCCTCAACCGCCTGGACGAGATCATTCTGTTCCACCGCCTGTTCCCCGAACACATGGGCGGAATCGTGGACATTCAGCTGCAGCGCCTGCGCAAGCTGTTGGTTGATCGCCACATCGCGCTGGAGCTCGACGGGGCGGCAAAGGATTGGCTTGCTGAAAAAGGCTATGATCCGGTCTATGGTGCCCGCCCGCTCAAGCGGGTGATCCAGAAGGATTTGCAGAATCCCCTGGCGTCTATGATTCTGGAAGGATCCGTCGAGGACGGCTCCAAGATCGCGGTCTCTGCCGAGGGCGGCAAACTGACCATCAACGGCAAGGCAGTGGAGGCGGAAGCAGCCTAATGAACATGACACCTGCATCGGCCCCGCATTGCCCTGTTTGTGACGGGGCCGAGCAGGTGTTCGAAATGGCTGCCCGCGGCCACGACCTTTACCGTTGTGGCGGCTGCGCGACGATCTATGTGCATGGTCTGCCGTCCAATGCGGAGGTGGCCGCCGGGTACGACGATTCTTACGACGGCGCGACCACCGGTTACTTCGCCAAGGTCGATAAGAAAATGCGCCGCTCGCGCGGGCGCATCCGCCAACTCAAGAAGCTTGTGCCGACGGGCGGGCGGTTCCTCGACGTCGGCTGCAACGGCGGCTTCGTGGTCGAGGCCGCGCGCGAGGCGGGCCTCGATGCCTGGGGGCTGGAGGTCGACGGCGTCTCCCTCGCTTATGCGCGCGAACATTATCCCAAGAACAACTATTTTCTGGGCCTGGTCGAGGATTTCCAACCGGATCAGGGGTTCGACCTGATCTACACCTCCGAGGTCATCGAGCATGTTTCTGATGTGCGGCCCTTCATGGCGGCGATCGCCCGACTGTTGAATCCGGGTGGCGTGGTTTATGTGACGACGCCGGACATCAGCCATTGGCGGCGACCCCGCGACCTGGATACGTGGGACGGTTTCAACCCGCCTGTCCATTGTGTCTATTTCAACCCGGCCAGCATGCGGTTGTTGCTGGAAAGCATGGGACTTGAAATCGTGAAGAAGCTGCCGGCCTTCAAACCGGGCATGAAGTTCATCGCGCGAAAGCCCCGTTAACGCTTAGAACCGTGTGACTTCCATCACTGTATCGATTCCGGAATGATATTAGGCTGATCCCATGAAAGGATCGGCTTGATGGCTGACGTGACTCTCAGCAAAGGCGTTCGGGCAAACCTGCTGCAATTGCAGCGGACCGAGGCCCTGCGTCTGCAGGTCGCCGATAGCTTGGCCACGGGGCGGCGGGTCAATCGCGTCGCCGACGATCCCCAGGATTTCTATGCCGGCCGCGCGGCGGCCGGCCGGGTCGGCGATTTGTTCGATCTCAAGTCCGGCATCAATCAGGCGCTGTCGTCGGCCGAGACCGCGTCGGTCGGCCTGCATGCGGTCGAGGATCTGACACGCCAACTGCGTGGCATCGCCACGGCCGTGCGCGGTGGTACGGCGGAACAGCGACAGGCGGCGGCGGAACAGTTCGACCAGATCAGGTCGCAGCTCAGCAGTCTCGCAGGTGATGCGTCTTACGCCGGGGTCAACCTGATCAATGATCCGGCGGACGGTCAGACGACGCGGGTCGGCGATCTGTCCGGCGCCGAGATCACGGTCGAGGGCGGGGCGTCCTCATCGGATGCGCTCGGCATCGGCACGGCCGCCGGGGACTATAACGGCTTCGCCACGGATGCGGACATCGACGCGGCCCTGGCCGATCTTTCCGGTGCAACCCGGCAGGTGCGATCGACGACGCAGCGCGTCGGCGCCGACATCACGGCGCTGACGACGCGCGGGCAATTCACCCAGGATCTTTCCAATACCCTGCAGGCGGCCGAGGACAAGTTGACCGGCGCCGACCTGAACGAAGACGCCGCGCGCCAGGTCGCATTGCAGCTTCAGGACCGTTTCGCGACCGCGGGCCTGCGCTTCACCGTGCGCACGGAAAGTCTGGTCGCCGATCTTTTGAATACGGGAAGGCCGTGATGGCGATGATCCGGCAACATACCGCCGCCTCGCGCGCCTATGGCCGGGCACACCATTCGGTCATTTCCGGTCGCCCGGCCGAAGCAGAAGCTTTCGCCCGGGCCGCCGCCGTACTGCGCGATGCCGCCGAACACCCCCATGATCGAGCCGTCCTGGTCCGGGCCCTCGGCTACAATCAGAAACTCTGGACGATCGTGCAGGCCGAAGCCTCGGATTCGAGCCACCCAGCACCTGCGGATATGCGGGATGACATGCTGTCCCTTGCCCAGTTCATGGACCGCGCCACGGCGGCGGCACTCTCGGCGGCGCATCCGAACGTGGACGGCATGATCGCGATCAACGCCAGCCTGTCGTCAGGCCTGTTCGGCCGCCCCGTCTAGGTTCCGCGTCAGACCCGGTCGGCGAGGGTGTAATCCCGCTCCACCTTGGCGACCCTGATCCGAAAATCCTTGAAGATCCCGGCCTTGCCCGCATCCTGCGCCGCCTGATGGCCCAGATGGCCGCGCCATTCGGCGATCGCCGCCTCATCGCGCCAGAACGACAAGGACACGTAGCGCTCCTGGTCGGCCAGACTCTGGAATCGTTCGATGGAGATAAAGCCGTCGATCTTTTCCAGATCGGGCCGCAATTCGGCGGCCAGGTCGAAATACTCCTGGGCGTGGGCCGGATTGGGGGTGACTTCGAAAATCACGGCATACATGACTGCCTCCTCCGGCATCCCTGGCGTTAGGTGCCAAGGAAGCCTTTGACGTGGTTCAGGAACAGCTCGGGCGCTTCCGCATGGGCCCAATGGCCGACACCGGGCAGGACCTCGACGCGGGCGGCGGGGAACAGGCGGTTGATCTCTCCGTGGTGGTGCGGGTCGATGTAATCGGACGCCCCGCCGGCCAGGAACAGGGCCGGGCCCCGGTAACTGTGGCCGTGGGGCGGCGTCTCGAAATCCAGTAGGTCTTCCATGGCGGCGCTCAGGGCGTCCAGGTTGACCCGCCAGGTGAAGCCGTCGGCGCCGCTTTCCAGGTTCTGCAACAGGAAGGCGCGGATGCCGGGGTTCTTTTCTACGGGCGCCAGTTGGGCGTCCGCGTCCTTGCGCGAGGTGATTCTGGAAAGGTCAATGGCGCGCAGTGCCTCGACGTAATGGATGAAAGTGCCGGGCGGGGGGGCAGGCGCGATATCGACCACGGTCAGGCTGCCGACCAGTTCGGGATGGGACAGCGCCAGGGTCATGGCCGCCTTGCCGCCCATGGAATGGCCGATCACATCGGCGGCACCCAAGCCTTTGGAGCGGATGAAATGGGCGACGTCGGCGGCCAGGGCCGGGTAGTTCATGGCCGGGTCCCACGGGCTTTCCCCGTGATTGCGCAGGTCCAGGCAGAGCACCCGGCGGGTGCCGGCAAGCGCCTTGGCGATGGCCCCCCAATTGCGCTTGGAGCCGAACAGGCCGTGCAGGATCACCAGCGGTTTGCCGGCGCCGCTGTCCGTGAAGGCGAGAGAGAGAGGGCTTGGGTCCACCATGAAGGGCTCCGCCTGATCCTTGGGCGCGGCACCCGTTGGGATTATCGGGCGGCCGCCATGTCGCGTTGTCTGTCGGCCTTCTGGTTATCGTCCAGGCGGGCGAACTGCAAGTCCATCTGGTCCTTGGCGGCCAGGAAGCGCGCCAATTCCTTGCCCGTCAGCTTGCGCCCCGACGGCATACGCACGCTGAGCGGATTGACCTGTCCGCCGTCGACCAGGATCTCGTAATGCAGGTGCGGGCCGGTGGAGCGGCCGGTGGTGCCGACATAGCCGATGACCTCGCCCTGGCGCACGCGCTTGCCCCGGCTCATGCCGCGGGCGAAACCCTTCATATGGGCATAGGCGGTGTGATAGCGCCCGTTGTGGCGGATGTTGATGTAATTTCCGTAGCCGCCCTTGCGTCCGGCGAAAGTGACGACGCCGTCCCCGGCGGCATAGATGGGCGTGCCCTGAGGGGCGGCGAAATCAACGCCCCGGTGCATTTTATTATAGCCGAGAACCGGATGACGGCGCTTCCCGAAGCCGGACGACAGGCGGGCCCCGTCGATGGGGGTGCGCATCAACGCCTTGCGCGCACCCTGGCCTTTGTCGTCGAAATAATCGACGTCGCCCGCGGCGGTGACGAAGCGGTAGAGCGCCCGGCGGTCGCCGGACAGGGTCAGGGCCGCGAAATGCACGGTGCCGGCATGAACCAGACGGCCCTCCTCGTCGCGGACTTCCTCGTAGGTGACCTCGAAGGCGTCGCCCTCGCGGATGTCGCGTTGGAAATCGACGTCCCAGGAATAAATCCGGATTAGTTCCGCCAGTACGTTGGCCGGCAGACCTTGGCCTTCACCTGCTAGATAAAGGGAACTGGTGATGGGGGCGGCGACGCGGGCGAGGGAGCGCTTGACCTTCTTGGCTTCCTTGACGGCGGTGAAACTGTCGTCCGCGTGGCGCTTGACCACGATCTCGTGGCGGAAGTCCGGCTCGAACCCGAAGCCCAGGAAGGTGCCGGGTTTGGTGCCCGTGCGCGGGCCGTCGGGCCCGC